>CALXYE010000001.1 GCA_944392845.1 uncultured Alphaproteobacteria bacterium
GTTCGGCTGCGGCGGCGACCGCGACCCCGGAAAGCGCCCGCAAATGGGCGAAATCGCCGACCGTTTGGCGGACGTCGTTTACGTTACGGACGATAATCCCAGAACGGAAAAGGCGAACGACATCCGCGATCAGATTCTGCCCGCCTGTCCCAAGGGCATCGACATCGGAAACCGCGCTTTGGCCATCGAAACGGCCGTCGCGGGATTAAGGCAGGGCGACATTCTGATTCTGGCGGGAAAAGGTCACGAAACGGGACAGCTGATCAACGGCGTCGTTTATCCCTTTGACGACCGTGAAGAAGCAAAAAAAGCCGTGATGCTGGCGGATTCTCCGTTATGGACGTCCGACGAAATCGCGGCCGCAACCGAAGGCGAAGCGGCGGGATATTTTGAAGCGACGGGCGTTTCCATCGATTCGCGCACCGTCGAAAGGGGGGACCTGTTCGTCGCCGTAAAAGGCGGGCATTCGGACGGACATCTGTTCGCGGCGGGCGCTTTGGAAAAAGGCGCGGCGGGCGTTTTGGTTTCGGAGCTTCCCGAAGGCGTTCCCGCAGAAAAAGCAATCGTCGTCAAAGACACGCTGAAGGCTTTGGAAGCCATGGCGCGCCGCGCCCGCGCGCGCGGCCGCGCAAAAGTCATCGGCATTACGGGCAGTTCGGGTAAAACAAGCACGAAAGAAATGTTGCGTTACGCGCTGACCGCCGTCGGCAGAACGCATTGCACGCAAGGCAACCTGAACAATCAGATCGGCATGCCGCTGACTTTGGCGCGAATGCCGAAAACGACGGATTTTGCCGTCATTGAAATGGGCATGAACCATGCGGGAGAAATGCACGACTTAACGATGTTGGCGCATCCCGACATCGCCGTCGTTACGATGATCGGTTCCGCCCATCGCGAATTTTTCCCGACCGAAGAGGATACCGTTTCCGCAAAATCCGAAATATTCGACGGCATGGATAAAAACGGCAAAGTCTTTTTGAACGCCGACAACAGGCATTTCGCCATGCTGAAAAACGAAACGGAAAAGCGCGGGCTGGCTTACGTTTATTTCTTCGGCAAAAATGCGGAAAACGACGTCGCCCTGACCGATTGCAGGCAGGAAATGAACAAGACCCGCGTCCGCGCAAAGGTTTTCGGCACGGAATATTCATGGACGCTGAAGCTACCCGGAGAACATCAGGTTTCCAACTCTTTGGCCGTTGCGGGCGTGTTAAAGGCCTTGGACGTCGATATGCCGACGGCCTTGCAGGGATTGTCCCAACTGCCCGTCCCCAAGGGACGCGGACAGCGCTTTGTCCTGTCCTGCGGAAAAGGCGGAACGTTCGTCCTGATTGACGACGCCTATAACGCGAATCCCGAATCCGTGCGGGCGGCGATCAAAGTTTTGGGCGGTTTGACGCCCGAAGGACAAGGGCGCCGCATCGCCGTGTTGGGCGACATGCTCGAGTTAGGCGCCTTTGCGCCTTCCCTGCACAAGGGGTTGGCGGTTGACCTGGTCGAAAACGATATCGACCTGCTGTACGCCGTCGGCGAAAACACGGGGCTGTTGTTTGACCAGCTGCCGCGACAGATGCGGGGACGCAAAGAAAAGACCGCCGCCGAACTGGCGGAACATATCGCCTGCGACATCAGGGACGGAGACGTCGTCCTTGTCAAAGGTTCGAACGGCAGCCGCATGTCTTTGATCGTTGACGCTTTGAAAAACGGAAAAAAATAATGCTTTACAACCTGCTTTATCCGATATCCTCGGAATATTCCTTTCTGAACATCTTTAAATATCTGACGTTCAGGACGGGCGGCGCGATCTTTACGGCGCTTATCGTGTGTTTTCTTATCGGTCCGAAGCTGATTTCGACATTAAAGCAAATGCAACACGGCGGACAGCCGATTCGCGAAGACGGCCCCGAAAGTCACCTGCTGACCAAAAAAGGAACGCCGACGATGGGCGGGTTGATGATTTTGGCGGGCATTGCCGTTTCGACGCTTTTATGGGCGGATCTGAAAAACGGGTTCGTTTGGGCGGCGTTGCTTTTGACGCTTTCTTACGGACTGATCGGTTTTCTGGACGATTATTTGAAAGTTTCAAAACATACCTGCGGCGGATTGCCGGGAAAGCTGAAACTGCTGCTCCAGTTTTCGTTCGCGGGGCTGGCCGTTTGGTACATAACGGAATTAACGCCCGAAACCGTCGCGACGGGATTGACGTTCCCCTTCTTTAAAAAGATCGTGCTTGACCTGTGGGTCTTTTACGTCCCGTTTGCAATGTTCGTTATCGTCGGTTCTTCCAACGCCGTCAACCTGACGGACGGATTGGACGGGCTGGCTACCGTTCCGATGATGATCGTCGCCGCCGTCTTTATGATTATCGCGTACATGTCGGGGCACGTTTCTTTTGCCTCATACCTGCAGCTTCCCTATATTGCGGGAACGGGAGAACTTTCCGTTTTCTGCGGCGCGATGATCGGCGCGGGCATGGGCTTTTTATGGTTCAACGCCCCGCCCGCCAAGATCTTTATGGGCGATACGGGATCGCTGGCCTTGGGCGGCGCTTTGGGCATTCTCAGCGTCGCGACGAAGCACGAAATCGTTTTGGCGATCGCGGGCGGGTTGTTCGTCGTTGAAACCGTGTCCGTCATTCTGCAGGTCATTTCGTTCAAAATGACGGGAAAGCGTATCTTTAAAATGGCTCCCCTGCATCATCATTTCGAAAAACTGGGATGGCACGAACAAACCGTCGTCGTGCGTTTTTGGATCATTTCCATGATCTTGGGACTGATCGCCCTTTCCACGTTGAAAATCAGGTAAGCCGATGAAAACAACGATCGCCAGAACGGACGACAGCGTCATCGGCCAGTGGTGGTGGACGGTTGACCGCTACCTTTTGGGCGCATTGTTCATTTTGTTCGGGATTGGAATCGTCCTGTCGTTTTCGGCGACCCCCGCAATTGCGGAAAAATTAAATCTGGAAACGTATTACCTGATCAAACATCAGGCCGTTTTCCTGTTTTTGGCCGTTTGCGTCATGCTGTTCGTTTCCATGCAAAAACCGCGGACGGTGCGGCTGATGGCTTTAGCCGCCTTAGCCGCCGCGTTCGTCCTGCTGGTTTTGGTATTGGCCGGCGGATCGGAAATTAAAGGATCGTCGCGCTGGATCCGCATCTTCGGCATATCGGTTCAACCGTCCGAAATCGCCAAACCCGCCTTCGCCGTCGTTGCGGCATGGCTTCTGTCTTTGGGGAAAAAGCAGGAAAAGTTTCCGGGAGCCTTATCGGCATCGGCCGTTTACGCCGTTTTGGCGGCGCTTTTAATCTTTCAGCCCGATTTCGGCATGACCCTGACGGTCAGCGCCATTTTCGGCATAGAGCTGTTTTTAAGCGGCATTCCGATGGTCGCCGTCTATATTCTGGCCTTTCTGGGCGCCGTCGGTTCGGTCACGGCTTATTACACCATCCCGCACGTCCAATCCCGCATAGACAGGTTCATAAATCCTCAGGCGGGCGACACGTTCCAAGTCAGAACGGCATTGGAAGCCGTCCGCAACGGCGGACTGTTCGGACGCGGCCCCGGCGAAGGGCATGTGAAAAACATTCTGCCCGACGCGCATACCGATTTCATTATGGCCGTCGCCGCGGAGGAATACGGTGTCATCATCTGCGCCGCCGTCGTTATCCTGTTCGCCGTCATCGTTCTGCGCGGCTTTTTCCTGATTTTCAAAGATAAAAACCTGTTCACGCTTTTAGCCGTTTCGGGGCTTCTGACCCAGTTCGGCATGCAGGCGTTCGTTAACATCGCCTCGACGCTCAGCATGATTCCGACCAAAGGCATGACGTTGCCGTTCATTTCCTACGGCGGGTCCTCCCTGCTGTCGCTGGGGTTCGGCATGGGAATGGTTTTGGCGTTGACCCGAACGACGAACAACATAAGGGAACATACATGAACTCTGGGAAAAAATTCATCCTGACCGCCGGCGGAACGGGCGGACACGTCTTTCCCGCCGTAGCTTTGGCCAAAGAACTGGAAAAAGCGGGATGCGCCGTTTGCTTCGTTACGGACAAAAGAGGAAATTCATTCGCGGGAAAATTCCCTTCGGCGAAGGAATACCGCGTGTTCGCGGCGGGATACGCGGGAAAGGGGCTTTTTTTCAAGCTCAAAGGCTTATTCCTTTTGGGATTGGGCGTTTTGCAGTCCTTAAAAATTTTAATGAAGGAAAAACCCGCCGCCGTTGTCGGTTTCGGCGGCTACGCCGCTTTTCCCGCGTGCTTTGCGGCAACGCTTCTGAAGATTCCCTTGGTTTTGCACGAACAAAATGCCGTTTTGGGAGGCGCAAACCGTTTCTTAGCATCTCAAAGAGCTTTGATCGCGACAACCTTTCCGACGGTCGGCCGCCTTCCCGCAGGCGTTAAGACGGCATTTACGGGCATCCCTCTGCGCCCCGACATTCTGGCGTTGGTAAAAGAATCCTACCCTGCGCCCGAACCGCCTTTTAACATTTTGATTACGGGAGGCAGCCAAGGCGCCAAAATTTTCGGCGATGTCGTCCCCGCCGCACTGAAAAGCCTTCCTGACGATTTGAAGTCAAAACTCAAAATCGTCCAGCAATGCCGCGAGGACGAACTTGAAAACGTAAAAGAAATTTATAAAAACGGCGGCATAGACGCCGAAACGGCGGCGTTCTTTACCGATATGCCCGAACGTTTGAAAAAGGCGCATTTGCTCATTTGCCGCGCGGGGGCTTCCAGCCTGGCGGAAGCGGCGGCGGCGGGCCGTCCCGCGATCATCGTCCCGATATACCGCTCCGCCGACGCGCATCAGCTTGCAAACGCGCGGGCTTTGGCGGAAACGGGCGGCGCCTTTGTCATTGAAGAACCCGATTTTACCCCCGAAACGCTTGCCCTTAAAATTCAGGAATTGTTAAATCATCCGAAAACGCTTATAACGGCATCTGAGAAAGTGCGGCAACGGGTAAAAACCGATGCCGCGGCACAGCTGGCAAAAGCGGCGCTGAGCGTAACGGAAAACGGATAAAACATATGGAAAATCTGCCTTTTTCTTTGGG
>CALXYE010000002.1 GCA_944392845.1 uncultured Alphaproteobacteria bacterium
CCGAGATCTACCCTCTTGCCCTCTACGCTTCTCTTCCGATCGTATAACGCTGGACGGCAATCCTGAAATCGTCCACACCATCAATAAGATTGACCTGCCCGCCGCGGAGCCCCTTCCCGGATTTAAACCGAGCATTCCCGTCGTTTTTTGCAGTATGTTTCCTTTGGATACGAGCTATTATGAAAATCTGCGCGACGCCTTGGGAAAATTACAGCTTAATGACGCCAGCTTTGAATTCGTCCCCGAAAAATCCGCCGCCTTAGGACAAGGCTTTCGTTGCGGCTTTTTGGGGTTGCTCCATATGGAGATCATTGAAGAACGCCTCAGCCGCGAATTTGATTTGGATTTGATCACGACGGCGCCGAGCGTCGTTTATAAAATGCACATGACGAACGGAGAGCTGTTAGAGCTGCACAATCCCGCCGATTTTCCCGACGTCGTCCGTATTGCATCCATTGAAGAACCGTGGGTCAAGGCGACAATATTGGTGCCGGACGATTATCTGGGCGCCGTCTTACAACTGTGCACGGAACGGCGCGGCATACAGGAAAATCTGACCTATGTCGGCAGCCGCGCCATGCTGGTCTATGAGTTGCCTTTGAACGAGATCGTCTTTGATTTTTATGACCGCTTAAAATCTATCACGCGAGGATACGCCAGTTTTGACTACGAACTTTCCGGATACAAAGAAGGCGATCTGGTCAAAGTTACGATTCTTGTCAATTCGGAAACCGTCGACGCTCTGTCGTTTTTGTCGCACCGTTCGGACGCCGAGCGGCGCGGACGCCAGATCTGCGCGCGCTTAAAAGAACTGATTCCCCGCCACCAGTTCAAAATTCCCATTCAAGCGGCCATCGGCGGCAAAATCATTGCCAGGGAAGACATCGCGGGCTTCCGTAAAGACGTCACCTCGAAGTGTTACGGCGGCGACATCACGCGCAAGCGCAAGCTGCTTGAAAAGCAAAAAGAAGGCAAAAAGCGCATGCGCCAGTTCGGTAAGGTTGAAATCCCTCAATCCGCGTTTATAGAAGCTTTGCGCATCGGGGACGAATAACGCCCATGGAAATTTTCAGTACAATCAGAGACTTGTTTTCCCGCGTACCGCCTTATCCCTTGCGGTTGCGGGAAAATCGGATATTGACGTCCGTATCGCAAGGAGCGAAGCTGGCTTTTCTCAGAAGGGTCGAAAGATACGAAAAATCTTTACCGAACATTGACGGAACGGCGACGAAAATCCGATGTTATTATTCTCAAAACCTGCAAATATACAGCATGGCGGACGCGATCATAGACCATAACGAATCAAAAGGGCGCTTTGCCGTTTGGGAAGGCCGCCTGATGATCATAGATCCGACTTTCGGCGGGTTGACCGCCCCCGGGGCTGATGATCGGTATTTAACGGACAGGCGGCGGGCGTACAGGTCTTTGGAATTGGACACCTACGAGCTGTATTCCGCCGTTGTCGAAATCGTTCGGGCAAGAGTAGAGCTGTCGCCTTTAAAATCGCTGTTAAGCTCGGAAACGTTTATGGCTTTAAGGGATGAAAAATACGGCGTGACGCGCCAAACAATGTTTTTGGAAAAGAAGTTAGCGGAACAAAAAGGCAAGAAACTGTTTTAAATCACTTGACGAAAGAAGATCTGCTTTTTTTATTTCTGAACGCGGCAAGCAAAAACAATCCGACCGCTCCGATGACGACCCACGCGGGCCAAAGCATGATTTTTCCCGCAAACGTATCATGTACATCGGGCGTTACGCCCGTGATTATCGTGAAAACATCCGATGCGGCAATGCCGACGTGATCGCCCGTTCCCAAAGCTACGACGGCCTCTGCCGAAGCCGTCAGTACGGCGATCAGCACCAGACACCAGCCCGTCAACCTGCAAATAAACATTATTTTATTCCTTCGGGAAACAGCCCTATCGAAAAAAGTTTAAAGAACATCTGCTTAAAATTTCGTAAAACAAGCGGAGAGTTTTTACTTTAGATCCGTCCGTAAAAAATTCAAGATAAAATCTAATCGGCGGTCTTAAAGATTTTAGGAAATAAACTCTTGTTTTTTGTTTTCCGATCATATATACACATAATCCGAAAACAGTTGCGGATGGATGGCCGAGCGGTTGAAGGCGCACGCCTGGAAAGTGTGTAGGGGTCTAAAGCCTCTCGCGAGTTCGAATCTCGCTCCATCCGCCAGAAAAGATGCTCCCGAAAGGGAGCTTTTTTTTGGCGGACGGAGCGGGAACGTTACGAGCGAGCGCGAGTTCGGTCGGCTTGCCGACGACGCCGCAGGCCGCACGGCCGAGGCGCCCCTTGAGGGGAAACAGCCAAAGGATGGTTATCAACCTCGGCGACTGACGCCAGAAAAGATGCTCCCGAAAGGGGGCCTTTTTTTTGGCGGACGGAACGGGAACGTTACGAGCGGGCGCAAGTTCGGTCGGCTTGCCGACGACGCCGCAGGCCGTCACTTACCTGCCGTTATATCGCACCGCAATTCGGCAAACGTATAACGTTTCTAAAAAAAAATACGGCGTTTTTTATTTATTCTTTCAATAATTTTACCTCCTCCCGTTGATTTTTGACAAATTCGCGGGCTCCTGTACAATCGGAATACGGAAAGAAAAATGCGGGGCAATAACATGACGCCTGAAAACACCGTTTTTATCAGCGATTTCGACGGAACAATTACCGACGACAATATTTTCGCCTATACGGACAAAGCCTATTTTGACGAACGGGCTTTAAAGCCTTGGCGCGAGTATTTGGCAGGGCAAAAAACACATTTTGAAGCCCTCAGGGAAATGTTCGCGCAGATCCGCGTGAAGACGGATGACCTGAACGCCCTGATTGACGGGATCAGGCTTGATCCCGACCTTGACGCCGTTTGGGAACTGTGCGTCGAAAAAGGGATTAAACTTTTCGTCTGCAGCGCGGGAAACGATTATTACATCCGACGCTTATTGGGAAACAGACTGCAAAAATACGGCGTTACCCTTATATCCAACAAAGGGGAGTACTCTCCCGAAACGGGATTGGTCATGACGGCTCCCGACAAAAACGCTCCTTATTACGACGCAGAGGTCGGCATATCGAAATACAAACTGGCAAAAAGCCAAAAAGATGCGGGACATTTCGTCATTTTTGCGGGAGACGGCCCTCCCGACCTGGCTCCCGCCCGTATCGCGGACGTCGTCTTTGCCCGAAAACTTTTATTGAAAAAATGTTTGAAAGACGGAATAAAAACGCAAAAATTTAACGGTTTTAAAGACATCGGAAACTATATCGAAAGGATGTAAGATGCGTCTGAACCAAATTTATACGAACAAACAAATAGACATCCCTTACCTGCTTAAAATCGGCGAAGGCAAGATTCCGAAAATCGGCAAGTACCTGATTGACAAAGAAATAAAAAACATCGCCCTGTTTTTCGGAGAAGGCATAGAAAACATCGTCGGCGAATCGCTTTATCGCGGACTGAAAACGCAAGGCGTCGCCGTTAAATATAACAAGACCGTTACGAATATCGATATAGACGCCATCACGCATACCGCATTTTCACTGTCCCCCGAAATCAATGCCGTTGTCGGCGTCGGCGGCGGAAAAGCATTAGATTTTGCAAAATATGCCGCCTATCTTTTAAAAATTCCGTATATCAGCGTGCCGACGGCGGTTTCAAACGACGGTTTTTGCAGTCCTTCTTCTTCGTTGACCGTAGAAGGGAAGCGCAAGTCCGTCAAATCGGGCATTCCGTTCGGCGTCGTCATTGATCTGGATGTCATCAAAAGCAACCCGGCCGTCTTTTTATATTCGGGCATCGGAGATATGGTTTCAAAAATCACCGCCCTGTCCGATTGGAAAACGGCCTTTAAAAAAGGATCGGAGCGCTTTAACGATTTCGCGTCGCTGATGGCGTATAATTCCTTGGACATTTTATTTTTAAAACACACGTTCGACATCCGCAGCCCCGAATTTCAGCGCAGTCTGGCAAATTCTCTGCTCATCAGCGGTCTTTCAATGGAAATCGCCGGAACCTCCAGACCCGCCAGCGGTTCGGAACACCTGATTTCGCATGCTTTGGACGCCGTAAGCCGGAATCCGAAAATGCACGGCATCCAAGTCGGCGCGGCGACGTATCTTTGCGCCCTGTTACAAAACAACGCTAATTTCGCAGACGTCCGCTCCGTTTTGACGAATACGGGATTTTTAGATTTTGTGCGACAGGCTCCGTTTGATAAAAAGGAGTTCTTGGAAGCTTTAAAGAAAGCGCCCGAAATAAAAAAGAACTATTACACGGTTTTATCGGAACCCGACGCATTCGCGCGCGCCGTTCGCCTGCTGGATACGGACGAAATCCTAAGACAAATCATCGTTTGAAGTCAGGGTAAAATCTCGACGGGCGTCCCGTCGGCCGTAAAACTCCAGATCTCGGCCATATCTTTATTGCTGACGGCGATACAGCCCTGCGTCCAATCTTTTTTCAAAGGCTTTCTGAAACCGATCAGAAACAAAGAATTTTTCAATCCGTGAATCATAATGTCTCCGCCGGGGGAAACGCCCGCCGTTTCAGCTTTGCGCCGGTCTTCGCCGTTGGGATAGGAAATGCGCAAAGACAGAAAATAACGGCTTTTCGGATTACGCCCCGAAATGACGTAGCCCCCTTCGGGCGTTTTTCCGTCGCCTTCGCGTTCCTTGCGCCCGACGGGAGAAGCCCCCAGATCAATATCGTATTGCCTGACGATTTGACCGTCCCGCTGAACGATCAATTTTCTGATGGATTTGATGACCTTGATCTTATCCGCCGAAGGAACGAAAGGACGATCCAGCACTTCCGCGCGGCTTTTTTCCAAAATCGTCTTATTATAAAGAAGAACGGCTGCCAAAATAAAAACGACCGCAAAAATCGGAAACATTTTTCCCCTCTTTATCCGAAATCCTTTGAAAAAATATAGAAAGACGGTTCGTTTTTCAACTGTCGTTTAATAAAAATTCACCTCTTTGCGCGAATCATAACGTGAACTTTGTCCTTATTCAACCTTCGCGCAAACATATTCGCTTTATCGAAGCGAAGTAAGACACGTTTTGTATCGGCAGTTCATCTCCGTCCGCGTCATATTTCGGACACGGCGGATACTGTTGCGCGCCTCCTTTATATTTTGCGGCAAAAAACAGACAAGCCCCGCTTTCTTTACCCGTAAAACGAAGCGTTCCGTCTTTCTATGCTTGAGCGTAAGTCTTACGCATAAAATCTTTCAAAACATCAATACTGCGCCTGACCGTATCCGTATCATGGCAGAACGAAACTCTGAAATGACCGGGACAACCGAAACAGTCTCCGGGAACAAAAATCAGATTGTTGTATTTTGCTTTTTCGCAAAAGCTCTTGGCATCCGGTTCGGGAGACTTCGGAAACAGATAAAATGTCCCGTTCGGGCGGACACATTTCATTCCCAACGCATTAAAAGCATCGTACAATAAATTCATATTGCGTTCATAAACGCTTAAATCCGCCGTTTTCCCGATCATCTTTCCAATGGACAGCTGAATAAAGGCCGTCGGACAATTATGGCCCAATCCGCGCGACACCTGCCCGCACATCGCCACAAGCATGTCAGCCCCGACGGCGGAAGGATTAACGGCCAAATACCCTATGCGATCGCCCGGAACGGACAAGGATTTTGAAAACGAATAACACGATATCGTATTGGCATAATATTTTGACACATACGGCACTTGTATCCCGTCAAAAGCAATTTCACGATACGGTTCGTCCGAAATAATAAATATTTCATGCCCGTATTTACGCTGAGCTTCTTCCAATATGCCTGACAGCTCTTTTAACGTTTTGTCGGAAAAAACGACTCCTGACGGATTGCAGGGCGAATTTACGATAACGGCCGCCGTCTTTTCGTTCAAAGCTTCTTTTAACTTATCGAAGTTTATTTGAAAGGTCTCCGTATCTGCCGGAACGACATTTAAGGCTCCGCCCGCCAGTTCAACATACGGGCGATATTCGGGAAAATACGGCGCGAAAACAATCACCTCTTCGCCGGGGCGCATCACGCACCGAATTGCATGACACAAAGCGGAAGCCGCTCCCGATGTTATAAATATGTGCTCTGCACCGTAAGACATATCAAACGTTTTATTTAAATATGCCGCGATCGCTTCCCTTACCGATAAAATCCCCAAGTTCGGACTGTATCCGTGAATCGAAACAAAATCAGGATCATCCAATAATTTTTTGATCGTTTCGTTGTATTCCCGAGGAACGGGCACCGAAGGATTGCCGATGCTGTAATCAAAAACATTATTTGAACCGTATTTTTCCGCCCTGTCACAGGCAAAATAAAACATATCTCTGATAACCGACGTTTTGCTCAGCATCCCTGCATATTTTTCGGAAAGCATCTTTGCGCTCCTTTTATAACAACACCCGTATTTTGTGGAATACTCCAACTTTTAACGAAGAAAAAGAATAAAATTCTATTTCAAAAATTTTTTAAACAGGCACAAAAAAACCGCCTTTTCGGCGGTTTCTTTTTTGGGTGCGGGAGTGGGATTTGAACCTCACGACCTTCAGGTTATGAGCCTGACGAGCTACCGGACTGCTCCATCCCGCGATAAGATACCTTAACGGCACGGATTTGTATATATCACTCCGAAATTCGGAAATCAAGATTTTTTTAAACTGTCCTTCACTTTTGTTGCGCCGAACGAATAACGTATTGAAACAAAAAGCGCTTATACCGCATCATCCGTTTCTTTTCGTTCCCGATCCATCACGTTTTGAAACGCTTTTGTTTCCGACGCGATGACTCCCGACAACCCCAGCAGGCCGATCAAATTCGGGATCGCCATCAATCCGTTGAAAATATCCGACACGTTCCAGACCGTTTCCAAATTCGGCGCAACGGCCCCCGCCATCGCCATCGCAATGAAAACACATTTGTACGGCAATATGGCTTTTCGTCCGAATAAATAATAAATGCAACGTTCGCCGTAATACGACCACCCCAGAACCGTCGAAAACGCAAAAAACAGCAAACTTAACGCGACGACATACTTTCCGGCACCGCCCAACAAAGCCCTGAAACTGTATGCCGTCAGCTCCGCCCAGTTCAGACTGCCGTCCGTCTTGCCGCCCAAAATCAAAACCAATCCCGTCATCGTGCAAATCACGATCGTGTCCAAGAAGACCTGCGTCATGGAAATCAATGCCTGCCTGCCCGGATAATCGCTTTTTGCCGCCGCAGCCGCAATCGGCGCAGACCCCAATCCCGCTTCGTTGGAAAAAACGCCGCGCGCAACCCCGTACCGTATTGCCGCACCGACGGCGCCGCCCGCAAACGCTTGTGCCGAAAAAGCAGATTCAAAAATCATCCGAAACGCCGACGGAACCTCTGATAAATGCGTCAAAACGGCATATAAGCAAAACGCAACGTAAAAGACCATCATAAACGGCACGAAAAACGCGACGACCCGCCCGATGGAACGGATGCCGCCCAGGATGACCGAAGCCGTTAAAACGCCGAGGACGACGGAAGTCATTGCGGGAGGAACGCGAAAAGCATCCGACAGCGCCGCCGCAATGGAATTCGTTTGAACGCCGCTGCCGATTCCGAAGGAAGCGAACACGGCGAAAACGGCAAAGGCGATTCCCAGCGGTCTGCACTTCAAGCCGTATTCCAAATAATACATCGGGCCGCCCGCCATTTTGCCGTCTTCATCCGTTACACGGTACTTAACGGCCAAAACGGCCTCGCCGTACTTGGTTACCATGCCGACCAAGGCGGATAGCCACATCCACGCCAGCGCGCCCGCCCCGCCCAACACGACGGCGGTCGCAACGCCGACAATGTTTCCCGTGCCGACCGTCGCCGCCAAAGCCGTCATCAATGCCTGAAAATGGGAAATATCCCCTTCCGCCCCGTTATCGGGATGCTTTGAAAAAGCCTGCTTTAATCCGTAAAACAGCTTTCTGAACTGCAACCCGCGCAACAGGATCGTCAAATAAAGCCCCGTTCCGATCAGCAAAATCAAAACGGGCGCTCCCCATACAAAATCAGACAAAGCCGAAATAACGCCGTCCATCCTTACGCTCCATCCGTTGAAAACGAAAAAAGATAACACCGTCGCTCTTCTCTGTTAAGCATTATCCGAACTGCAAAAGCGCCGAAAGGAGTTCCGCTTCCGCATTCGTGCCATGTATCAATGTACGGCGCTTTCACGATTTCGGCATTTTTGTTCCTTTCACGCGCGGCATTTCCCGGACGCGGAAGGAGTTTTTATCTGAATCTCCGCGCTTTCCCGTCCCGATTTCAAAAAAACGCAACGCAAACAAAACGCCCCGCCTTTCCCTTTAAAACACCCCGTCAAAACCTGCCTTCTTATAAAAAATCCTTTTCCGCCTCTTTCCGATTACGTCAAGCCCTTCCACGTTGCCGCGTTTTCGCCGTGAACGTCGGAAAATCGGGGTCGTCCGTTGCGACAGCCGTACCCTTTATAAAAAAACGGCGCCCTTTTTATCGGGAGCCGTTTTTTATTGTCATGAACGTCTTATGCGTCCTTTTCCGCCTCGGCCGCCTCTTCTTCGCCCAGAATCATCTGGTGCGACAAAAG
The DNA here is from genome assembly GCA_944392845.1 of uncultured Alphaproteobacteria bacterium. GTDB lineage: Bacteria > Pseudomonadota > Alphaproteobacteria > CAAGCB01 > CAG-977 > CAG-977. The sequence goes on from CALXYE010000002.1 coordinate 8,617, forward strand.
CCCCGCATTGGAACGGATCTGTTTTTCGATCTCGTCGGCGATCTGCGGATTGTCTTTCAGATACTGCTTGGCATTTTCGCGCCCCTGCCCCAAACGCTGGCCTTTGTAAGAGAACCAAGCGCCCGATTTTTCGACCAAGCCCGCTTTGACGCCCAAATCAATCAGCTCGCCCGTTTTAGAAATGCCTTCGCCGTAAATAATGTCGAATTCAACCGTTTTGAACGGAGGCGCGACCTTGTTTTTAACAATCTTGACGGTCGTATTGTTGCCGATCGTTTCGTCCTTGTCCTTAATTTGCGCGCCGCGGCGGATTTCCATACGCACCGACGCATAGAACTTCAAAGCGTTGCCGCCCGTCGTCGTTTCCGGATTGCCGAACATGACGCCGATTTTCATACGCAACTGGTTGATAAAGATGATCAGCGTGTTCGAACGCGCGACCGAAGCCGTCAGCTTGCGCAATGCCTGGCTCATCAGTCGCGCCTGCATCCCGACGTGAGAATCGCCCATTTCTCCCTCAAGCTCCGCCTTAGGCACCAAAGCCGCGACGGAATCGACGACCAGTACGTCAATCGCCCCCGAACGCACCAAAGTGTCGGCGATTTCCAACGCCTGCGCCCCGGTATCGGGTTGAGCGATCAGCAATTCGTCCAAATTGACGCCCAGTTTTGCCGCATATCCGGGATCAAGGGCGTGCTCGGCATCAATATACGCGCATTTTCCGCCCGCCTTTTGCGCCTGTGCCACGACGTGCTGGGCCAGCGTCGTCTTTCCCGAACTTTCGGGACCGTAGACTTCAATGATTCTGCCGCGCGGCAGGCCGCCGATCCCCAAAGCGATGTCCAAGCCCAAAGACCCCGTTGAAATCGCGGGAATCTCCACGGCGTTTTCACGCTGTCCCAAACGCATGATCGACCCTTTGCCGAACGCGCGTTCAATCTGGCTCAGGGCGGCACTCAAAGCTTTTTCTTTATCCATCGTATCCTTGTCCACTAAATGCAAAACGGTTTGATCCATATCCGACCTCTCTTATCCCACAAAAACGGCTTGGGGGCAACATCGGAAATGTACCCTGTTTGTTCCCGTCTTTTCAAGCAAAAAAGAACAAACGGGAAACAAAAAAATTATCGGGACATCTTTTTTGCGGCAACGGCGTTCAAGACGGCTTGATTCGAAGCCTTTTCAACCGTTTTCGGCGCTTCGCCCCATAAGTAAAGACTGCGGTAAGAATAATCGGGCGTCAAACCGTTGATTCGGCGATTCTCGTTAACGCTTTTTGCCATATCCAGCACTTTTTGCTGAACCTGAAGGCGTTCGGGTTCGTCAAGAACGTTCGGCCTGTCCGATTGGTACCCTTTGCCTTCGGCATCCAGACAAAAAGCCGAAACCATTTCCTTTGACGACATTTCGCGCTTAAAATAATTCCGCGGATCGTTTCGGGAATCGCAGGAACCGCCCAAACATTCGGTCATCATATAGCTGTCTTCGTAAATACGCATGACGGCGGGATTTTTATACCATCCGTCAAACGCCCCCTGCATCATCTTATGCGTCAAAGGCGCGCCTTCGCGTTCCGCAGCGTCAAGCATTCCTTTCGTGATCTGCGGCGCCTTTTCCGTCAAAGCGTCCCATGCTGCGCGGCCGCCGCCGTTGACCATAATCTCGTATGCGGCGGAAGCGCCGATCGTTTCGGCATCGGCTTCTTTCGCGCGGCTGAGCTTTAAAGCGTCGCGCAGGACGAATTCCCCGTGATCGGAGGGAATGCCGTTGACATGCTGCTGGATATGGCGAGCCTCATGAACCAGCGTTTCCGTCAAATGTCCGTCGCTTGCCGCAGAATTCAGATAAATCGTCTTCATTTCGGGGCAAACGAAACCGAACGTTC
>CALXYE010000003.1 GCA_944392845.1 uncultured Alphaproteobacteria bacterium
AAATAATTGTTATTTGCAATATAGTTCACTATTTTTTCGAATATCAGTCCCTGCCCTATATTCTGCGTTTTGCGGCTTCGTTGGGAGAATGGGTTACCGCAGATTCGAACGAATAAAGCGAAAAGCCCCTTCGGGGGCTTTTTTCCTGTTTGATTTTGGCGCGTTCTCTGTCATAAAAAAGAAAGGGCTGTATTTTGTGCGGAGAAAAAGAATGGAACAAACGACCGAACGTAAAAAAGCCGTTCTGATTGACGGTTCGGGATACATTTTCCGCGCTTTTTACGCTTTGCCGCCGATGGGGCGCGACGACGGAACGCCCGTCAATGCCGTATACGGCTTTTGCAACATGCTGATGAAGCTGATCAAGGAAATGCCCGCGGACTATCTGGCCGTCGTGTTTGACGCCGCGCGCGTAACCTTTCGCCAAACAATCTATCCCGCGTACAAGGCGACGCGAAGGGAAACGCCCGAAGCGCTGATTCCGCAATTCCCCATCCTTCGCCAAGCCGTTGAGGCTTTTGACGTCGCACAGGTCGAAATGGAAGGCTACGAAGCCGACGACCTGCTTTCGACTTATGCCCGTCTGGCGCACGAGCGGGGCATTGAAGTAACGATCGTTTCCAGCGACAAAGATTTGATGCAAATGGTCGGTTCGGGGGTTACGATCTTTGATCCGATGAAACAGCGCGTCGTTGACGTTGAACAAGTCTTGGAAAAATTCGGCGTAACGCCCGACAAGGTTGTCGACGTCCAATCTTTGGCGGGGGATTCAACCGACAACGTTCCGGGCGTTTCGGGAATCGGGTTAAAAACGGCGGCGCAATTGATCAACGAATACGGTACTTTGGAAAACCTGCTGGCCAACGCCGAAAACATCAAGCAGCCCAAACGCCGCGAAGCCCTGATCAAGGACGCCGATATGGCGCGCCTTTCAAAAAAATTGGTAACGCTTGACGCTTTTGCGCCCGTCGAAGTGCCTTTGGATGCGTTTGCCGTCAAAGTGCCCGATAGTGAAAAAATCAAAAAATTCCTTGAAAAACAAACCTTTAAAAGTTTGCTGTCCAAGTTGCCGAACTGGATAACGGCGCGGGCGGAAACCATGCCGAACCTGCCCCGCCCCGCTCTGCCCGAAATTCGGGAAGTCAAAAAAGAATATACCCTGATTCAAACGCCCGACGTTTTGCAAAAATGGGTGGACGACGCGATCAAAAAAGGCGTCGTCGCCGTTGATACGGAAACGGATTCCCTGTCCCAAACGCGGGCGCGCATCGTCGGATTCTCTCTGTGTTGCGAGGAAGGAAAAGCCTGTTACGTTCCCTTGCGCCACAAAGGAAAGGCGAAACAGGGCGAACTGTTCGGCGGCGCGGAAGATTCCGTCGAAGAAATCAAACAGCTTTCCGTCAGCGAGGCTTTGGATATTCTTAAACCTCTGCTGACGGACAAAAGCGTTTTGAAAGTCGGGCATAACGTCAAATATGATTGGCACGTCTTTGCCAACGAATACGGCGACGAATTGGACATCACGCCGATTGAAGACACGATGGTGTTGTCCTATGACCTTGACGGCGCGGCGCACGGGCACGGCATGGACGAATTGGCGGAGTTGTTCTTGGATTATCAAACGATCCGTTACGAAGACGTTTGCGGCAAAGGAAAGCTGAAAATCACTTTTGACCGCGTCGAATTGCAGCCCGCCTGCGATTATGCCGCCGAAGACGCCGACATCACGCTTCGCCTGTATCACTATTTAAAACGCCGCCTGCTGAACGAGCGGATGGTCGGCATTTATGAATTGTTTGACCGCCCGACCGTTCCCGTCCTGTTCAATATGGAGCGCGCGGGAATCAAAGTTTGCGATAAGGAACTTCAAAAGCTCAGCGATTCTTTCGGCGCGCGGATCAAAGACCTTGAAAAGCGAATATTCGAACTGGCCGGCGAAGAATTTAATTTAAATTCGCCGGGACAAATGGGAAAAATCCTGTTTGATAAAATGGGGTTAAAGGGCAGCACGAAAAACGCGAAAACCGGTTCATGGTCAACCGAAGCCGCCGTTTTGGAAACTTTGGTTGACGAAGGCGTTGAAATTGCCGCGAAAATTTTGGAATGGCGGCAGTATTCAAAATTGAAAAGCACCTATTCCGACGCGTTGCAGGAACAGATCAACCCGCGGACGGGACGCGTGCATACGAATTTCATGCAGACGGTCACCTCGACGGGCCGCCTGTCCTCAAACGATCCGAACCTGCAAAACATCCCCGTCCGTTCCGAAGAAGGCCGCGAAATTCGCCGCGCGTTCATCGCGGAAAAGGGCAAAGTCCTTTTGTCTGCGGATTATTCGCAGATCGAGCTGAGGCTGATGGCGCACGTCGCGAACGTCGAAGGATTAAAAGACGCTTTTGCCCGGGGCGCCGACATTCATGCCGCCACCGCGTCAAAAATGTTTCACATCCCCGTCGAAGGCATGGATCCCATGGTGCGCCGCCGCGCCAAAGCCATCAATTTCGGCATCATTTACGGCATTTCGGCGTTCGGCCTGGCGCGCCAGCTGGGCACGTCGCGGACGGAAGCGCAGGAATACATCAACGCCTATTTCGACCGCTATCCCGAAATTAAAACTTTTATGGAAGACACGGTTTCTTTCGCCCGTTCAAACGGATACGTCATGACACCGTTCGGACGCAAATGTTCCGTAGGAAACCTGAACGACCGCAACGCCGCACGCCGCGCTTTCGCCGAACGCGCCGCAGTCAACGCGCCGATACAGGGCGGCGCGGCGGATATTATCAAAAAAGCGATGCTTCGCCTGCCCGACGCTTTAACGGAAGCCGGATTAACGGGAAAAATGCTGTTGCAAGTCCACGACGAACTCGTTTTAGAGATCCCCGAAAGCGAAATCGAAAAAACGACGGCCGTCGTCAAAGACATCATGGAAAACGTATTCAAGCTGTCCGTCCCCCTGATCGCGGAAGTCGGAACGGGAATGAACTGGGCGGAAGCGCACTGACGCAAAGGAGCGGAAAATATGGAAAAATTGTCCGTCTATATGATCACGCTGAACGAAGAGAAACGTTTGGAACGCACGTTGGAAGCCGCAGCAAAGGTCGCCGACGAAATCGTCATCGTTGACAGCGGCAGCACCGACCGCACCGAAGCGATTGCCAAAAGATTCGGCGCCGTATTCGTGTATAATACGTGGAAAAGCTTTTCGGCGCAAAAGCGTTACGCCCAAAACCTGTGCGCCAATAAATGGGTTCTGAACGTGGACTCCGATGAAGTTTTGTCCGACGATTTAATTAAAGAAATAAACCGCCTCAAAGAAAATTTCACGAAGAACGCCTATAAACTGCGCGTCAAAGATATATATCCCGGATGGAAAAAGCCGCGCCTGCTTTCCAGAACGTACAATATTGTGCGTCTGTATCACCGTGACTATATGGACATGCCCGACGATTACAGCAACGACCGCCCCGTCGCTTTGCAAAAAAACGTCACCGTCGGAAATTTAAAAGCTCCCCTTTTGCATTATTCCTACATCGATTTGACGCAAAGAATCGATAAATGGAACAGGTATTCTTCCGAATTTATGAAAACGGCAAAAGGCAAAAAGAAAAAATATTCTTCTTTGCGGCTGGCAATGGAATTCCCGTTTCAGTTTTTGCGCTATTATTTTGTGCGCCGCTATATCTTTTGCGGCTTTTACGGATTGGTCGAATCAATGACGGCCGCCTATTTTCGTTTCGTAAAGATTGCCAAATACCGCGAAGAAGAAATATTCGAAAAAGAAAAGCGTTCTTAACGCAAAGAATCCAGCAGGGTCATCAGCGCCTTTGCGGCAACGTCGCATGCTTTGGCGGCGTTTGTTTCGAAATCTCCGAAAGAATGAGTCCGCGCGTCCGACATTGCGCGGATAACCGTGAAGGGGACGTCCCACAGCGTCGCGATCTGGGCAACGGCGGCGCTTTCCATATCAATGCACGCGGCATTGCACGTTTTTTCCAGCTCGTCTTTTTTGTCTTCTTCGGCGAAAGAATCCAGCGTCGCCAGCGTACCGCGCTTAAATTCGGCGGGCGCGCCCAACCTGTCGGGCAGGAAGCCTTCCGATTCAGAAAAGGCGGGATTGCCGCGGAACATCGGCATCGCCGATTCCGTTACGCCCGTTTTGCAAAGCGGGCCGCCCAGATAAACGTCGCCGTGAATCACGCGGTCGGGAACGACGACGTCAAACAGGCCGAGAGCGGGATCAACCGCCCCCGCAACGCCGCAAACGATAACGTGCGAAGGATGATACGTCATAATGACTTTTTGCGCCTTCGCCGCCGCGAACGTCTTTCCGACGCCGCAACGCGCCAGAATCAAATCGATGCCGTTCGCCGAAAAATGCTTTTCCTCAAAGCCGCCTTCAAGGGTTTCTCCCCACAGCCCCAATACGTTTTCAACGGCGTGAAATTCCATGTCCATAGGACACAAAACGGCAACGATCGGCTTCATTTTATCCTCCGAAATTTTTATCCGCCGTCACTGTATGCGTCCTCTTTTTATTTGTCGATAAAAAAAAGACTGCTATCATTGCTTCATAAAAAACGGAGGGAACAAACATGAACAAATGGCAGAAGCGTTTTTTCGATCTGGCAAAATTGGTCGCAACCTGGTCAAAGGATCCGTCTTCTCAGGTCGGCGCCGTTATCGTGGATGATAAAAAACGTATCGTTTCCGTCGGTTTTAACGGATTGCCCATCGGGGTCAACGATACCGAGGAACGGCTAAATACACGGGAAATCAAATACGAACTGATCGTCCACGCCGAAGCCAACGCCATTCTGACGGCGCCGAAGTCCGTTGCGGGATGCACAATTTACGTCCATCCCTACCTGCCCTGTTCCAGATGCGCGGGAGCGATTATCCAATCGGGCATTAAAAAAGTCGTCGTTGAAGACCGCCCGATTCCCGAACGTTGGCTGAACAACTTTATGCTGGCGAAGTCAATCCTTGAAGAAGCTGGCGTTGAAATAGAAATCGTCCCGACGGACGATTCGGAGAATTAAAGCACATCGAAAAATTCGGGACGAAAAAACGCCAATAACTTACGAACCCTTTCCCTGATCGCTTCGTCGGAAATCAGCAAATTCGGGTTAATTTTGTCTTCTTCGGGCATGATCGACATGATTTTCGATGCCGACGCCGATGAATAAATCAACGCGGGCCACGTCATCAGAATGAAAAGCGACAAATCGATTTTACGGCTGATCAGCCCTTCCTTCTGCGCCCGTTTGAACAGGGGAAAGATCTTGCGCGTTTTTTGGGCGATACGTTCCTTGAAAGAATGAATCAGCGTTTTATCCCCCGTCAGGGTTTCGGATCCGACCTGAACCATCAAAGCGGGGTATTTCGCCGACGCTTTCGCCAAAAAAAACAGGACGTGCGCCATATTGTCATAAACGGAATCCGTCGCGGGCTCGGGAACCAGAGGAAGGAGATATTCCTCAAATATCTCGTTCAATACGCGGTCAAGATATTCTTCCTTGCTTTTAAAATTATAAACGAACATACCCGGATTGACGCGGGCTCTTTTGCAGATCGCGCTGATCGTCAGTCCGTTAATGCCGTTTTTCAACAGCATCTTTTTTCCCGTTTCGATCAGAACTCTGTCCGTTCCTTTATTCGGCCTGGGCACGTCGGCTCCTAATAAATTATACACCTCTATAATTTCGGTATAGAATCAATTCGCGTAATTTTCAATTACTTTTAACGGGTTGTCCGATTTATCATCCGGCGGGGCGTTTTATTTTCCCGTATCCTCAAAAAACGTTAAATAACGAAAGAGGAAAAAATTATTGTTAATACAGCCCCTTACCTTAATTTGCTTTGTTTCCGCCGCAAACGCCGGCGACAACAAACGAAAAAGGTTGGCGGGGGAAAGCGGAATACTGCCCGATGAATCCGACGCATCTGATCCTGATCGCGGATGAAGTTGATATTCATAAATAATCGGATATTAAATACCTTCCGTCGTTTTTACGAAAGAAGGTACTTATGACGAACTTTTTACTGATAGTGAAC
>CALXYE010000004.1 GCA_944392845.1 uncultured Alphaproteobacteria bacterium
GCCGATCTGAAAAAGCGGTCTGAGGAAGACCTGCCGGATCTGGCGGAAGAGATCAGGCAGGAAATTATTCGCGTCGTTTCCAAAACGGGCGGGCATTTGGGCGCCAGCCTTGGGGTTGTCGAGCTGACGATTGCGTTGCATTACGTTTTCGATACGCCGAACGACAAGCTGATCTGGGACGTCGGACATCAAAGCTACGCGCATAAAATTCTGACAGGGCGGGGCGAGCGTTTCCGTACGTTGCGCCAAGAAGGCGGCATATCGGGTTTTACCCGTCGCGACGAAAGTCCTTACGATCCGTTCGGAGCGGGACACAGCTCGACGTCGATTTCTGCGGGCGTCGGTATGGCCGTCGGGCGCGATTTACGCTATGCGAAACATAACGTCATCAGCGTTATCGGCGACGGGTCAATGAGCGCGGGGATGGCCTTTGAGGCTTTGAACAACGCGGGCAGCATGAATACCCGCCTGATTGTCGTTTTGAACGACAACGATATGTCGATCGCGCGCCCCGTCGGCGGGTTGAGCCATCATTTGTCGCAAATTATTTCTTCGAAACCGTATATGACTTTGCGTCAGGTCGCTCTGGACATGGCATCCCGATTGCCGCAGTTCGTCAAACGGACGGCGTTGAAGGTTGAACAGCACGCCAAGGGATTTGTTACGGGCGGTACGCTGTTCGAAGAACTGGGGTGCTATTATGTCGGTCCGATTGACGGGCACAGTTTCGAACAGCTGATTCCGATTTTGACGAACATTCGGGACGCGAAGGAAGATTGCCCGATTTTGGTGCACGTCGTAACGCACAAGGGCAAGGGGTATGAACCGGCCGAGCGCGCGCCGTCAAAATATCACGGCGTTACGGGCTTTGACGTTGAAACGGGGATGTTTGAGCCGCAAAAAACGACGCGCCCCACGTTTACGCAAACGTTTTCGGACACGCTGGTTGCTTTGGCGCAAAAGGACAAAAAAATCGCGGCGGTAACGGCGGCGATGCCGTCGGGGACGGGATTGGATGCGTTCGCCGAAAAATTCCCAGACCGCTTTTTTGACGTCGGGATTGCGGAGCAGCACGCCGTGACTTTTGCGGCGGGGATGGCCTGCGAAGGAATTAAGCCTTTTGTCGCGATTTATTCCAGTTTTTTACAGCGCGCTTATGATCAGATCGTGCACGACGTCGCGCTTCAAAGTCTGCCCGTCCGATTCGCGATAGACAGGGCGGGGTTCGTCGGCGAAGACGGCGCGACCCATCACGGCGTTTTCGATCTGGCGTTTTTGTGCAACATTCCGAATATGATCATTATGGCGCCTTCCGATCAGGTCGAACTGCAAAGAATGCTTGTGACGATGGCGGGAATTGACGACCGTCCGTCCGCCGTGCGTTATCCCCGCGGCGCGGGCGTTTTGGCGGATTTGGAAGAAAATCCGCTTCCGTTGGAGATCGGAAAGGGCCGTATCGTGCGCGAAGGTAACAGGGCGGCGATTCTGAATCTGGGGGCGCGATTAAAGGCCTGTACGGATGCGGCGGATCTGCTGGCCTTGGAAGGAATATCCGCGACGGTGGCGGATGCGCGCTTTGCCAAGCCGTTTGACGAGGCTTTGCTGAAAGAGCTGGCGGAAGGGCATCAGGTCTTGACCGTTGTTGAGGACGGCGTTCAGGGCGGTTTCGGCGCGCTGGTGATGACGTGGCTGGCCAACCGCGGGTTGCTGGAAAAAACGAGGGTGCGCTTTATTACGGCTCCCGACCGTTTCGTAGAGCATGCGACGACGGAAAGCCAGTATAAACAGGCGGGATTGGACGCTTCGTCAATCGCCGCGACGGTCAAAGCGGCGGTCTTGTCCGATGAAAAAGCGCGCTGACGTCCTTTTGGCAGAATCGGGATTGGCCGAAAGCCTTGAAAAAGCGCGCGCTTTGATTATGGCGGGCGAAGTGCTTTGGGGGACAAAGCGGATAGACAAGGCCGGCCAGACATTGCCGGCCGACGCGGTGTTGAGCGTTAAAGGCAAAGAACATCCGTGGGTTTCCCGCGGCGGGTTGAAGCTGGTCAAAGGGCTTGATTTTTTCGGCGTATCTCCTGCCGGCAAAACCTGTATGGACGTGGGGTGTTCGACGGGCGGCTTTACGGACGTCTTGCTGTCGCGCGGGGCCGAAAAGGTTTATGCGATAGACGTCGGTTACGGCCAGCTGGCGCAAAAATTGCGCGTTGATTCGAGGGTGGTCGTTTTGGAACGCACGAATGCCCGTTATCTGACGGCCGAACAGATTCCCGAGCCCGTCGATATGATCGTTTGCGACGCCAGCTTTATCGGTCTGCGTTCGGTTTTGCCCGTTCCGATGGGATTCGCGGCGGCGGGGGCGGAGCTGATCGCCCTGATCAAGCCGCAGTTTGAAGCGCCGAAGCACTTGGTCGGAGAAGGCGGAATCGTTCGGGATCCCGCCGTACGCCGCGAGGTTTGCGAAAGTGTGCGCGAATGGCTTGATTCGACGGCGGATTGGGAGGTCAAAGGTTTGACCGAAAGCCCGATCAGGGGGCAGGAAGGCAACGTCGAATTTTTAATCGCCGCCGTGAAAAAATCCTGAAAAGACGCCGTTTCTCTTAACGTTCCGTTTAACGTTTTCCTGCTATGCTAACGACAGGAATCTGATTTTCGCGGGAAACGGTATCATGCGTTCTTTTTTTAAGGCTTCATTGATTTTCGGTCTTTCGTGTTCGGCTTTTCCTTTGCCGGCTTACGCCGCTTGTACGCCGGGCGATTTAACGGGAGAGGGCTCTTGTGAGATTGATTCCGGAGGGCTGGTCGTCAGCGGCGGTTCCCAAAATACGATATCGACGTCGGGGACGGTTACTCTGACGGGGTCGCTTTATCAAAGCGGTGCGAACGGATTGGTTGTTCAGATGTCGGGCGATAAGCCTCCGACCATAAAGTTTAACGGCGGTGCGCTTTGGGATTCATCGGGCGGTTATACTATGCCGAATGATGTTGACTCTCTCGTCGGTCAGTCGGACAAAGTCGTTCGGAACAGTTTGGGACAGGCGATTAGTTCAGGCGTCGGCGATGTCGTCATTCAAAACGGTTATTTTGACGGTCCCGTTAAAATTTATAAAGGCGATTCTAAAACCTCCCAGGATTATTTGACTAAGGAGGGAAATGAAAAGTCATTTTCCATATCTTCGCAGGGAAATATCAGGCTGTACGGCGGCAAATTTTATTTTCACGGTACGGGTAGCGAAATCGGCATAAAGGAAAACACGCTGATAGCGGGGGAGGATTCGGGAAACATTTTCCTGTATGATCCGACTTTTAACGTCGGTTATGTCTTAAACGAAACAAATCCCGACGATTTATCCGATGTTTCCGCCGCGACGGTGAACGTGGGGACGGATACGTTGCACGCTTTGGGCATATACGGCGGCACCTATAATGTCGGCGCGGGCAGCGTTTTAAATTTCAAAGGGTCGGAAGTCACTCTTGAAAACAATGCGAATTATCAGCCGATCAAATTTTCGGGCGAGGGGACGATAGCGTTTTCTTCCGGAGGCGTTGATCCGACGTTAGGCGGCGTCATAACAATCGACAGTCAGATCTATTGGAACGAAGGAACGATGGAGCTGACGACGGGGGCGATGATTCTGAACAATAACGTAACCGTTAACAGGTTCGTTTTTGCCTCTAACGACGGATCGACGTTGTCCATATCGGGCGGCGTGCGTCTGACCGTTTTGGACGATTTGAATATGTTGGGAACAAATCGCCTGATCGGCGACGGCGAGTTGTATTTGAACGAAGACGCATCGGCAACGTTCGGTTCTTTGGAGTTCGGAACGATCCGCATCAATGAAGGCACGGTCAAATTTACGGGAAATTCCACGTTGGGCAGCCTGTACGGCGGGAAGGGCACCATCAACGTCAATGCCCAACTGAGCGTCGAAAATCTGTTTTTGGAAAATTCTCAGTTGATCATTAACGAAGGCCTTAACGTGACGAATTTGGATTTCGGCACGACGGGAACCATTAAATTTACGGCGGACAAGTCTTTGACTCTGCGTTCCGATGCGACGATTTATAATACGAAAACGATCGACACGACGGCTTCCGAAGGCACGATTACGATCGCTTCGGGATTCGGCCTGACGTTTGCCGACGAAGAAACCGCGGCGGGAAAGGCGTTTGAAAGTAAGAAGCTGAATTTGCAGATTGAGGAAGGTTCTTCGCTGAATTTCAACGGAACGCAAGCAACGGTCAACGACGTAACCGTAAAAAGGGGATCGGCCAATTTTAACGCCGGTACGACGAATGTCAGCGCTTTGGTCATCGGCGACGCGGGCGCCGTTGAAGAAGGAACGAATACGACGGCGACGGTTGCGGAAGGCGCTTTTTTAAACGCGGATTCCGTCAATGCCCTGATCGGTTCTCAGATGGTCGTAAACGGCAATCTGACGGTTGGGGATATCATAACGAACGGCGGTCGGGAAACGTACGCTTCCGTGTCGGGGACGGGAACTTTAACCGTAACAAAAGAGGCGACCTTCAACGGTCGGTTTAACGATTTCAATTCAGTCGTTTTAGATGCTTCGTCATCCGACGTTGCGGCGAATTTCGACGGATTGAGCGGCGAAGACAGCATTTTGCATTTGACCCTGAAAAGTTCTGCCGATAAGACGGCGACGGCGAACTTGTCGGGCAGTCTGACGGTTGATTCCCTGAACTTTGACGAAACCTACGGCGGCGTCGTCAATATTGAAGAAGGGGCGGTTCTCGGCATTCGCAACACGTCGGACATTTCGGGGGAAAACGCGAAAAAGAACGTCATAAAAGGCGAGGGGACTCTGGAACTGTTGGGAGCGACCAGCATCAATTTCGGCGGCAGCGGCGAAACGCTCGGCGGATTGAGGATCGGTTCGGGAACGGCAACGATTACTCAGGAAGCGACGTTGGGGAACGTAACGTTTTCTTCGGAGGTCGGCGGAACGCTGAATATTTTGGACGGCGTCGTTTTAAACGTTAATTCTACCGTCGTTACGGCGGGGACGAACAAAATTACGGGCGGCGGTACGTTAAAGCTGGCGGGTGATGCGAACGGAACCTTCGGCGCTTCGATTGAAGATTTGGGAACGCTTGAAATCGGAAACGGCACGGCGACCTTCAATTATAACGCTTCTTTGGGCAACGTCGTCTTTACGCAGGGCGGAACGGGCAAGGTGTCAATTTCTAAGGGCATTACCGTAACTTTGTCGGAAAACCTGTCTTTGGCCGAAGGAAATTCAATCATCGGCGAGGGGACGCTGTCTTTGGCTTCGGGGGCGGATGCCCTCTTGAATACGGGGGACGGCAGTTTGGGATACCTGTTGGTCGGAACGGGAACGGCGTCGTTTAACAAAGATTCTTCCGTGAACAACCTGAATTTTGCCTCTTCGGAAGGAGGGGCCGTTGAGATCGGCAGCGGCTTAACGCTGGAGATTAACAACGTTTTAAATATGTCGGGAACGAACAAAATATCGGGTGAAGGGACTTTAGAGCTGAACGACGGCGCCGTCGCGAATTTCGGCGCGGCGATTGACGACCTGGGCAATTTGACGATTAAAAACGCGACGGCGACGTTTAACGCCGATACGGTTCTGAAAAACGTTTCTTTCGGCTCGGAATACGGCGTCCTGAACGTCGGAGCGGGCGTGCAGGTTACGTTGTCGCAGGATCTGAAGACGCAGTACAATAATAATATCACCGGCGCGGGAACGTTGTTTGTCAGCGACGGGAAAAAGCTGACTTTGGATTCTTCAATATCGGGGTTGGGAAACCTGCTGTTGGGAGAAGGCAGCTCGGCCGTTTTCAATAAGGACGGTTCCGTCGGCACGGTATCGTTCGATTCGGAAACGGGAAATTCGACGCTCTTAATCAACGCGGGGCAAACCCTGTCCGTAACGGGCGGAATTACCGTCGGTGAAAACAACCAAATCAACGGGACGGGAACGCTGTTGCTGGCGGGGAACGCTTCGGGAATCTTCGGCGGTTCCGACAATATCGAAGGCACTTTGAAAATCGGAACGGGGACGGCTTCGTTTATCGGGGATAAGACCGTGGCGAACATCGGCTTTGTTTCGGGGGACGGCGGCACGATCGATATCGCCGAAGGAACGACCCTGACGGTTGACGCCGGCATTTCCACGTCGGGGACGAACTCCGTAACGGGCAAGGGGACGTTGGCTCTGAAAGACGGTGCGAACGCTTCATTCGGAGCGGAAATATCTTCTTTGGGGCATCTGAACATCGGAACGGGAAAAGCGAGCTTTAATGCCGACGCCCGTATCGGTTCCGTTTCTTTCGCGGATGAAACGGGCGGAGAAATCTCCGTCGCCGGCGGAAAAACGCTGACCCTTTATTCCGATTTCGCGACGGCGGGGGCAAATTCCCTGTCGGGCGAAGGAACGATTAACCTTGCAGACGGCGTGAACGGTACGATAGGTTCCGTTATTTCTTCTTTGGGCGGCATCCGCATCGGTTCGGGCATTTTGTCGTTTAATGAAACGGCGAACGTCGGCAACGTTTCCTTTTCGGACGTTGACGGAGAGGTGGCCATCGCCGCGTCAAAAACGCTCAGCCTGTCTTCGGATTTCGTAACGAACGGCAGGAACAAACTGACGGGTAACGGGACGCTGGCTTTGAAGGGCGCCGCCGGCGCGACGTTTAACGCCGCTTTGGACTTTGACGGAACGATTACGGCCGAAACGGGAACGGTGCGCTTCAATGCGGACGGTTCCGTCGGAGCCGTCAAGATCGGTACGGCGGGCGTTTTGGATCTTGACGTTTCCAAGGTGACGGCTTCTACCGTCGATCTGGGAACGGGATCAACGCTGGCGTTGCGCATCGGCAGAAATGCGACGAATGATGACGGAGATGTTACCGGCGGAAACCTTGGCGTTTTAACGGCGAATACGGTCAATATCGCGGGGCCGTCAACCTTGAAGATCACCGTTGATTACGGCGTCGTTACGGACGTCAACGGCACGGAATTCAAATTCATTGACGGAACGGTCAATAACGCCGACGCTTTGACCGTACAAAACAACCGTTACCGCTTTGAAAAGGCGTCATGCGAACACGGCTTGTGCTACAACGTCTTTCAAACGGCAAACGGCGCCGAAGCCGCTGAAAACGCGGGCGGTTCTCAGAATAACAAAAATACGGCGGGCGCTTTTCTGGACGGCAGATTCTTTGCCGAAGGTTCCGAACTTGCGCGTATCGCGGAACATCTGGATTATCTGTCCCAACATTCGTCGCAACAGTACGTTAATGCTTTGACGGCTCTGGCGCCCGATGTAACGGGAGCTTCGACGCGTTTGCCCCTGAATATGTCGGGGCAGATCTTGGATACTCTGACGCGGCGCATGTCTTCCCTGTCGCCGACGGCGGGAACGGATTTGCGTTATCGAAACATGTTCGGACGGTCGGGCGGAAGCCCTTATGACTACAGGTATATGCCCTCGCGCGATTATTTCCGCCGCGCGGGATACGGAGCCGAAGACGAAACGACTTCGCCCGTTCGGCAGAAATACCGCCCGCGCTCCCGCCGGACGGAAGAAATGCCTGCCGACGTTCAAAACGGGCAGAGCAGGCCGTACTATGAAACCGATCCGCATTATCGCGAAATCATGACGCCTGCCGAACGGCGCGAAGAACGTCTGCGCCGTCGCGCCAAAGAAACCAGAACCAGCAAGCTCGGCGTATGGGCGCAGGCGTTTTATAATGCTTCCGAATACATTTCTTCGGGCGATCCGAACGGATTTTCAGGCGACACGACGGGAATGGCCGTCGGCATTGACGCGCTGATTACGGACGGCGTGATTGCGGGCGTCGGATACGCTTATACGGGTACGTCCTTAGACCTGTTGCAAAGGGAAACGGACATTACGGGCAATTCTTTGTTCCTGTATTCCATGTACAAGCCCCGCGACTGGTTCGTCAGCGGCATCTTTAATTACAGCAAGTTGTCGACGGAAGAAACGAAAAACCTGTCGGGCATTATGACGAGCGACGATTACGATTCGTCGTCGTTCGCTTTACAAGTCAGCGCGGGTTATGATTTCGGATGGTGGAAACCGTCTTTCGGGTTGCGTTATTCATCTTTGAGCACGGACGGCCATGCGGACAGCATCGGACAACAAATCGGTTCCGTATCTTCAAAGGTCGCCAGCGCGATCGCAGAGGCCAGATTCTCCAAAGATTACGTTTCCGAAGACGGCGAACGTTTCTGGAAACCCGAATTGCGGTTGGGGATCAGTTATGACCTGTCGTCCGAGGATAACGAAGCGCAGGTTTGGCTGCCGAACGGTTCCTTCTATACCGTTACGGGCGAGGCTTTGGACAAAGCGGCGGCCGAGATCGGACTGGGCGTTTCTTATCTTGTCAGCGACAGGACGGACGTTTATTTTGGCTACAGCGGCGAATTCCGCAAGGATTACACCAGCCATACCGGAATGCTGAATTTCAGGTATAACTTCTAAAAAGTATAAAAGCCCCTGAATTTTCGGGGGCTTTTTTTTGCATAAAGGGGGCGTGATAAGGGCGAAAGGTGAAAGAGGGGGAAGGCGTTTCTTATGATCAAATATCGAAACTCCGTCACGCGAAATCAAAAGATTTTGACGTTCCGTCCGTTACGTTGATACGGCGGATAAAAATATCCGTTACGGGCAAACAAAGAAACGAACAAGGCTCCCGAATAAAAAAATCGTGCCCGCGCATGAAAGTTTTGCGCGGGCGCTTCTCATTCAACAAAGGCCTTAAAGGGGCGGCATAAACAGGCGCATATCGCCGCTCAGGCTCTTCAGCCGCGCCTTTACGGCGGGGAGCAGGCCTTTGATTTCGCCGAGGTTTACGGCGGAATTCAAGGATCCCGATGCCAAAAACTGCATGATCATTTCAAAACGGGTCGGCCGGATCGGATATTCCAAAACGGGCAGGGAAGCGCTTGCGCCCGCCGCCTTTGAAGCGTCCGCGACGGCATCCGTTATGCCGCCGATTTCGTCAACCAGCCCGTTTCTGACCGCCTGGGCACCCGTAAAAACGCGCCCGCGAGCGACGGCATCAAGCTTTTTCCTGCCAAAGCCGCGGCGTTCGGCGACTTTTGCCGTAAAGTCGGCATAGACGGCATCAAGCATTTTTGCAAAGGTCTTTTTTTGGGCTTTTGTGAAATCTCTGGCGGGAGAGAACATGCCCGCGTTGTCGCCCGAGGAAAGAAAGTCGACGCGAACGTTCAGTTTTTTCAGCAATTCGGATACAACCAGTTTGCCGCCGAAAACGCCGATCGAGCCCGTGATCGTTGACGGTTGGGCATATACCTTGTCGCAGGCCAGGGAAATGAAATAACCGCCCGACGCCGCCGTTGATCCCATCGAGCAATAGACGGGCTTCTTCTTTTGTTCTTTCAGATAAATGATATCCCGCCACAGGCTGTCCGAAGGGGTGTACCCGCCTCCCGGGCTGTCGATGCGGATAACGACGGCCTTGACGTCATCGTCGTCCGCGGCGTCGCGCAGGGAAGCGCTGATCGTGCCGACGCCCATGACCGAAGAATAAGAATCGCCGCCGAAAAGAGACTCTCCGTATTGAATGATGCCCGTCGCGGGGATATAGGCGACGACGGGCTTGCCTTTCGGCAGGTTCGGCAGCGTCATGTAGGCGTAATCGAAAAAGTCGGCGACGTTTTCCAATTCGTCTTCCAGCCCGTTTTCCAAAACATCAACGTATTCAACGCGGTCAACGAGTTTTAATTTAAGGGCTTCCCGCGCGTTATAGGGGCCTGAAATCAAAATTTTCTTTGCCCGTTCGGCGGGAATGTTTCTGGATGCGGCAACGTCCGAAGCGATTTGGTCAATAAAACCGTTCATCAGGGCGGTCAGGTTTTTTCGTTCGGGCGCGGACATCTTTTCTTTGCTCACCGCGTCCGCTCCCGTTTTGTATTCGTATCGGGATTCAAAGGAAGGCCTGATGCCGATTTTTTCCAAAGCCTTGCGCAAATAGGGGGTTTCAAGAAAAATGCCCGCCGTTCCGACGCCGCCCGTCGGTTGAAGCCAAATTTCATCAAAAGCGGATGCCAGATAATATGCCGACAATCCGCCGCCCGTTTCTCCCAACGTCGGCGCATAGACGACCGTTTTCTTTCCCGCTGCGGAGAACGCTTTGACGGCGGCGCGGACTTCCTGCACCTGCGCCAAAGACATATTCGTTGCCGTTAAGCGCGCGAACAGCAGCTTGATCTTCGGGTCTTTCGCCGCGCGTTCCAATCCGCCGACAACGTCCGCGACGGTCGGAGAATCTCCGAAAGTCAGCGCCGTCATAAAATCCGTCGGCCGTGCCTCGTACAACACCGTATCCAAATCAAGGCGCAACCCCGTTTGTTCGGGGAAAGAGGCGGGAGAGTTCATTCTGGCGGCTTCAATAACGTCAAGGCAGATTCCCAAGAACGTGATGATTCCCAAGCCGTAGAAAAAAACGCGGCAGAAACGAACCGTCCAATCTTTGAATTTTGTCCGCAAAGACGTTTTTTGCGGAACGGCGTCGGGAAATAAAGGCATGTTTTTTTCCTATGAATATTGAGCCCTGTATCGAAGCAGATGATCGGCAAGCACGCATAAGACCATCGCTTCGGCGACGGGGACGGCGCGGATGCCGACGCACGGATCGTGGCGGCCCGTCGTGGAAACGACGGCGTCTTCGCCTTTTGTCGTAACGGTATGCAGGGGAAGCGAAACGGACGGCGTCGGCTTAACGGCGATCCGCGCGACGATTTCCTGTCCCGTTGACAGCCCGCCGAGAATGCCTCCCGCATGGTTTGACCCGAAAGCAATTCCGTTCGGGGCGGAGGCGTCGGCAAACATTTCATCGGCATTTTTTTCGCCGAAGGATTCCGCCGCCGCGAAACCGTCGCCGATTTCGACGCCCTTGACGGCGTTTATGCTCATCAGAGCTTTCGCCAGATCGGCGTCCAGACGGTCGTAAACGGGCTCGCCCAGTCCCGCGGGAAAGCCTTTGGCGCGGATTTCGATTTTTGCGCCGACGGAAGAGCCGCGTTTACGCGTTTCCTCAATCAACTTTTGAAAACGGGGAACGGCGTCGGGATCGGGGCAGAAGAACGGATTTTCGTTTACGGCCGAATCCGCCCATTTTTCAATGCGTTCCGAACCGACGGAGATCAGTCCCGCCGTTACGGAAAAGGGCGTTTTGATGAAATGCGCCAAGACTTTTTTCGCGACGGCTCCCGCCGCGACGCGCATTGCCGTTTCTCTGGCCGAAGCTCTGCCGCCGCCGCGTCGGTCAATGTTGGCGTATTTAAGCGCGTAGGGCATATCGGCATGCGCGGGGCGAAATTTGTCCGCAAGTTTCGCGTAGTCCTGAGAACGCGCGTTTTCGTTCCGTATCAGCAAAGCGATCGGCGTTCCCGTCGTTTCGCCTTCAAATACGCCCGACAGGATTTGCACGGCATCGGATTCTTTGCGTTGCGTCGTAAAAGAAGACTGCCCCGGACGCCGTCGGTCCAGAGCAGCCTGTATTTCGCTTTCATCAAGCGGGATGCGGGAGGGAACGCCTTCTATGACGCATCCGATCGCGACGCCGTGGCTTTCGCCGAAAGTCGTAAAGCGGAAAATCTCTCCGAATCCGTTCCCCGACATAATTTATTCTGCAGTCCTTTTCGGGAAGGATTTCAGCAGTTCGCCGCTTTCATGGGCATAATCGGGGTTGACCATGCCGACGGTGTTATAGCCGTTGTCAACGTGCAGGACTTCGCCCGTAACGCCGTTCGCCAGATCGCTGAGCAGATAGACCGCGCTGCCGCCGACGTCTTCGATCGTAACGTTGCGGTGCATGGGGCAGTTATATTCGTTCCAGTTCAGGATCAGGCGGAAATCGCCGACGCCCGAAGCCGCCAGCGTCTTGATCGGTCCGGCGGAAATGGCGTTGACGCGGATGCCTTGAGCGCCCATGTCGCGCGCCAGATACATGACCGAGGTTTCAAGAGCGGCTTTGGCAACGCCCATGACGTTATAGTTCGGCAGGGTTTTTTCGGAACCGTAGTAGGTCATCGTGATATAGCTGCCGCCCGGGTTGGTGATTTTGGAAGCGCGGCGGCAGATTTCCGTAAAGGAATAGCACGAAATGTGCATTGTGTTCAGGAAGTTTTTAAGCGTCGTATCGCAGTAACGGCCCTTAAGTTCGTTTTTGTCGGAAAAAGCGACGGCATGAACGACGAAGTCAAGCGTTCCCCACTGCTTTTCCAATTCAGCGAACAGATTGTCCATACTTTCTTCATTCGTTACGTCGCAGGGCAGAACCAAGTCTTCGCCCAAGGACGCCGCCAAAGGACGGACGCGCTTTTCCAACGCTTCGCCCTGATAGGTGAAAGCCAGCTTCGCGCCGTGTTCGTGTAATTTCGACGCGATGCCCCACGCGATGGACTTGTCGTTCGCCAGCCCCAAAATCAGACCCTTTTTACCGGTCATCAGTCCTGCGGTCATTTGAAACCCCTTCGTTATTATAACGGTGAATAAAAAAGTTTGATTTATGGGTCATACCATAAAAAAAAGGCGTTTGAAAAGATAAAAGTTCAAATCAGCCCCGCTTTTGCGCGCGGGTCCTCGGAGCGGGACGGCGACCATTTGGCGACGAAGGCCTGCAGATCGGGATCGGGCTTTTCGGGCAGCACGACCGACAGGCGGACCAGCAGGTCTCCCGTTTTCGACTTTGTTTTTATTCCCTTGCCGCGCAGGCGCAAGACCGTGCCCGAATTCGAATTTGCGGGAACCGTCAGCGCGACTTTCCCGTCCAGCGTCGGGATGGTGATTTTCGCGCCGATGACGGCTTCCTTGAGCGTTACAGGAACGGTCAGGACGATGTCGTTATCCTGGCGCGAAAAATGAGGGTGGGGCTGAACCAAAATGCGGATCAGAGCGTCGCCCGCCGCCCCGCCGTTCAGCCCCGGCGTGCCCTGTCCTTTGAGGCGCAGGGTCATCTTGTCGGTCGCTCCGGCGGGAATCTTGACGTTCAGGACTTTGCCCGAAGGCAGCTTGATTTCTTTTTCTTTGCCGAGCGCCGCTTCTAAAAAGGTAACGTTCAGATCGTAATTGACGTTCGTTCCGGGCATTTTCGGGCGTGCGTTGCGGCGTCTGTTCGCGGAGAAAAATTCCTCTCCTCCGTTCGCGCCCGCGCCGAAGATGTCGCTGAAAAAGTCGAATCCCGAACGCCGTCTTCCGCCTTGGGAGGCGCCCGCTCCGCCGAAATCGAAGTTAAATCCTTCGAAACCGTGCGTCTGATACGAACCGCCCGCGCCGGGATTAAAACCGCCGAAGCCGTATCCGGGGCGTTCCTTGCCGTTTTCGTCGATCTCTCCCGCGTCGAAACGGCGGCGTTTTTCAGGATCGGACAGGATATCGTATGCCGCGCTGATTTCTTTGAATTTGTCTTCCGCCTTCGGGTCGTTCGGATTCAGGTCGGGATGCATCTTGCGGGCCAGTTTTCGGTACGCCTGTTTGATCTCGTCCTGCGCGGCGTTTTTTGAAACGCCCAGAAGGGTATAAGGATTAGCCATTGTCTTACAGCACTCTCAAAAAAAACTCCGCTTTCTAAAATAAGATGCTTTCGGCGCCGAAACAACCTGTTAAAAGAATTTTTTGCGCTCTTTTATCGAAAGGTGCCTTTGTGTTATAGTCCTTTGTCCGTTTTGGGGAGGAAAGGGGGCGTAATGCCTGAAAAAGAAAGTTTCGCGGCGACAAGCGGGGCGCCCGCGCTGATGAAGGCGGCGTCCGCGGCGTCGGTATGCGTCGCCGTCGCCCTTATTATTATAAAAGTGGCGGCTTTGGCGGCAACCGATTCGGTGGCCGTATTGTCCAGCCTGATCGATTCGTCCTTGGATCTGGCGGCATCGTTTTTAAGCTTCTGGGCGATTCGCGAATCTCTCGTTCCCGCCGATTCCTCCCATCGTTTCGGCCACGGAAAGGTTGAGCCTCTGGCCTCGTTGGGGCAGGCCGCGTTTATCGCGGGATCCGCCGTGCTTTTGATTTTTCAAAGTTTCCGCTACATCCTTCGTCCCCGCGAAATTGACAACGCCGGGCTGGGCATGGCGGCCATGGCGGTATCAATGGCTTTAACCGCGGGACTGCTTTTATTTCAGCGCGCCGTTATCCGAAAAACGCGCTCCGTCGCCGTTTCCGCCGATTACGCCCATTACGCGGGCGACATCATGCTGAACGCCAGCGTGATGTTGTCCCTGTTCGTCAGCGAACGTTTCAGCTTTAAATACGCGGACCCGATCTTTGCTTTGGGGATTGCCGCTTATCTTTTGTTCAGCGTCCGCCGCATCCTGAAACAGTCTTTCGTCCAGCTGATTGATACGGAGCTTCCCGCCGAAGAAAAGGAAAAGATATTTAAGATCGTCGCCGACGTTTCCGAGGTCAAGGGCGTTCACGACATCCGCACGCGCTCTTCGGGGACGAAACTGTTTATTCAGCTTCATCTGGAACTTGATCCGAATTTGACTCTTGCGCGCGCTCATGCTATTGCAGACGAAGTGGAAAAGGCGTTGTGCGACGCATTCCCGAACGCGGAAGTTTTTATCCATCAGGATCCCGCGGGGCTGTACGAGCATCACCCCGACTGGTGTTATGAATATCCTCCGTTTTCGAAAGCCCGATAATTCTCTTTAAGGAGCAAAATATGAGAATTGAAGAAGATATGAAGCTGGACTTTAAAGACGTTTTGTTCCGTCCGAAGCGCAGTACGCTTCGGTCGCGTTCGGAAGTCGATTTGAACCGTAAGTATATTTTCAGAAATTCCAAAATGGAATGGACGGGCGTGCCCGTTATGGCCGCGAACATGGACACCGTCGGGACTTTTGAAATGTTCGAAGTCCTCAAAACGTTCGGCATGTTTACATGCATCCACAAACATTATCCGAAAGAACGCTGGCATGAATTCAATAACGGCCGCGATCCCGAAGATTATAACCACCTGGCGATTACGTCGGGGACGTCGGACAAGGATTACGACCGCCTGTTCCGCATCTGCAACGAAAACCCCGCGATCAAATTCATCTGCATTGACGTTGCCAACGGCTACAGCCAGCATTTCGTCGAATACGTCCGAAAAGTCCGCGAAAACTTTCCGAAGATGACGATTATCGCGGGCAACGTCGTTACGGGCGAAATGACCGAAGAGCTGATTCTGTCGGGCGCCGATATCGTTAAAGTCGGCATAGGTCCCGGTTCCGTTTGCACGACGCGCATCCAGACGGGCGTCGGTTATCCGCAACTGTCCGCCATCATTGAATGCGCCGACGCGGCTCACGGGCTGGGCGGCCATATTATTTCCGACGGCGGTTGCACATGTCCGGGCGACGTTTCCAAAGCCTTCGGCGCGGGCGCAGATTTCGTTATGCTCGGCGGTATGCTGGCGGGACACGACGAATCGGGCGGTGATTTGGTCGTTGACGAACAAACGGGTAAAAAATACCGCCGTTTTTACGGGATGAGCTCCGATACCGCAATGGAAAAATACAGCGGCGGCGTCGCCGATTACCGTGCCAGCGAAGGGCGTACCGTTCTGGTCGAATACCGCGGCCCCGTCGCCGAAACGGTCAAAGAAATACTGGGCGGCGTGCGTTCGACGTGTACTTATGTCGGCGCCTGCACGCTCAAGGAACTGAGCAAGCGTACGACGTTCGTCCGCGTGACGCAGCAGTTCAATTCCTCGCTGGCCAGCCAGCCGCAGAATCAGCGAAACCTGAACTGCTCTCACAAACCGTCCTAACTTTTGACGACAGGAGGCGCGCCGTGCTGATTGACGACCAGAGCCGAACGGTCGAGGCTTTGTCCCGTCCCGAGGCTTACGGGCTGAAAGGTAAAAAAGTCGAAGTTCGCGAATCGAACGTGTCCGTCGTTTTTTTGGCGGGCGATAAG
>CALXYE010000005.1 GCA_944392845.1 uncultured Alphaproteobacteria bacterium
GAAAGATTGAGAATCACTTAAAAGTCGTATGGGGGGGGGGCATCAATTCTATCGCCGATGCCGAAAGCGGCAGAAACACCGCCGCCAAAGCGAATAAATAACGTTTGTTCATGGCGCGTCTCCTAAAGATTATGTGTTTGTCATCAACCTTAGATAATCATCATCGCACGTTTTGAATCGTTTTTCAAGTGTCCGAAGGACACTTTATCTTTTTGAGGCTTTTACTGTCGCTGTTTTTATAGCCTTGAGCGCTTGAAAGGGTGCTTGAAAAGGTGTCTGAAAGACACTTTATTTTTTCTCTTTTTGCCGCGACTTAGCGCGCATTTTTTTTGTATATCGGCGAAAAATGAGGAAAAACAAAACGCTTTCCGCTTCTTTTTGCTTCGACGGCAAAGATTCAGCCGATCCGCCCGCCGCGGAAGGATAATAAAAATTTTAAACGCTGCGCCGATAGTAAAGTAAGGGGGCAATGATGCCGCAGATAACAAAAATGACTGCCGTGCCGATCATTACCCAATTCTTATACTCATACCCGAATTCCACGCATGAAGCGGAAACGGGACAGGCCAAATAAGAAAACGGATCAAACGGGAACATAAACGTAAATTTATTGAGAACGTAAATCACTGCCAAAGAAGTGGCGTAAGATGCGAAAAGCAGGCAGATTTCCCCGAAAACGGTTAAAAATACGGACACGGTCAAAGCCCCTTAAAAAAATAAACGTGTTTTTATGATACCAAACCTTTGCAATCCTGCAAGAGGCGCGTTAAATTTATATCTGTCGGCGGGCGTAAGCGCCGTCGCTATTTCGGATAAAAACTGAACAAAGGACTATTCCTGATGCCTTTTCTATTGATCAAAACAAATATCGCTTTAGATAAAACGATGCGCGAAACCGTGCTGAACCAAGCTTCTACGGTTATCGCCCGTACGACGGGGAAACCCGAAAAATTCATTATGGTCAATGTTTGCGGCGGCGAAGACCTGTTGTTCGGTGCTAAAAGCGCGCCCGCCGTTTATATGGAAATGAAAAGCGTCGGGCTGTCGCAGGGGCAGGTGCCCGTCCTGTCAAAGGCTTTGACCGAAATGATCGAATCCCGCCTGCAGGTTCCGGGAAACCGCGTTTATATCGAATTTTCCTCCGTTCCCGGCAATATGTGGGGATATAACGGCGAAACGTTTTGATCGGGCGCCTGTATGAAGTTCGGAGCTCTTTGCCGCCTTTCGCTTTTCTGTGTCGTGTCGTTTGCGGCCGCTTGTACGCATCGGATTGATGCCAGGCGCCTTGACATCATCGAATCGCCCGAGGAAGTCATTGAACGGGAAACCGACTATATGACGTACCTGCGCCTGAAAAAGGCTCCCGGTCCGTTGGATCAGGATTATATCATCCTGAGCGGCAGGCTGGCGCGGGAAATGGCAAGGGACGATATGTTTTCCGCTCCGCCCGAAAGGGTCAAGGTCGCTTTGCGCGACGTATTGAACTATCATCCGACGGCGGACGTTCATCCCGCGGTGATTCATGAATACGTCGAACATGCTTTGATGAATACCCGTGCATTATGGATGGTTGACGGGTCAACTCCCTATGATTATGTGTTGGACGTCGAATTGAGCGAGGTTCCCGTCAGAGATGACGATAACGTTGAATCAAAGGCGTTGGCGGTCATGTTCGTTTTATTTCAGCCGAACGGAGACATTAAAAAAGAATGGTTCGGCGTGTTGAAACGGGAAAAAGGATCAAGAAGCTGGTATTGAGCGATAAAAGGCGGACGGAAATATCCGCCTTTTTTTGAGGGCTGAAATGAAGGAATTTTACGTTTTCAGACACGGAGAAACGGAAATGAACCGTTTGCGCAAGTGGCAGGGAAGGGGGATTGACCTGCCTTTGAACGAAAACGGGCGAAGGCAGGCGTCGGAGTTGGCGGAACGCTTGAAAGGACTCGGGTTGGAAGCGATTTTTTCCAGTCCTTTAAAACGCGCTTTGGAAACGGCGCAAATCGCGGCCGGCGTTTTAAATATTCCCGTGATTGTCAAAGAGAACCTGACGGAAGGCAGTTTCGGCGTTGCCGAAGGGAAAACGCGCGAGGAAATCGCGGCAATGTATCCTGACGTTTCCGACGCATGGCATAATTTGGATGCGGACTTTATGGATGCCTGTTTTCAAGGAGGCGAATCGAAACGCCAAATTCAAAGCCGTGTTTTGCAGGCTTTGTCGGAAATTGCGGTTTTGCCGTATCGACGGGTCGGAATTTCCGTTCACAGTGCCGTCATCCGATATTTGTTGCTGTATTTCGGAATAAAACAACAACAAATCCCGCACGGAGAGCCGTTTCGTTTTTGTTGGGGCGGCGAAGGCTTTTATCTGTAAAAAATCCCCCGAATCCGGGGGATTTTTTTAATCTTCGGCTTTTAATTTTTTATAATGTTTCTTTTTGCCTTTCTTATCTTTTTTTCCTTTTTTGATTTTTTGGTCTTTTCCCGTTTTTTGATCTTTGGCTTTAATTTCTTTTTCGGCCTGTTTGAAAAGCTCCGGATTTTCCGCTTCGATTTTTTTCAACAGCTCCTGACGTTCTTTTTTATGTTTCGCCCTTAGATCATACCGTTCTTCAAGCTGTTTGATACGCTGATTTTTTGTTTCCAGAGCGTGGCGCAATTTTAATTCTTTGATTTCGGCAATTTCGTTTTCGCCTTCAAGGCGTTTGACGATTTTTTGATATTCGCTTTCTATTTTTAATCTTTTTTCTTCAAGTTTGTTTTCCGCTTTTCCGGCAAAGGCGGGAGCCGTCAGAAGGCAAACGGCGATCAGGAATATTAAGTTTTTCTTCATGGAGGCCTCTCAATTTAAAGTAACGCTTTATTACTGTATAAGCATGGCAGGCCAAGAGTCAATCAGAGGTTATTAATTTTAGTTTGACTTTTTTTATGAAGCATTCAATACTGAAAATATGATGAAGAGCGTACGAAACATTTTTGTTAAAAACTGGTGGTGGCGTCCTTAACGGGTGCCGCTCAAATGTGTTTCGTTTGCCGCGTGTGCCCGTACGGCCCGCGGTTTTTTTGTTTCTATCCTTTTATAAAAACGAATCGGGGGCCTGAAAAAGGTTTAAAGATCTGTTTTATGAAAGGTTAAGACAATGACATACATCTCCAAATACTCTACTCCCGACGCGCAAGGTTACTTCAACGGTTTCGGCGGTCAGATCGTTCCCGACCTGCTCAAGCCCGTAATGGAAGAGATTGCCGAGGCTTATGAAAAAATCAAAACGGATCCCGAATTCATCAGAGAGATGAAATATTACGCCGAAAAATTCATCGGCAGGGAAACGCCTCTTTACTTTGCCGAACGTCTGACAAAAGAAACGGGCGGCGCAAAGATTTATTTGAAACGCGAAGACTTGTGCCATACGGGCGCCCATAAAATCAATAACGTGATGGGACAGATATTGCTGGCGCGAAAAATGGGCAAAAAGCGCATTATTGCCGAAACGGGCGCGGGACAGCACGGCGTGGCGACGGCAACTGGATGCGCTTTGTTCGGCCTGCCTTGCACCGTCTATATGGGGGCGGAAGACGTTAAACGCCAATCTTTAAACGTTTTCAGGATGAAAATGTTGGGCGCGGAAGTCATCGCCGTCGAACGCGGACAAAAAACTTTGAGCGATGCGGTTGATGAAGCTTTGGAAGATTTGGTTAAAAATTATCGCGATACTTTTTATCTGATCGGGTCGGCCGTCGGGCCTCATCCTTACCCGATGATGGTTCGCGATTTTCAATCCGTGATCGGAACGGAAGCCAGGCGGCAGATATTGGAAGCGGAAGGGCGTTTGCCGGATTATGCCGTCGCCTGTGTCGGCGGGGGCAGCAATGCGATAGGCTTGTTTTCGGGATTTGTAAACGATTCGAGCGTCCGACTCGTCGGAGTTGAGGCTGCGGGAAAAGGCCTTGATACGAATGAGCACTGCGCGACGATGGCTAAGGGGGCTCCCGGCGTTTTGCACGGAGCCTACACTTACCTGTTACAGGACGAAAACGGGCGTCCTCTGCCGACGCACAGTATTTCCGCCGGTTTGGACTATCCCGCCGTCGGCGCCGAGCACAGCATGCTTAAGGAAACGGGGCGCGCCGTTTATGAAAGCGCTACGGACAAAGAAGCTGTTGATGCTTGTATGAAACTGTGCCGAATCGAGGGGATTATTCCTGCCTTGGAATCTTCCCATGCTTTGGCGTACGCGATAAAGCTGGCCAAAACGTTGGATAAGGATCGGCTTATCATCGTGAACCTGTCGGGCAGGGGCGATAAGGATGTCGATATCATTCGCGAATATGTAAGGCTGTGAAATTTTTTCTGGAAAGCGTGTCGAAAATTTATTTATATATAAACTTCGATATGCTTTTCAGGGAATAAAAAATGGGCTTGATCGGAACAATTTACGGTAAATGGACGCTCTTCGTGCAATCCGTGTACGATTGGAGTTTGAAATATGCCGCTCATCCGAAGGCATTGTGGATTTTGGCCGCCTTCTCGTTTATTGAGAGTTCTTTTTTCCCGATTCCGCCCGATATCCTGTTGATTCCCATGATATTGGCAACGCCTGCAACGGCTTACAGGGATGCTGCCGTTTGCACGATATCAAGCGTGTTGGGCGGATTCTTCGGCTATGTCGTCGGGATGTTTCTGTATGACGCCGTTGCCGTTCCTATTTTTACTTTTTATGACTATATGGAACAGCTGGAAGCTTTTAAAGGATATTATAATTCTTACGGTGCCTGGGTCGTCGCCATGGCGGGATTCACTCCCTTCCCCTATAAGGTTATTACAATCACCAGCGGTATGACGGGACTTGATTTGGGCGTGTTTACGCTTGCTTCCGTTCTGTCGCGCGGCGCCAGATTCTTTTTGCTGGCTTTCTTGCTGAAAAGGTGGGGAGAGCCGATGAAGGTCTTTTTGGAAAAGAATCTCGGCTGGTTGGCGACGCTGTTTTTCTTTCTGCTGTTCGGCGGTTTTTTGGCAATTAAGGCTTTTTAAATATGGGCGCCGTAACGCGATTCGCTCCAAGTCCGACGGGACGTTTGCATTTGGGGCATGCCTTCGCGGCTTGGACGGCTTACAGAACGGCAAAAGAAAGCGGCGGAAAGTTCCTCTTGAGAATCGAAGATATCGATTCGGGACGCTGTCGGCCTGAATTTATTGATGGGATATTTGAGGATCTGGAATGGCTCGGTTTGCATTGGGACGGGAAACCCCGACTGCAATCGGAACATATGGCGGAATATGCCGAAGCTTTAGAGGCATTACGTAAAAAAGGCGTACTTTATCCCTGCGTTTGCACCAGAAAGGAAATAGAGGCCGAAGTCGCAAAGATGGGACATGCTCCCCATGCCGGAGAAACGGTCATTTATCCCGGAACATGTCGCGGCAAAAACATTGATCCCGATTCGGTTAAAAATTTTTCATGGCGTCTTGATATCGAAAAAGCTTCGGCTCTGGCGGGAAAGGACTTGTTTTTTACCGATAAATTCAAGGGTAGGATAAAGGCTCGCCACGATATATTCGGAGACATCGTTTTAGCCAGGAAAGACGCCGGCGTCAGTTATCACCTTTGTTCCGTCTGGGATGACTGGAAACAGGGAGTAACATTTGTAACGCGCGGTGAAGATTTGTTCGACTCAACGCATATCCATCGCTTGTTGCAAGAATTGTTCGGCGCTCCCGTGCCGACGTACGGGCACCATCGGTTGATTTCGGATGAAAACGGACGAAGGCTGGCCAAACGCAATGCGTCCGTTACAATAAAAGCCCTTCGGGAAAAGGGCTTGAATGTCGAAGATATTTTTAAAATGTTCTGATGCTCAGCGCCGATTCGCTTTATCCGCCGCGACAGCCTGTCGCGTTGCGGCGAATGCTTCCGCGCGGCTTTTGCAGAATGTAATCGACGTGTCGGGAGTCGTTTGAACAAACTTAGCGTACCGATTCGCCTGGTAATCAATTTCCTTACGAATTTCAGGCTGAACAAAATTAGACTGAGGTTGCGCAAAAAATCCTTCGGGCATATACGGTTTGCCGTCCGTTGAACAAATCTTGTCAAAAGCCGATTCGGCGACTTTTTGCGAAAAGGCTGTTTTTTCCCCGTGATGAATATAATACATCGCTCCGGACATCATTTCCTGAATGTACTTTTTGTCGGCTTTTTTTAATGCGGAATCATCATTATAAAAGGCAATCACGGCATTTTTTAAAAGACTTTCTTTCGTTTGTCCCGCCGCTTTTCCGATCATTACGGACGTTACGGCCGGCGAATCGACGGGAGAAGGGGTAAATCCCGGAAGCTTTGCCGACGCCAAATCATGATACGTCATCGCCTCATAGGCCTGAGCATCAGCTTCGCCGGCTCGAACACATTTTAAGCCGTCCGCGCATCTTAATTTCGTCAAAGCCTCCCGCGGAAGGCTTTTTTCATGTTCAATCCGGCGTGCGGCGCCCGTTAAAGCAACGGCAATATCGGCGGGAGAAAGGCTTGAATTTATGGTTAATGTGTTTTTTTCGGGAAAATGGGCCGTTCGACAGGGCAGAACATCCTGCGTCAGGGTAATATGGTGCTTTTTCAACGAATCAACCGCGTGCTTTCCCGTTTCGGAAATTTTCATCAATGCCAGCGCCGCTTTGACGTTCGGGTTAATTTCTAAAGCTTCTTCGGAAACAACGGGGATGCTTTTTTTAGAAAACAAAGATGAAAAGAAGGACATCGTAATTTTCCCTATATACATCGTATTTACTTAAAATAATAAGATTTTTTGGCGTTTTTGCCTACTCTTTTTTTGGCAAAAATAGAGCCGTTCGGGCAGGGTTATAAAAAAATAAGAAAAAATAGGAAAAAAGATATTGACAGGTATGGAGAGAGGGTATATAAGGGGCGACGCGCCGAGAGGGGAGAGTGATTTAATAGAAATTGCTTGCTTCGGGAGGCAAGGATTTGCTATAAAGGGAATCCGCGCCGGTTTTGTCGGTAAGAGATATTAGTAATAGAGTGAATAAGTGGAAGAGAGAGGATGCACGGGCAGCTGGCTTGAGTTATGAAGGCGAGCAGTTTTAGTGCATCGGAAAATGCAATGGGTTACGTTGTTTCCTGAGAGGGGG
>CALXYE010000006.1 GCA_944392845.1 uncultured Alphaproteobacteria bacterium
GTAGCTCAGTTTGGTTAGAGTGACGGCCTGTCACGCCGTAGGTCGCGGGTTCGAGCCCCGTCGCTCCCGCCATTTAAAACAAAAACGTCCCTTTGCGGACGTTTTTTGTTTTTCGGGACAGCCACGGAATACATCAGACTGAACGACGGTACGAAAATGCCGGTATCAGACTTCGGAACTTACGGACTTGCGAGAAGTGCGTTTTCAAAGCAATTGAAGCCGGCCACAGGCTGATTGACACCGTCCGAATGTACGACAATGAACGGTTTGCGGGAAATTCGATTCGGCACTATGACAGGAAAGACCTGTTCATAACGATAAAGCTTTATTTTCCGAGCGCAAGTTATGAACGGGTTAAAAAACGATATAATTGAACGATTTGCAGACCGATTATGTCGATCTGTTCCTGATTCATGAGCCGTATGACGAAAGCCGGTTAATGTATCGGGCGATGAAGGAAGCGCGTGAGGCGGGAAAAATCAAAGCGGTCGGCATTTCTAATTTTAACGGGCGCCGATATTCGGATTTTGTAAAAAGTTGCGGCCTCATCCCTGCGGTGAATCAGGTTGTGTCTTTTATAAACGGCGGGAGCTTCAGCGGATCCTTGGCATATGCAGGAGCGGAGTCCGTTCGCCAGCGGAAAGAACGATTTTTTAGAAATGCCGTCTTAACGGAAATCGGTAAAAAATACGGTAAAAGCGTCGGGCAAACGGGGCTGAAGTCTTTGATTCGGACGGGCGTTTCCGCCGTTCCTAAATCTTCAAGCGTTGAAAGAATGAAAGAAAATATCGATATTTTTGATTTTGATCTCGACGAAGAGGATCTGTCAAAAATTTCCGCGCCGGACGAAAACAGAACGCTGTTCGGGTGGTATTGAACCAAGAAAGACGAAGAGAAATCGCTTAATGTTGAACAGCCCCCGATTTCGGGGGCTGTCGTTTATGAGATTTTAGCATCCTGACGAAAAGACGGACGGATGTTCGCGGAATGCCGTAGATCCCGACGGTAATTTTGTTCCGTTCGGAAAATCGTTATACGGATCAAGCGATTTATTTGACGTTGCTTTTTTACAAGTATTATTCAATGTCAGTTTGCCGCCGCTTTTTACGGTGAGTGCAGAGCCCAAACTTTTCGCGTTGTAATCGCAGATATGACCGATGACGTTCCCGATCTCACCTTTCGCGCCCAGCTGCACGGAACCGCCGGTAAAGAGTCCGAGGCTTAAATTCCCGCTGACTTTAATCGGAGCGTTCACGTTGAATTTTGCTGATTTGCCTAATGCGAACAAATAAGGACGGCCGTAATCTTTTGTAAGATCCGAACCGCATGACGTTTTCACCGTTACGGGAGCGTTAAAATTATATGTCGATCCCTCTAAGTTTTGGCCTGCTCCGAAAACGGCAGGAGTATAACTATCGCAGCCCTTTAAGGTGAATTCCGTGCTTCCGTTAATGTCAATGCCTCCGCCGTATACTGCATTAATGCCGCCTGCGGATAATTTGTTACCGTTTCCTGCCAGTACGATCTTTGCCGTTGAATTCCATCCGTTCAAAGCAGGCGATCCGCCGTATAAACCGCCCGTATCGTCGTTATGCGCTTCGATAGGGATGTTGAACGTCGCTTTGCCGTTCGGATATACATAAACGTTTGAATTTCCGTATTCCGTTGCATCCATTTTTAACGAACCGGATTCGGCGGTAAACGAGCAGTTGCTTTGAACCGAAATATTCCCGTGTTTTGCCGTTAAGGTTAAATTTGCCGTGCTTGTCGCCGACGCGGCATTGTAAAGGTCAATATTGGTTGATGACGTGTCGAAATCAACGGTGCCGCTTAACGTCAAATGCCCGTCGGAAACGCGAATGCCTCCTCTCCCCGAATTCGTGATCTTTGCATTATTGATCGTTCCGTATCCCGTGATGAGCGCCGGTTGTTTCGTTGAATTGCCGGCAGTATTCAGGTCGGAAATCTCGCCGCCCTTCATTTGCAATCCGTCGGAAGCCGTTACGGTCGGCGTGTTCATTTCCTTACAGACGGGGATATCGGCAAAATATTTCGGGCCGACCAGCTTTTTGCTGCCCAAATCAATCGCCGAAGATACGGTTAAATTCTCCGTAACCGCAATGATGTTTTTGCCCGAACTCATCGCCGTCGAAAACGACGCCGCGTCGACCGCTACGGCCACGTCGTCCCGCGACGCCAACAACATCCCCGCGCAATCCGCCGCGACGCACTGTTTCGTTTCCTGATCGCAGGTATAACCTTCGGGGCAGTCTTCGTCTTTTTCGCAAATGCAACGAGCTTCATGAGGTCCCGTGATTTCGCAAATCAGGTTGCCTTCGCAGGAATCGGGGCAAAGCGTGCGGCACGTCTTTGCCGACGTATCGCAAAATTCATCATCCGCGCAAGCTTCATCGGATGTACAGCCGCCGCACGTATAGTCGTGATTGCCGTTTGAAATGCATAATTTATGTTGCGCGATGCAGTTATTTCCCGAACAAACGTCAACGCAAACGTAATCGCGGCATTTTTCATCCTTACCGCATTGGGAATCATTTAAACAGGGAACGCAGGAATAAGAATGGCTGCCGTCGCTGACGCAATATCCCGAAGGGCAGGGATTGGGATCGCACACGTTGATACACGTTCCGCTTTCGCATTTTTCACCTTCGGAACATTCTTCGTCGGATTCGCACAAAACTTCCTTTGTAACGCCGCCTTTGGTGGGTTTCGACATTTCGCCCATGGCGGCGCCGAGCTTCATGGAAGAGGCGATTTGAAAAGAAGAGTCACTTAAAAAGTGCAGGGGGGGCAGTTGTTCCATTGAAAAGGCAATATTTGGCAGAAAAACAAGCGTTGTCGTCAGGACTGCAAGTATGCGCATATGCATTCTCCTATGATGAAATCAATTATTAGCATTATTTCACAATTCCGAATACGGTGCAACGGCGCAATAAAAAAGCTCCCGTTACGGGAGCTTTTCTCTTTAGTTAAGAAGCATCATTCCGCCTTAACTTCTTCCTTTGCTTTCGTTTCGGCGGGGACGGCAGCTTCCTTTTTGCCGGTCAATTTTTTAAACGCCGCTTTAAGCGGACAGGAAGAGCATCCGCAATGTATCGCAGACGGGCGGTACATCACCAACCAAATGCCGAACGAGATCAAAACAAGCAAAACGGATTGCAGCGCTTCATATGCGAGCGTTCCGCCCGGCAGAGCCGCTCCCAAGACGCGCATGACGATATAAACCAGCAGAACAGATCGGAAGAGCGTCGGGTAGGGAAAGAGTGT
>CALXYE010000007.1 GCA_944392845.1 uncultured Alphaproteobacteria bacterium
CCTGAAAGGGTACCCGAAGGGTACGTTAACTTTTTGAAAAGCGCGAAACTTGAAAAGGTGTCCGAAGGACACTTTAACTTTTTAAACCCTTTCCTGCCGCCCTCTTTAAAACGGCCGAGGCTTGGAAAGCGCCGTTGTCAATGTCCGTACGGCGGTTTTTCAAGTATTCCACCGCCGTTTTGCGCTTTTCTTCGGGCGGGCGGCTGAGATTGTTTTCATGCGGGCGTCATCGTTTTTCTTTCTGTAAAGCGGCTTAGAACCACTCTTTGATTTTTTCAAGTTCGTTTTCGGCGCCGTAAGGCGTGTTGACGATGATTAGTCCGCTGCCCGCCATTCCTGTTTCCCCCTTATTTAAACGGAAGGAAATTTCGTTATGATAAAGTTTCGGCAACCCTGCGTTTAGAAGGATTTCTTTTAACGTTTGATATTCTCCCGACGCCAAAACGGGATACCAAACGGCAATAACGCCTTCCGCCCATTTTTTGTGCAGTTTTAAGATTGTTTTCGCGGCTTTTTCGTACTCTGTTTTAATTTCATAGCTGGGGTCGATAAAAACGATGCCCCTTCGCGGCGTCGGCGGACAAAGCGCTAAAACGGCTTCGTAACCGTCGCGGTTATGGATATGGACGTTCGGATAATCCGTCAGGCGTTTCAGCGCGCGGTATTCTTGGGGATGAAGTTCCGACAAAATGATCGAATCCGTCGGACGAAGCAGCGCTTCGGCGATAAAGGGAGATCCCGGATAAACGTTTTCGCCGATCTCCGCCGCCATTTTCCTTAGTAAAAGGGTATACGGATGGTCTTGGGGAAGTTTTCCCGCCTTCAAAAAGGCGCGGATGCCTTTGTCCGCTTCCTTCGTTTTTTCCGCTTCGGGGGCGTTCAGGTCATAAACGCCGCGTCCCGCATGCGTTTCAATATAAGTCAGCGGCTTGTCCTTTCGCGCCATGACGTCCAGCAAAACCGACAGGGAGGCGTGTTTGTGGACGTCTGCGATACAGCCCGCGTGGTAAACGTGTTGATAGGAAAGCATTTGAGAGCCTTTGAAAAAATAACGGAAAACGTTTTTTTATTAGCATAAAAATAATGAAAAAGATAATCTGTCTTTACTTTTTTCATACCGTCATCAACGAAGGGGTTTCACATGACGACGAATTCACCTGAATATATCGAATGGCTCAAGGAAAACTCGATGCTTTACAACGCCGAAAAAGCGGCGAAGACCTTTTCGGGCAAAAAGGAACAGTGGACATACGGTTTTGCGAAACCGAAACCTCGCGAAGCCGTCAAAGACATGCCCGTTTGGTTCAATTCCTACCCCGCGTCGACAATTCCGTTCAAGGGGCAAAAGTTTATTCCCTTTTGCGGCGACGCCCGTTTATGGGAGGTTTTGCGGAAGCTGGGCGTATCATTGTTGCGCACGGGGCCCGAAAAGGTGTCGGGCGGCGTTGTCGGCAAAGAACTGACCCCGACGGTGGACGGTTATTTCGACCGTATCAAGCTGGAAATTTCTCCTGATTTCGGGACGGACGAAGAATATAAGGAAATGACGGCGACCGCGAAGAAATACGGCGGAAAGATCGCGGGCGACATTGTTCCGGGGCATACGGGAAAAGGGTTTGATTTCCGCCTGGCCGAACGCAATTACGGCGAGTATCCCGGCATCTACGTCATGGTCGAAATCGACCCGAAAGACTGGAACCTTTTGCCCGAAGTCAAGGATGAATGGGAAAGCGCGAACGTTCATCCCGATAACGTCGTTAAACTGGCGGAAAAGGGGTATATCCCCGGAAACCTGCAACGCGTTTTGTTCAGCATCCCCGGCGATACGCGCCCCTTGTCGGGATGGGACGCGACGGCGGAAATCGAAGGCGTTGACGGCGTGACGCGCCGCTGGGTTTATCTGCATTATTTCAAATCGGGACAGCCGACGATGAACTGGCTGGATCCGACGTGCGCGGCGTATCGCATGATGTACGGCGACATGATGAAAACGATGAAAGACCTGGGCGCCGTTATGGTGCGTCTGGACGCCAATTCGTTTTTGGGGATTGAACGCTCGCTTGACCCGAACTGCTGCTGGTCGGAAGGGCATCCGTTGTCCGTTAATGCGACAAACTCTTTGGCTATGTTTGCCAGAAAGCTGGGCGGCGTTACGTTCCAAGAACTGAATCTGGCCGCGAACTATATCAAAGAGTTCAGCGAAAACGGCGTTGATCTGTCTTATGATTTTGTAACCCGTCCCGCCGTTCAGCACGCCGTTTTGACGGGAAATGCGGATTTCCTGAAGTTCTGTTATCAGCTGATGAAAGATTATCGGATTGACCCCGTATCCCTGATCCACGATTTGCAGAACCACGACGAAATTACTTACGAACTGGTGCACTTCCTTGACCACCCGAACGACGAATTTATGTACAAGGGCAAAAAACGTTCGGGCAAGGACATCCGCGCCGAAATTGTCAAAGAAATGCACGATAAGGCCGTCAACGGCCCCGTCAAATATAATGCTTTGTCGGGTAACGGCTTGTGCACGACTTTCGCGGGGCTGGCCGCGACGCGGTTGGGAATTACGGATTTGGACAATATCTCGGAAGCGGATGCGGAACGCGTTAAAAAAGTTCACCTGTTGCTGGCGGCGTATAATGCTTTTCAGCCGGGCGTATTCGGCCTGTCGGGGTGGGATTTGGTCGGCGCGTTGCCGATTGACCAAAAGCTGATTCCCGAATTTGTCGCGGACGGCGATACGCGTTGGATCAACCGCGGCGGCTATGACCTGCTGGACGCCGATCCGAGCGCCGAAAAATCCATCGGCGGCCTGCCCAAGGCAAAGGCTTTGTACGGGTCCGTCGTTAAGCAGCTTGAGGATGAAAATTCTTTTGCTTCCGCGATTAAGAAAATGATCGAAAAACGCCAAAAATACGGCATCCATTTGGGCGATTTGGTTGAGGTCGAACAATTCAAATCTTCGGGAGCGTTCGTTATGGCGCACCGTTTACCCGACGGACGGACGCAGTTTACGGCTTTGAATTTCAGCGGTTCGCCGATTGATGAAGACGTTTTGCTGGGGCACAACGGCGAAAAAGTCGTTTCCGTTATGGAAGAAAAAGAGATCGCCAAAGTCGCAAACGGCAAAATCAAGTTGCATCTGGAACCGTTGTCATACATAGCGGCGGTCATCGGATAACCGTTCGGGGCGGCGGTATTGACGGCCGCCCCTTTTTTTGTCTTGCCGAAAGAGGAGCAGTTATGCGTCCGGTCTTCTTTATTTTCGCGTTCCTTTTTGCTTTCGGCGCTCAGGCGCGGGCAGAAGAGGGGCGTTTGCGCCAAAGTACCGAGCTGGTTATCACGGGCAAGGAAACCAAAGAGCAGATTATGGGCCTGCATGACGCGGGGTATAAGCTGAATGCCTGGGACACGGAAGGCAACGCGACGGTATTTATGAGTGCGGCGGCAAAAAATTCGGCAAAGGTTGTCGAAGAACTGATAGAAGAGGGCGGGGACTTTCATCTGAAAAATCCGAACGGATGGACGGCTTTGTCTTTCGCGGCGGCCTTTAATCCCGATCCCGACGTCATACGGGTTTTTATAAAA
Source organism: uncultured Alphaproteobacteria bacterium (assembly GCA_944392845.1). Taxonomy (GTDB): domain Bacteria; phylum Pseudomonadota; class Alphaproteobacteria; order CAAGCB01; family CAG-977; genus CAG-977. The sequence continues at coordinate 3,592 of CALXYE010000007.1, forward strand.
AAAGGCGCGGATTTTAAAGCCAAAGACGCGCAAGGAATGACGCCTTTGATGCTGGCGGCGGGTTTTAACAAATCTCCGGAAGTGATAAAGGTGCTTTTGGACGCGGGAGCCGAAGCGGGGGAAAAAAGGTCCGACGGCGTTACGGCTTTGATTTTGGCCGTCGAAAATAAAGCTCCCGTTGAAACCGTGCGTTCTTTGATCGCGGCGGGCGAAGACGTTGATCAGGAATATCAGGGCCGAAACCTGCTTTATAATGCGTTGCTTATGGACACTTCGCCCGAAATCATCGCCTTTCTGATTACGGCGGGGGCGAACGTCCATGCCCGCGATTTGAAATTCAGAAGAACGGTTTTGATGGAGGCGGCGTTGCAAAGTACGGCCGAGGTCGTCAAGTTATTGCTGGAACGCGGCGCATCCGCAATGATGACGGATGAACGCGGACGTTCGGCAATCTTTTATGCCGTTCAAAACAAAAAATACGGAAAGGATATCGTTCCGCTTTTGGTCGAAAACGGAGCGGACCTTGAAGCCTTGGACAACGACGGATTCAATCCGTATATGACGGCCCTGTATTTCGGGAATCGGGATACGGCGGAGGCCGTATGGAACGCGGGCGGAAATTTAAGCCGAAAATTTTTAGACGCAGGGGTTTCCACGCTGATGTGGACGGCTTTGTTCGGAAAGGAAAGAGCCGTTCTGGACGACTTGATAAATCCGCGCAGTCTGGAGGAGCGCGACAAGGACGGAAATACGGCCTTGGCATTAGTCGCGGCGCAAGGGAAGGATTACAACGTTTTGCAGATTTTGGCGGACGGCGGCGCGGACGTGAACGCGGTTAATAAATTCGGGCAAACGCCGTTGATGTTGGCGGCATTGTATGCAAAAAACGCAAATATGATTTTGACGCTTTTAAATGCGAATGCCTCGCCTTATCTACAGGATGCAAACGGCGCGACGGCCTTTGATTATGCGAAGAAAAACAAAAATCCGCAAATAGCCGAAACGTTGAAAAACTATGCGGAATGAAGCAACGCGCTTTATGGCTTCCGAAGGGAACTTTGATAAAATTACACCGTACGACGGCTTTTAAAACGGAAAAAAGACCCGGTATCCGTCCGAAAAAAGGTTCGCGTTTCAATAAGGCACGAACGTTTTTCGTTATTGCTAAATTTTTTTGTTTCGGCCGAAAAATACCGATTTTGACGTGTCGGGACAACAACGGTTCCTTCGTGCCGGTGCATTTCCCCGTAAGAATCAAAAACCGCCCAAAGACCGCTTCGAAAAATTTACGGAACGGCGTTCGGGCGGTTTTATTAAACGGTTCGCTTACTTCGGCGACAAAACCATCGTCATTTGCTTGCCTTCCAATTTGGCGGCCTGCTCAACTTTCGCATAGGCTTCCGAATCGGTTACAACGCGGTTCATAACCTCTTGGCCCTGTTGCAGGTAAGCCATTTCGCGTCCGCGGAAACGAAGCGTAAATTTTACCTTATTGCCGTCGTTGATGAAACGCTGGGCGTTGCGGAGCTTGACCTCGTAATCGTGCGTGTCGATGTTCGGGCTGAGCTTGACTTCCTTGATTTCGACGACCTTTTGGTTCTTGCGGGCTTCCGCTTTTTTCTTTTGCTGTTCGTAGCGGTATTTCCCCAGATCCAAAATTTTGCAGACGGGCGGCGCCGCGTTCGGCGATATTTCTATCAGGTCCAAGTCGGCGTCATCGGCCAAACGCATAGCTTCGCGAATGGATACGATGCCGATGTTTTCTCCGTCCGCGCCGATCAGTCGGACTTCTTTCGCGGTGATTTCTCCGTTGGCTCGCGGCCCCTCACGGGTGGGCGACGCCTGAGTCGTTTCAGTTATTATATAACCCTCCATCAATTCGAGTTTAAAGTTCAGTCGTTCAGATGCGGCATTTCCGCTTCTTTGACCAGTTTAGCGATCGCGTCGTTCAAAGCAAGGGTTTCTTGCTTTTCTTGTCCCAAACGGCGGACGGCGACCGTGCGTTCGGCGGCTTCGCGCTTTCCGATGACCAGCATCACGGGAACCTTCTTTACGGAGTGTTCGCGTACCTTGTAATTGATTTTTTCGTTGCGCAGATCAAGTTCGGCGCGGATTCCCGCTTTTTTCAAAGCGTTGCAGACTTCTTTGGCATAATCGTCGCCGTCCGAAGTGATCGTTGCGACGACGACCTGAAGCGGCGCCATCCAGAACGGGAACTTGCCCGCGTAATGTTCAATCATGATGCCCGTGAAGCGTTCCAAAGAGCCGAACAGGGCGCGATGCAACATGATCGGGCGATGCTTTTCGCCGTCTTCGCCGATATAAGACACGTCAAAGCGTTCGGGCAGGTTCATATCAACCTGCAACGTTCCCAGCTGCCATTCGCGGCCGATGGCGTCCTTGACCTTAAAGTCCAGCTTCGGCCCGTAGAAAGCGCCGTCTCCCGGATTCAGGGTATATTCGTAGCCCATGTCCGTCAGCGCCTGAGCCAAAGCCGTTTCCGTCTTGTCCCACAGCTCGTCGGCGCCGATGCGTTCGGCGGGGCGGGTGGACAGCTTAATGCTGACTTCCTTCAGTCCGAAGGCGTCATAGATGTCAAGCATCAGGCGGACGACTTTCTGGCATTCTTCTTCCAGCTGTTCGGGCGTGCAGAAGATGTGCGCGTCGTCCTGCGTAAAGGCGCGGACGCGGAACAATCCGTGAATGGCTCCCGAAGCCTCGTAGCGGTGAACGCGCCCGAATTCGGCGATGTACTGCGGCAGATCGCGGTAAGATTTGATGCCCTGTTTAAACACCAGAATGCCGCCGGGGCAGTTCATCGGCTTAACGCAATAAACGCGGTCTTCGATCGTGGTCGTGAACATGTTTTCGCGATACCAATCCCAGTGTCCCGAAGTTTCCCACAAAACGCGGTCCATGATTTGCGGCGTGTTGATTTCGACGTATCCCGCGTCGTTTTGGCGTTTGCGTTCGTAGTCAATCAGCGTTTGGAACAGCGTCCAGCCGTGCGGATGCCAAAAGATGTCGCCGGGAGCCACTTCTTCAAAATGGAACAGATCCATTTCCCTGCCCAAACGGCGATGGTCGCGCCTTTCGGCTTCTTCCAGCTGGGTCAGATAGGCGTCCAGCGCTTTTTTATCCGCCCATGCCGTGCCGTAAATGCGCTGTAACTGTTCGCGTGAAGAATCTCCGCGCCAGTACGCTCCCGCGACTTTCATCAGCTTGAACGCTTTGCCCAGCTTGCCCGTCGAGGGCAGGTGAGGCCCGCGGCACAGGTCAATGAAACCGCCCTGGCGGTAAAAACTGATCGTTTCGCCTTCGGGCAGGTCTTCAATCAGTTCAACCTTGTATTTTTCCCCCTTGTCTTTAAAGAAGCGGATTGCTTCTTCCCGGGATTTTTCTTCGCGGACGATCTTTTCGTCGCGGTCGACGATTTCCGCCATGCGTTTCTCAATCGCTTCCAAATCGGCGGGCGTAAAGGGCGTTTCGCGGGCGAAATCGTAATAAAATCCGTTTTCGACGGACGGGCCGATCGTTACCTGCGTTTCGGGATAGAGTTCTTTGACGGCTTCGGCCATGACGTGGGAACATGTATGGCGCAAAATATCCAACCCTTCGGGCGTTTTCGCCGTGATAACGTCAACCTTGGCGTCCGTCGCGATCGGCGTCGTCAAATCCGTTAATTTGCCGTCCACCTTGACTGCCAGAGCCGCTTTTGCCAATCCGGCTCCGATCTTTGCGGCGACTTCCGCGCAGGTCACGGGACCGTCGAAAGCCAGTTTGCTGTTATCGAGTAAAATGATTGAAACCATTTGAAGACACTCTTTTCAGTAAATAAGTTTAAAAGCGGGAGCATTGTAGAACGCTCCCGCTTCGGATTCAAGACTAATTCGGCGGAAAAATCAAAGTTTTACGCCCGTTTTTCTTCCGTTGCCCCGTTGACGGCCTCTTTATAAACGTCAAGCGTTTTGGAACACATCAGAGCTTTGGAAAATTCGGAGCGGACGCGTTCAATCGAGTTTTTCGCCATGCGGTCGCGTTCTTCCGCCGTCATTGACAAGGCGCGGTCCAACGCTTTTGCCAATGCGTCGGGATCGCCGGGCGGCACTAAAAAGCCCGTAACGCCGTCTATGATCGTTTCCGTCGCGCCGCCGTGGTTCGTGCCGATGACGATGCGTCCCATGGCTTGGGCTTCGGGAACGACGCGCCCGAAAGCTTCGGGATCGGTCGAGGCGGATACCGCGATGTCGGTCAGCATGTAGGCGACCTCCATTTCGGAACAATGGTCAACCATCTGCACAACGCCTTCCAAGCCCAGTTTTTTGATCTTTTTTTCCAATTCACGGCGATAATGCGACCGTCCCTGATCCGAACCGACGAACAGGCAACGCAGGTTTTTGTGTTCCGTGCGGGCCAGAGCGTCCAACATGACGGACTGCCCCTTCCAGCGCGTCAGCCTTCCCGGCAGCATAACGACGGGGACGTCTTCGGGGACGCGCCATTTTTTCGCCAGGGCGATCATGCGGTCGGGCTTTACTTTCTGCGCGTCGAAACGGTCCGTGTCAACGCCGCGGTGAATCAGACGGATGCGTTCTTCGGGGACGCCGTAGTTTTCCATAATATGCCTTTTGATGAAATCCGATACCGCGATAACGGGGTTTCCTTCGGCCATGACTCTGTTATAGCGGCGTTTAAGCCGGAACGGTCCCATGTTATAGGCGCCGTGAAAGGTCGTTATGAACGGGATGCCCGTTTTTTCCGCCGCCCGTTTCGCGCTCCATGCGGGGGCGCGGGAGCGCGCATGAATAACGTCGACGCGTTTTTCGCGGATAAGCGCGGCCAGCCGTTCGGCGTTTTTTCGTATAACGAAGGGATTTTTGGAATAAACGGGCATGACAACGTGTTCGACGCCCATTCTGTTTAAATCGACGACCATTCTGCCGCCGCCAGAAACGACAATCGGCGTCCATCCCGCTTCTTTCAGGGCGGAGGCGATCTCCAGCGTTCCCCGTTCGACGCCGCCCGTTTCCAGACGCGGCAGGACTTGGAGGATCACGGGGGATTTCTTTTCTGAATCAGTCATAACTTTACGTCCGTTGTTTTGTTATTCAACCAGGCTCATCGGACCCGTATAGGGGCGGCGTTCCTTATAGCCCTTTTCTTCCATACAGTCGGCATACCAGGAATAAATCACCGTCGTCGTCGGGCTGGCGGAATTGACGAAAACGGGTTGCGCGCCCGTATAGGGGGAAAAGTTCGCCCAAATCCCTCCGTCGCTCAGACGCAGATGCAGATCCAACGTTTCGGGGGAATTTGCAAGCTGCGCCCACGTCCACGGCCATAAGTCCGCTTTTTCAAGGCATTTGTTGTGATCCATGATGAAACGGTTGGCTCCCGTTCCGGCTTTTTCCCAATAATAAATGCGCGTCTTCGTTCCGCACGAAGCGCAAAGGGTGAAAAAGGCAAAAATCAGAAAAAGTTTCGACAGCCTCATCAAAATCATCCTTTCCTCTTTTGCGCCATCATATCCGTTTCATCCCTTTATGTGAATCCTAAAAATCCAGATCGGCGTAACAGGACGACGGAACGGTGCCCTGTATCCTGTCGGCCAGCAAAGGCCTGAAGGACGGACGGGACTTGACGCGGGCGTACCAGTTTTTGGTTTCCTCAAACAACGGTTCGCCGTCTTCCGTTTTATCCCAGGGGACTTCGCCGATATAATCCAGAACGGACAGATGCGCGGCAAAGGCCAGATCGGCCATCGACAACGCTTCCCCGGCCAGCCATTTGCGTTGTTTTAAAAGCCATTCGGAATAGCTTAAGTGCCCGAGAATGTTGGCTTTTCCCGCGCGGATGGCGTCGGAATCGGGCGCGCCGCCCCCGATGATGCGTTTCATCAGCTTTTCTTCAATCAAATAGACGGAAACCTCTTTGTAAAACTTGTCGTCGAACCAATCGCACAGGCGTCTGACTTCGGCGCGGTCATGGGCATACGAACCGAACAGGGGGCGGGAAGTCGTTTCGTCAATGTATTCGCAGATTGACCTGTGTCCGCACAGAACGTGACCGTCGGGTTCTTCCAGAACGGGCAGCTCGTTTGCGGGATTCAAAGCCAGGAATTCGGGGCGGTATTTCCACGGCTCTTCCGTGACGAGCGTAAAATCCATCCCTTTTTCCGCCATCAAAAGGCGGACTTTTCGGCTGTACGGACAAGCGGGATGATGATGCAGCGTGTACATTCCTGAAACTCTGATATTGATTCCATGCAAACTATATTTATACGGTATCAAAGGTTTATAGCTTGTAAATATTTTGAAAAAAAAGCTATAAAGTAGCTCTTGGTTTCGTTTTCCTTCGGAGTTTGCCGATGCTTCACACGATCGTTTTGGCGCTGGTTCAAAGCGCGACCGAATTTTTGCCCGTCAGCTCGTCCGCTCATTTAATTTTGGTGCCCAGGCTGATGGATTGGGCGGATCAGGGGCTGCTGACCGACGTCGCGCTGCATGTCGGAACGCTGTTCGCCGTGATGCTGTATTTTCGAAAGGACGTATTGTCCATGATTCGCGGCGGCTTTGACATTTTAAGACGGTCGTTTTCGACGGCGGACGCAAAGCTGGCGCTGAATCTGGCCGTCGCAACGATTCCCGCTTTGCTGTTCGGCTTTTTCTTTCACGATTACATAGAACGGACGCTGCGCAGCGAAAAGGTCATCGCAACGACGGCGGTCGTTTTCGGCATTATCCTTTATATTGCGGATAAAGTCGGAAAAACGTCGGGGACGACGGCGTCAATGGGCGTAAAGGAAGCCCTTTTCGTCGGTTTGGCTCAAATGCTGGCTTTGGTTCCCGGAGTCAGCCGTTCGGGCATCACGATGACGGCGGCGCGTTTTTTGGGGATCGGCAGGGAAGAGGCCGCCCGTTTTTCGATGTTGCTGGCCGTTCCGACGATCGGCGCGGCGGGCGCGTGGACGGCTTTGAAAGTCTTTACCGCTCCCGTCGGGGAGAGCGTCGGCGTTTTGTCGCTGTTGACGGGCGTTTCGGTTTCGTTTGCGGGCGGAGCTCTGGCCATCTCGTTTTTGATGAACTGGCTGAAAAAATCGTCGTTTGCGATCTTTGCGCTTTATCGCGTTTTATTGGGGCTGGCGCTTTTTTTCATTTTTTAAATTTTTCTGTTGACAGGGGCGGCGCTTTCTTCTAAAAGCTCTGTTGTTTCTTGTTTTGCCCAAATGGCGGAATTGGTAGACGCGCTAGCTTCAGGTGCTAGTACTCGCAAGGGTGTGTAGGTTCGAGTCCTATTTTGGGCACCAAAACAAGAGCTTTAAGGAAACAGGGGCGTTAAGCCCCTTTCTTTTTTTGTAAGAAAAGGTTCGTTGATGGCTCAAATCTTTTTTCATGAAGGCGATCTGCCGGATTCCGTAAAGTTTTCGGGATCCGTCGCCGTCGATACCGAAACGATGGGCTTGGAAATAAAGCGCGACCGTCTGTGCTTGGTACAGTTGAGCGCGGGAGACGGAATTTGCCATATCGTCCGTTTTAAAAAAGGCGCCTATGACGCGCCGAACCTGAAAGCCCTGTTTTCCGACGCTTCCGTTTTGAAGATATTTCAGTATGCCCGTTTTGATCTGTCGGCAATATCGTATTATCTGGGCGTCAGGTGCGCTCCCGTTTATTGCACGAAAATCGCTTCCAAATTGGCCAGGACGAATGCTCCCTCTCACAGTTTGAAAACGTTGTGCGAAAACCTTCTCGGCGTTGAGTTGGTTAAGGAACAGCAAACATCCGACTGGGGGGCGGAGCATTTGAACGAAGAACAGCTGAAGTACGCGGCGAACGACGTTTTGTACCTGCACCGCCTGAAGGAAGTTCTGGACGGCCTGTTAGAGCGGGAAGGGCGCGCCGGACATGCCCGCGCGTGCTTCGAATTTCTGCCCGAAATCGCCGAATTGGATCTGGCGGGCTGGAGCTGCGAAACGCTTTTTTCCCATTAAAAGCGTTTTTGCCGTTTTTTTGATTGTTCCGAAGCGCGCCGAAGGCTAACATACCATCTCGGCGCGTTTTTATGTTTTGTTGTTTAAGGAGATTTTGCCGTGACCATGACGCCCGCGGACATTTTGGCTTCCGCCCATAAGGTTTTGGATATTGAAAGCAAGGCGCTGAAGGATTTATCCGACAGTCTGGACGAGTCTTTTGTCGACGCCGTTGACGTCCTGTTCAACACAAAGGGGCGCGTTATCGTCACGGGGATGGGCAAAAGCGGCCATGTCGGCAGGAAGATTGCCGCTTCTCTGGCCTCTTTGGGGACGACGGCCTATTTCGTTCATCCCGGTGAAGCCAGTCACGGCGATCTGGGCATGATCGAACCCGAAGACGTCGTTCTGGCTCTGTCCAATTCCGGCGAAGCGCCCGAACTGGGGGATCTGATCGCGTTTTGCCATCGCTTCGGAAATAAGCTGATCGGCATGGTCGGCCGCCGCGACAGTACGTTGGCGCGCCAGTCGAACGTCGTTTTGTGTTTGCCGCCGTTGGAAGAAGCCTGTCCGTTCGGATTGGCGCCGACGACCTCGACGACTCTTATGCTGGCTTTGGGCGATGCATTGGCGGTGGCGCTTTTGGAAAAACACGAATTTTCAAAGGAACAGTACAAGATTCGTCATCCGGGCGGAAAGCTCGGCAAGCTGATGCTGACGGTCAGGGATCTGATGCATTCGGGCGACGAGATGCCTTTGGTGCCGCCCGACATGAAGATGTCGGAGGCTTTGATCGTTATGAGCGAAAAAAGTTTGGGATGCGTCGGCATCGTCGATTCTTTGGGAACGCTGGTCGGCATCTTTACCGACGGCGACTTACGCCGCAGCATGAGTCCCGACCTGCTGGAAAAAGAGATCCGTCAGGTCATGACGTATAATCCGAAAACGATCGCTCCCGAAGTGTCCGCCGCCGAAGCCTTGCGCCAGATGAATACGACGGGCAAGGGAATTACCAGTCTGTTCGCCGTTGACGAAAACCATAAACCGTTGGGCATTATCCACGTCCATGACTGCCTGCGCGCCGGGGTCGCCTGATGGAAGAGGAAAAGGTCGTTGAACTGAAACGCCCCCTGCAATGGGGGAAGATGCGGACGGAAGGCGTGAACGATTGGCGCCGGAAACAGGAAAAGCGCATGTTCCGCCACAGCCGTTTTGTCGTTATGATGAAGGTGCTTTTGCCCAGTTTGGCGGCGTTGCTGATCGGTTTGATCATCCTTTGGCCTCAGCTGAATGCCGGGGAAGAGGGCTTTTCTTTGGCGGCGGCAGACGCGGAACGGATCGGCCTGCCCGAAGAACAGGCGATGGTCAATCCGCGTTTTTTTTCGGTGGACCAATCGGGACAACCGTTCAATATGACGGCGGAAGAGGCTTTTGAAATGGAAGGCGAAACGCGCCGCGTCCGTCTGAACGGCGTGCGCGCGGACGTTTCCGCCAAAAACGGGCGCTGGTATGCGCTGGACGCCGAAACGGCCCTTTATACGCAGGCGACGGATATGTTGGATCTGTCGGGGCAGGTCAACGTGTACACGGACGAGGGATACGAACTGGAAACAACGCAGGCAAGCGTCAGCATCCTGACCCACGATATCAGCGGCAACGAAAAAACTTTGGTGCGCGGTGCGGACGGCTATGCCGTTTCCGACGGCTTTTCCGTGACGGACGAAGGCAAAGTCGTCAGGCTGTCGGGAAAAACGCGCCTGATCTTCTATCCCCCGAAGGAGGACTGACATGCGGAAAGGGGCTTTTGCGTTCGGTTTTGCGTTTCTGGCGGCCTGCGTTTTTGCCGGCGGGGCATCCGCCGCCGTTGCCAAGGGAAAGGCGGGAAAGAAAAACGAAGAGATTGTCCTGACCTCCGAAGGCGGCATGGAGTGGGACAGCAATAAAAAGACGTTTACGGCGGAAGATAAGGCATTGGCCGTTCGCGGCGATACGGCGTTGGGGGCGGACAAAATGACGGCTTTTTATCGGGAGGTTCCGGGAAAGAGCAACGAATTTTTCCGCGTAACGGCGACGGGGAACGTCATCATTACGACGCCGAAACAAGTCATTCATGCCGACCGCGCCGATTACGAGATTGAAAAATCGGTAATCATTCTTAAAGGAAATCCCGTTAAACTGTTCGCAGGCGACGAGCGCATGACCTCTAAAGTTTTGGAGTTGTGGCAGGAGCAAAATATGGCCGTGGCCAGACGGGACGTCGTTGCGGTCAAAGATGCCCGCCGCTTGGAATCCGAAACGGTCAAGGCTTATTTCTCTAAGAAAGGCGGCCAAAACGAGATTGAACGCTTCGAGGCCGAAGACGGCGTAAAGATTACGAACGGCAAGGAAACGGTCACGGGAGATTCGGGGGTTTACCACGTCGCGCGGGAAGAGGCCGTCCTGATGGGGAACGTCAGGATTACCCAAGGTGATAACTACATTTTGGGAGAGGTCGCGGATATCAACATGAGGACGGGCGTCAGCCGTCTTCAAACTCCCGCCGGGGCGGGAAGGCCGAAAGGAAAGGTGACGGGAGTTTTCTTGCCCGAAAAGAAAAAAAAGAGTAATAAGGCAGGACGCGGGGATCTTTCCGAAACGGAAAAAAACGCCGCGGCCGAAAAGGAAAACGAAGAGCAAAATGACAACGCATCAAATGAAAAACTCCTCGGAACATCAGACGCCTCCTAAAAAGGAAAGCGATTCTCCCCGCCTTGTCGCTTCGACGGAAACGGGGCTGAGAGCGTCCAACATCAGCAAAGCGTACAAAAAACGCCCCGTTTTGCGTAACGTTTCCTTTAACGTCAATCGCGGCGAGGCGGTCGGGCTTTTGGGGCCGAACGGCGCGGGAAAAACGACGTCGTTTTACTGTATTACGGGCTTGATTACGCCGGATACGGGCGTTGTGTCGATTGACGGCATTGACGTCACTTCCTTGCCGATGTACCGCCGCGCCCGCTTGGGGATCGGCTATTTGCCTCAGGAAGCCTCCATTTTCCGCAGCTTGAACGTTGAAAACAATATTCGCGCCGTTTTAGAGGTTGTCGAACCGCGCTGGGACAGGCGCGAAGAAATTCTTGAAGAGCTGCTGAACGAGTTTTCCGTCGCTCATTTGCGCCGCGCTCCCGCGATGGCCTTGTCGGGCGGCGAACGCCGCCGCGTCGAAATCGCCCGCGCTTTGGCGTCTAATCCGTCCTTTATCCTGCTGGACGAACCGTTGGCGGGCATCGACCCTATTTCCGTCGGAGAAATCCGCGATTTGGTATCGCATTTAAAGCACAGGGGCATCGGCGTTTTAATTACCGATCATAACGTCCGCGAAACGCTGGACATTATTGACCGCGCTTATATCCTTTACGACGGCGTCGTGCTGATGGAAGGCAATCCTCAGGACGTCGTCCGCCATGAAGACGTGCGCCGCGTCTATTTGGGCGAAAAATTCGCATTGTAATGTTTCGCGGGGAGGGAAGGGAATATGTCCTTGACGCCTCGTTTGGATTTGCGCCAATCGCAATCCCTGACCATGACCCCGCGCCTGCAACAGGCGATCCGACTGTTGCAAATGACGTCCCAAGAGCTTGACGCGGCCCTTGCCGAAGAACTTGAAAAGAATCCTTTTTTGGAACGCGAAAGCGGCCTTTCCGAAGGCGAAGACGATTTTTCGCGGGATTCCCTTTCGGAAACGCTGGGGCGCGAAGAAATGCCCGAGCTTTTGGATTCCGTTGACGGCGGGCGTGAAACCGCTCCCGATACGGAGGAAGACCTGTCTTCCGAAGACAGTTTCTATGAACGCGAAGACGGGCAAGAGCCTTTCGACGGCCCCGATTTTTCTTTGGACGCGTGGAGCGGGGCGCGCGGGCGGGAGGACGAAGACGCGGGGTTTCGAGCCGTTGATTTGTGTGCGGGACATGCGCCTACCCTGCTTGAGGAAATGCAAAGCCGCATTAACGTTACTTTTCGGGTCGAAGGGGAACGCCGTTTGGCTTTGATGATGACGGAACGGCTGGACGAAGCGGGATATTTGCCCCCTTCCTTTTCTGCGGAAGAGGCGAAATGTTCTTCCGACGAATTCGAAAAAGTCCTGCGAAAACTTCAGGAAATCGCTCCGTCGGGCGTGTATGCCCGGTCCTTGGCGGAATGTTTGGCGCTTCAGCTGAAAGAACGGGACAGGTTTGATCCGGCGATGGAAACGTTGGTGAATCATTTGGATTTGGTCGCGAAGCGGGAATATAAAAAGCTTTCGGCGCTGTGCGGCGTCGGCATTGATGACGTTTCGGACATGTGCGATGAGCTGAAACGCCTGTCTCCGCGCCCCGCGTCGGCGTTTGAAACGGATGCCGCGCCCGCCGTCATTCCCGACGTTTTGGTCAGGCGCCTGAAAAACGGAAACCTGAGCGTTGTTTTAAATCAGGCGGCTCTGCCGCGGCTGTTGGTCAACAGAGAATACGCGGCCGAGATTTCCGCCGTCGCCGCAAAAGATAAAGCCGCCCGAAAATTCATGAACGAAAGCCTGTCGGCGGCGAACTGGCTGATTCGGGCACTGAACCAGCGGGCGGAAACGATATTAAAAGTGGCCTCGGAAATCGTTGAACGGCAGAGGGCGTTCTTTGATAAGGGCGAAAAAGCTTTGACGCCGATGGTTTTAAAAGACGTCGCGGAGGCCGTCGCCATGCACGAAAGTACGGTCAGCCGCGTCACTTCGGGAAAATATATGGCAACGCCCGAAGGCGTGTTCGAATTAAAATTCTTCTTCTCTCAAGGATTGGAAGGCGCCGACGGAGAAAGCCGTTCCGCGCGCGCCGTCCGATACCGCATCAGGGCGCTGATCGACGCCGAAGGGCGGGACGTGTTGTCCGACGATGCGCTGGCCGTTCTTTTAAAAAAGGAAGGGATTGAAATCGCCCGCCGAACCGTGGCAAAATACAGGGAAGCGATGGGTATCCCCCCTTCGTCCCTGAGGAAAAGGGAAAAGCGCGCGGAAAAACGGATTTAACCGTGCGCATAACATTTTCTTGACTTCGAACGGGGCGGGTCGTACCTTCTCTAGGCTTAGACGGGGTAATTCCCTATCCACTCTATCAACCTTTTACAAATGAGAATCGTGAAATGAAAATCTCAATTACAGGCAAACAAATCGATATCGGCACCAGTCTGCGTTCCTATGTTGAAGAACACGCGGACAATACGGTGAAACGCTTTTTTGAATCTCCGCTGAACGCCTCCGTCGCTTTTTCAAAAGAAGGGAATCTGATTAAAGTCGACCTGACCCTTCATCCGATCAGCGGCGTTTTGGTTCAGGGCAGCTCTTCCAATGCCGATGCCTATGCCGCTTTTGATGCCGCCAACGACCGCATCGGCAAACAGCTTTTGCGTTATAAAAAGCGTTTGACGGATCATAAGGCGAAAGCGGAAACGGTGAACTTTGCCGTTATTGAACCCGAAAAGGATGCCGACGAAGAAACGTTGCCGCAGGATGAATCCGCGCCCGTCGTCGTTGCCGAAATGCAAACGGAACTGCCCCTGTGCACCGTCAGCGGCGCCGTGATGCGCATGGATCTGGCCGACGTTCCCGCTTTGATGTTCCGTAACGTTGCTCACGGCGGCCTGAACATGGTCTATCGCCGCGCCGACGGAAACATCGGCTGGGTCGATCCGCAGGCTTCTTAAGCCCGCTTCGCGTATCGGAAACACGAAAAAATGCTTATTTCCGAATTTTTAACGCCCGCAGACATCCTGCCCGATCTGAAGGCGACCGGCAAAAAACAGGCTTTGCAGGAGCTGGCTTCTTTCGCATCGGAGCGCGTCGGAATTGAAGACCGTACGATTTTTGACGTATTGGTCGAACGCGAGCGCTTGGGGACGACGGGGTTCGGAAACGGCGTCGCCATTCCTCACGGCAGGATGCGCAGTCTGGACAAGTTGTGCATGATGTTTGCCCGTTTGGAGTCCCCCGTCGCGTTTGATGCGGTTGACGGCAGACCCGTTGATCTGTTGTTCCTGCTGTTGACGCCCGAAAACGCCGGGGCCGACCATTTGACGGCTTTGGCAAAGGCGTCCAGGATACTTCGGGACGAATCCCTGTGCGCCAAGCTGAGAGGCGGGGAAAATGCCGAGGCGATTTATTCGGCGATTCTTGAAAGCGAACAAGAATAAGCCGTAAAAAAACCGGTCGGAAGCCGATCGGTTTTTTTGTATTTTTTACGAAGGAAGGTAAATATGCTTACTCACGCGCCTTTTATGTTGGCCGACAAACGCATCATGGTTTGCGGATATCAGGGAATGCTCGGTTCCGCGCTGGTACGGCGTTTGGAAAACGAAGGTTGCGAAATTATCCGCGCGGGACATAAGGACGTTGATTTCCTGAACGCGAAGGAAACGTCGTCTTTTTTCGCTAAAAAGGCGCCTGACGGCGTTTTCATGCTGGCGGCCAGAGCGGGCGGCATATTCGCGAATAAAACGCGCCCCGCCGAATTTATTTATGAAAACACGCTTATCGAATTGAATACGATTCATGCGGCATACGAAGCCGGGGTTTCAAAATTCATGCTGATGGGCAGCGCGTCAATGTACCCGATGAATTGCGCCCAGCCGATGAAGGAAAGCGATCTGATGAGCGGCGTTTTGGATCCTTCGCACGTCGGGATCGCGATGGCAAAGCTGACGGGCATGGTTGCCTGCCGTTGCTACCGCCAACAATACGGCGAGGACAACATCACCGTTATTCCGACGAATCTTTACGGTCCGGGCGATAATTTCGACCTGAAAAACAGCCATGTTCTGCCCGCTCTGATTCGCAAGATACACGCGGCGAAAAAAGCCGAAGCGGCCGAGGTCGAAGTTTGGGGAACGGGCAATGCGCGCCGCGAATTTTTGTACGTTGACGATATGGCGGACGCGGCGGTCTTTTTGATGGAACGTTATTCGGACGATGACCCCGTCAACGTGGGGACGGGGACGGACATTTCGATTGCCGAATTGGCGGAAATCGTTTGCAAAGTCGTGGAATATGACGGAAAACTGAATTTTGATCCGATGAAGCCCGACGGCAAACAGCGCAAGGTCTGCGACGTTTCAAAAATCAGGGAAATGGGATGGAAGGCCTCAATGCCTTTGGAAAAAGGGATTCGCCGTACTTACGAATGGTTTTTGGAACACGAAGACGAGATCGGGGAAGGATGATTTTTTTGAAAAATGCCCTTGACTCGCCGATTGTTTTTTTGCATATTCCTGTGCAGACGGAAACGTTCGGGGGTGTAGCTCAGCTGGGAGAGCGACGCGTTCGCAATGCGTAGGTCAGGAGTTCGAACCTCCTCATCTCCACCATAAAAAAGCCTCGGTCACTCCGAGGTTTTTTTATTTTAAGCAAAAAAAACGGTTTTGAAAAAAGCATAGGGGCTTTTTTCTGAAAGAGATATCTTTAGGAGACCGAATGAAAAAATATATAAAACCCCTGATCAAAGGAGCGGCGGCTCTTCTTGTTTTGTTCTTTCTTGCGGAAGCCGTGATTTTGTACCGCGATTATCAAAGGGAAAGTGCCCTTTTGAATGCTGACCCCGTCGGCGTGGCGTTTGATTTCGACCTTTTGGCGGAAAAGGCAAAAAAACTGGCGGAACAACCGTTCGTCCCCCTTGAAAACGATTTGCCCGAAGCCTTGCAAAAACTGGATTACGACGGTTACCGCGACATCCGTTTCAAACGCGAAGCGGGGCCGTGGTACGGGCTTCACAAACCCTTTGAAGTTCAATTCTTTCACGCGGGAGCGTTGTTTCAAAATTCCGTCCGAATCAACGAAATCATCCACGGCAAATCGTTTCCCCTGAAATATTCTCTGACGTTTTTCGATTTCGGGCGCAACAAGTTTAATCCGAAATATTTTACCGACATCGGTTATGCGGGGTTCAGGCTGCATTATCCCCTGAATACGAACGATTATTTTGACGAACTGGTTTCTTTTTTGGGGGCCAGCTATTTCCGCGCTTTGGCCGAAGGTCAAAAATACGGTTTGTCCGCCCGCGGTTTGGCGATTGATACGGCCGTTGCGACGGGCGAGGAATTTCCGATTTTTAAGGAATTTTGGCTCAAACGTCCCAGATGGCGGGACGATGCGGCGACGGTGTACGCTCTGCTTGACAGTCCGAGCGTTACGGGAGCGTATAAATTCATCATCAGACCCGGACACAATACGGTCATGAACGTCGAAGTCCGCCTGTTTGTCAGAAAAGACATCAACAAATTGGGAATTGCGCCGCTGACGTCAATGTATCTGTTCGGCGAAAATACGAAAAACAAATTCGACGATTTCCGCCCCGAAGTCCATGACAGCGACGGCCTGCTGATTCTGAACGGCAACGGCGAATGGCTGTGGCGTCCTTTGGACAATTCAAAGAATCTGCGCATCAGCAATTTCAGCGATGAAAATCCCAAAGGGTTCGGGCTGTTGCAACGCGACAGAGACCTTTCCCATTATCTGGATTTTGAAGCTCATTACGAACAGCGCCCCAGCGCTTGGGTCGAACCGATCGGCAGTTGGGGGAAAGGAACGGTTGAGCTGGTTGAAATTCCTTCCGCTCAGGAGATTCACGACAACGTCGTCGCGTACTGGGTTCCCGACGAAAAAGCCGTTGCGGGACAGGAATTAAGCTATTCCTACAATTTGCATTGGTTTAACGATTTGCCCGCGGAAAAGATTCCCGGCGACATCACCGCGACGCGGACGGGAATCGGCGGCGTATCGGGCATGCTGGAGGTCGATAAGCGCAAGTTCGTCATTGATTTTGACATTCTGAATATGAAGGAAGAAGTCGAACAGGGAATCGCGACGCTTGAGGTTTCGGCAAGCGAAGGAGAAATTGTCAAGAAAACGCTGGCATATAATCCGTTGACGCAGGGGTTGACGGCATATATCGACTTCGTTCCGAACGGCAAGATTTCGGAGTTGCGCGCGGTCGTCGTTAAAAAAGGCCGCAACATTTCCGAAGTGTGGAGCTATCAATGGCTTCCATAAAAATTCAAAGTCTTCGGGACGTTGCCCGCGTTTATTTGCAAACCTTCGGATATCCGGCAGACGGCGTGTCCGAAGACGGCGTTTCATGCTTATTGGATGCGCTGGAGATGAAAACGGACACGGCGGAGGAATTTGTCGGTAAGGCCGACGCCTTTATCGCGGGTATCGCTTCCTCCGTATTTCTTTCTTCCTCTGACGACGGTTTTGCCGAAGCCGCCCGTTTCAAACTGACGTTCAGTATGGCGGACGGGGCGCATTCGTGTCCCGTCGAAAAACTTGTCAGGGGGCAGTTGCCCGAAGATCTGCGGGAAAGGATGCGCGCGGGCGCCGTGATCAACGCTCCGCCTTACAGGTATGAAAGCATGAAGCCGCAAACAATTGACGAACCCCATTGGCTGAGCCGTCTGTTTTCCCGTTTTCAAAAGGGCTGAAAAAGAATGAAAGAATTTGTCCCCATTTCCAAACGGCGCGTTTTTTTGCACAGGCTGTATATCTTCGGCCTGTCTTTTTTGAGCACGTTATTCGCTACGCTGAAGTGGACGACGGTAATTCCGAGCGATTCGTATTTGTACACGAAGCTGATGATGATCGTGCTGTTCGCTTTGACGTTCGGTTGGATCGCTTTGTTTTTTTGGTCAAGTTTGTTCGGATTTTTCGGCCTGTTGCGCCGCACGAAGCCCATCGGGTTGAAATGGGCGGATGACGGCGTCGTTCTGACGGGAAAAACGGCGATTTTGATGCCGGTTTATAACGAAGAACCCGTCAAGGTGTTCGCCAATCTGCTGGCAATGGCCGAGGAATTGAAGGAAACGGGGCAGGGGGAACGTTTTGACGTTTTCGTTTTGAGCGATACGACGAATCCGAAGTTTTGGGTCAAGGAAGAAAAACTTTGGCTGGAAACGCAACGCCGCATGCCCGAAGGAATACGCCTGTATTACCGCCGCCGCGTGAATAACACGGCCAGAAAAAGCGGAAATATCGAGGATTTCTGCAACAAGTGGGGGCGGCTGTATGATTTTATGATTGTTTTGGACGCCGACAGCCTGTTGGCGGGGCAGACTTTGCTGAAGATGGCTCAGCTGATGCAAATCAACGAAGACACGGGCATTATCCAAGCGCCGCCCCTGTGCATTAACCGTCATACTTTGTTCGCGCGAATCCAGCAGTTCGCGGGCAAAGTGTATGGCGGCGTCATTGCGGCGGGGTCGGCGTATTGGCAGGACGGGGAAAGCAATTATTGGGGACATAACGCGATCATTCGCGTCAGGGCTTTTATGGAATGTTGCAAGCTGCCCGTCCTGACGGGGAAAGCGCCCTTCGGCGGCCACATTCTCAGCCATGATTTCGTCGAGGCTTCTTTGATTTGTCGCGGCGGGTGGCGGACGTGGCTTTTGCCCGAATTGAGCGGCAGCTATGAGGAATGCCCTCCTTCCATGATTGATTTCGCCGTTCGGGACAGGCGGTGGTGCCAGGGGAATCTGCAACATATCAAAGTTCTGCTGTCCCGCGGGCTGAATCCGATCAGCCGAATCCATTTCCTGATCGGGATCATGTCGTACGTTTCTTCGCCGATCTGGCTGTGCTTTATGCTGGTCGGCATCGCGGCGGCTTTGGGGCGCGCCTTTATTCCCCCCGATTATTTCCCCGTCGGCTATTCTTTGTTTCCGACGTGGCCGATCTTTGACAAATTCGGAACGATCGCCTTGTTCCTGCTGTCGATGTTTATGTTGTTTTTTCCGAAATTTTTGGGGCTGACCGTTTACGTCCTTCAAAACCGCTCCAAGGATATTGACGGCGTGTTCAGCGCGGTCAAAAGTGTTTTTGCCGAGATCGTTTTCAGCATTCTGTCCGCGCCCGTGATGATGATGTTTCAAAGCAAGTTCGTCTTTGACATCCTGTTGGGCAGGGCCGTCGGCTGGAACACCCAAAATCGCGACGAAACGGGGACGCCGTGGCGGTTTGCCGCAAAAATCCATTTTTGGCATACGGTCTTGGGCGTGTTGGCGATGGCCGTCGTTTGGAAATACGTCAACGTCCTGTTTTGGTGGACGTTTCCCGTCACGCTGGGCCTGACCCTTTCCGTACCCCTGTCCGTGCTGTCGTCGCGCGAAAGTACGGGGCTGTGGGCGAGGCGGCATAAGTATTTCGTCATTCCCGAAGAAATCAACGTGCCGCCGATTTTGGAAAAAGCGCGGGCGAATCTTTCCGAATTGCGCCCTTACGCCGTTTTTGAACGCGGCGTCGTTGACGTCATTTCCGATTCGGATTTGAACGCATTGCACCTTTTGATGCTGCCCGTCAACGGTCCCGCTCCGGAAATCGGCGAAAAAACGCTGAGACAGGCGAAGATTAAGCTGGAAAACTTCATTAATTACGGCGTTATGCCCGATTTTGAAAAAGACGAGGAGATCGCGCTTTTATATTCTCCCGACTTTTTGGAAACGGCGCGGTTGTCATATCTGTTGGCGGCCGCTTAAAAAAACTCCCCCGTTCGGGGGAGTTTTTTTAAACATTGCAGTCAAGCACGCCCTGCAGGATAAACGCCGCCGCGCCGCAGTCGATTTTTTCCCGGCGTTTTTTGCGGCTCATGTCCAGATCGCGGATAAAGATGCGTTCAACGGCCGCCGAAGACAGGCGTTCGTCCTGAAAATAAACGGGCAGTCCGAAATGCTCCGCGATCCGCCAAGCCAGCTTGCGCGTGATTTTCGCGCGTTCGCCTTCTTCGCCGTTCATCTGTTTCGGCAGTCCCGATACGAATCCTCCGAGTGTTCTTCCCCGCAACAGTTTTTCCAGCTCTCCCATATCTTTTTCAAAGGAAGCGCGGCGAATCGTCTTTAAGGCCGTTGCCGTGATGTGCATCGTATCGGAAACGGCGACGCCGATGGTCTTGTCTCCTAAGTCCAATCCGACGATCGTCGTGCCGACGGGGGCTCTTTTGAGGAAATCCGATAAAGAAATATCCGCTTTTTCGGCGGGAATAGACTTGCCGTCCGTCATCGTAAATGATACCTTCTGTGCGGTTGTTTTTTTATTATTTACAGGAGCGTAAATACCGATGTCAATTGACAAAGATGCCGTCAAAAGATTGGCAAACCTGTCCAGGCTTCGGATTCCCGAAGAAAATCTGGACGAGATGGTCGGCGAGATCACAAAAATCATCGGATGGGTCGAACAGCTTCAGGACGTGAATACGGACGGTGTGGCGCCGATGAATTCCGTCGTTGAAGATATGAAATTGCCCGAACGCGAAGACGTGATAACGGACGGAAACATCCGCGACCAAGTCCTGGCAAACGCGCCGGAACAGATGGACGGTTATTTCCTGGTTCCCAAGGTCGTGGAGTAAAATGATGACGGATCTGGTAGAATTGACGGTCGCCGAAGCTTTGGACGGCTTGGCGAAAAAAGAATTTTCCGCGGTCGAACTGACCGAAGCCCACATTAAGGAAATGGACAGGGCGCGCGAATTGAACGCTTACGTTACGGAAACGCCCGAGCTGGCTCTGGAACGGGCGAAGGCTTCGGACGAACGCCGCGCGAAGGGAACGGCTGGCAAAATGGACGGCATCCCCGTCGGCATGAAAGACCTGTATTGCACAAAAGGCGTCCGCACGACGGCGTGTTCTCATATATTGGACAACTTTGTCCCGCCTTATGAATCGACGGTTTCCCAAAAATTGGAAGACGCGGGAACGGTTATGCTCGGCAAAACGAACATGGACGAATTCGCCATGGGAACGGCGAACCTGACCAGTTATTTCGGTCCCGTCCGTAACCCCTATAAGCGCAAAGGCGACGATTCTTTCCTGGTTCCGGGCGGATCTTCGGGCGGTTCCGCCGCTGCGGTCGCTTCGGGACTGTGCATGGCGGCGACGGGCTCCGATACGGGCGGCTCCATTCGTACGCCGGCATCGTTTTGCGGCATTGTCGGGTGCAAGCCGACGTACGGCCGCTGTTCCCGCTGGGGGATGATCGCGTTTGCTTCTTCGTTGGATCAGGCGGGAACAATGACCCGCACGGTGCGCGATACCGCGATTATGCTGGAAGCGATGGCGGGCTTCGATCCGAAGGATTCGACCTGCGCGAACGTTCCCGTGCCTTGTTATGAAAAGGCGCTGACGGGCGATGTCAAGGGACTGCGCATCGGCATTCCCCGCGAATACAATCCCGATAAGGGGCTGCATTCCGACGTGCGGCATGTTTGGGAAGCAACAGCCGAAAAACTGAAGGCTGCGGGCGCCGAGATTGTCGAAATCTCTCTGCCCAGCACGATGTACGCCCTGCCGACGTATTACCTGATCGCTCCTGCGGAAGCGTCGTCCAATCTGGCGCGTTATGACGGGGTGCGCTTCGGTTTGCGCGTTGACGGCAATTCCTTGGACGAAATGTACGTCAATACGCGCACGGAAGGCTTCGGCAAGGAAGTCAAACGCCGCATCATGATCGGCACCTGCATCTTGTTGGAAGGTTATTACGAAACCTGCTACCTGAAGGCTCAAAAAGTTCGCCGCCTGTTGTGCCGCGAGTTTGAAGAGGCTTATAAAAAAGTGGACGTCATCCTTGCGCCCGCCGCTCCCGAAACGGCGTTCGGCAAAGACGACGACAGCACGAAGGATCCTTTGGTCATGCAGTTGTACGACGTGTTTACCGTTCCGTCGTCTTTGGCGGGATTGCCCGCGGTTTCCGTTCCTGCGGGAACGTCGGACGAAAACGGCCTGCCGATCGGCTTGCAGGTCATCGGCCGCCCGTTTGACGAAGAAACGATTCTTCGCACCGCCGGCGTCATTGAAAGCATGTCCGGCATGTCTGTCCGTCCCTTGCGCGTAGGAGGAAAATAAGATGTCATACATTATCAAAGGCGAAACGGGCGATTGGGAAATCGTCGTCGGATTGGAAGTCCACTGCGAAGTCATTTCCAAAGCAAAGCTGTTTTCCGGCGCGGCGACGGCTTTCGGCGCGGAAGCCAATACGCAGGTCAGCTTTATCGACGCGGGTTTTCCCGGAATGTTGCCCGTCATCAACCATGAATGCGTTCGTCAGGCGATCCGCACGGGGTTCGGCTTGAACGCGACGATTAACAAAAAATCGATTTTTGCGCGCAAAAACTATTACTATGCCGATTTGCCGAACGGGTATCAGATTTCGCAGTCCGATATGCCGATTATTTCCGACGGCTATATCGACGTGGATTTGGAAGACGGTTCGACGCGGCGCATCGGCATCGAACGCCTGCATCTGGAACAGGACGCGGGCAAGCTGATGCATGACCAGCATCCGACAAAGTCTTTCGTTGACCTGAACCGCGCGGGCGTCGCGCTGATGGAAATCGTTTCCCGTCCCGACATCCGTTCTCCCGAAGAAGCGGGGGCGTATTTAAGGAAACTGCGCTCGATCGTTCGCTATATCGGGTCTTGCGACGGGAATATGGACGAAGGCTCGATGCGTTGCGACGCGAACGTTTCCGTCCGCCGTCCGGGCGAACCCTTCGGCACGCGCGCGGAAATCAAGAACGTCAATTCGATCCGCTTCGTGATGCAGGCAATCGAATACGAAGCGATGCGTCAGGTCGAGCTTCTGGAAAGCGGCGGGCGCGTCGTTCAGGAAACGCGCAAGTTCGATTCCGTCAAAGGCGAAACGAAATCCATGCGTTCCAAAGAAACGGCGATGGATTACCGTTATTTCTATGATCCCGATCTGATTCCTTTGGTTTTGGACGACGAAGAAGTTGAACGTTTAAAACGCGAAATGCCCGAACTTCCCGACGCGAAGAAAAAACGCTTTATGGAAGATTTCGGCCTGCCCGCGTATGATGCGGGACAGTTGGTTGCCGAAAAGGAAACGGCCGCTTATTTTGAAAAAGCCGCGGCGGGGCACGATGCGAAAAAAGTTGCCAACTGGATCATGGGCGATTTGTTCGCAACGCTGAACCGCTTGGGCAAAAAAATCACGGAAAGCCCCGTTTCTCCCGAAAATCTGGGGAAAATGGTCGATCTGATCAATGACGGCACGATATCAAGCCGTATTGCCAAAGACGTTTTCCAGTTTATGGTTGAGGAAGGCAAATCGCCCGATCTGATCATTGAAGAAAAAGGCTTGAAGCAGGTAACGGATACTTCGGCAATCGAAAAAATCATTGACGAGGTAATGGCTGCCAATCCCGATAAGGTTGCGGAATATCGCGCCGGAAAGGACAAGCTGATCGGCTGGTTCGTCGGCCAGACGATGCGCGCTTCTCAGGGTAAGGCAAATCCCGGAATGCTGAACGAGCTGTTGAAAAAGAAACTGGCGGGATAAAGTTATGGCGGGAACGCGGACGGAAAAAGAAGGGCTTTACGACGTGGTCATGAATAAGGACGGCGAAGTGCTGTTTTGCATTCGGGCGCGCAACGGAAAGCCCGACCATCCGCGTTTCTTTTATGACGGAGCGCATACGGGTCTGTTGGTTCGGGATTCAAAGCGCGCCGTTTTGCTGGAATACCTGCCTGTCGGAGCCGTGTCTTCTCTACAAAGAGAGGATAAGGTTTTGGTCGCGGAAATATTGGACGATGAATTGGAACACGAATATTACGCGCCGCTCAGCAGAGTGAAAAAACTGCCGATATGACGGATTTTTGAAAACGGTTGGGATGGCGTAAAAGCCGTGTTATTATAATTTCGTTTGATAAGATACGGAAAAGGCGAAAAACAGTGTTTAGCAAGAATAATTCTTTGGTCAAAAAGTTCGCGAAGGGAGCGCCCGTTACCGTCGAGCGAGGGGGAGATCCTTCCAATGCGCCTCAAAACGACAGGGGACAGCCGATGACGGGCTATGCGGCGCCGCATCAAAACGAAGTTGAAGCCCTTGCCGAACGCTTGTCGGAAGCGGCGCGAACCCGTCACCGTTGATTTTTGACTTTTATGGTTGACGAACGCGCTGCCATCATCTAAAAAGGAAAAGCTCGGAGGACGGGCAGGATGGTAATGCAGCGGATTGCTAATCCGTACACGGGGTTAAAGCCGTGAGTGGGTTCGATTCCCACGTCCTCCGCCATTTTGGACAAGAACCCATTGTTTTCAACGGGTTCTT
>CALXYE010000008.1 GCA_944392845.1 uncultured Alphaproteobacteria bacterium
GCCAATCCTAAGGAATCCCAAAGCCTGAGCCTGATTTCGAATTCCTCGCCGACAAAAACGTCTTTTTTGACGGGATATATCTCGGCAAAGACATCCTGAGCCGAAGCAGGACGCGCAACGACGAAAAGGAGCAGAAACGACAGGACAAAACTTACCATTCCGCCCCCTTTACGACATCGTCGGGATAGCGCCCGCTCAAATGTTGAAATAATATTTTTTGCTTCAGCAATAACGACGGATCGTCGGGAATGCCGGGCGTTCCTCCACCCTGCCCCCGATCGGAAGATTCGTCCCCTCCCCCCTTTTCGCTAAGGGGGCGCTCGGCAGGCTTCCCTCCGTTTTGCCGTTCGGTTTCCCCGCTTTGTTCTTCCGTATTGTTTTGATCATCATTTTTTTTGTTATCAGTATGTTGCTCGTTGTTTTTAATGTTTTCGTTTATGTTGTTTTTATTGTCTTCTTCGTTATCGGAGCTTCCCGTTTTGCCGTTTTCGCCGCTTCCTTTACCTTCGTTTCCCGAATTGTTTCCGTTGCCTTTCGGGTCATCCTTGTTTTTACCGTTTCCGCCGTCCGAGGGCGGCTTTTTCCTCAGCCTTTCGGCGATTTCCAGATTGATTTGAGCATCTTCGGAATCGGGCTTCAAAGCAACGGCCGAACGCAGCATTTCGGCGGCTTCATCATATTTTCCCGCTTTGATCAAAAGCGTGCCGACGTTATAGAAGGTCTTGAAATCCTCCGCTTCCCGAGCAATAAGGAGCGCTTGCGAAACGTCGCCGCCGTTTAAAGCCTTTTCCGCCAGCGCCGGAGCATTCAGAAACCAATCCGCTGCCTGCGCCGTTGAAGGAAGCAAAAGGAAAGGCAGGAAAATGCCGAAAACGCCCTTACCGAACAGAAACGGAAACAAAAGCAGGGGCGGAATCAAAAACATCCATCCGCCGTCGGCGATTTCCTCGTCATTTTTCATGTCGGTTTGTTCTGCGTCCCGAAACAAGCGGGCGTACGAGTTTAATAAAAACGCCGTATCCGAACCGTCGGCGGCGACGGAAGCATACGCGCCGTTTCCCCGAACGGCCAACCGTTTTAAAAAAGCCTCCTTTAACGAATGGCGAACGGGGTTACCGAGCCTGTCCCTTATCGGTTCGTCGGGCTTTCGCATCAAAGGGGCGCCTTGAGTTGTGCCGATCCCCAAAATGAAAACGCGGCCGCCGTTGTCGGCAAAGGCCTCCGCCGTTTTCAGCGCGGCATCCTGTTGTTCCAAGACCTCTTCCCCTCCGTCCGTCAAAAGAAAAACGTCGCCGCCTCTTGCGCCCGAAGCTTTCAACATCCTGACGGCTTCCGACAAAGCGCGGTCAATGCGCGATCCCTGAACGGGAATCAGGTCAAAGTTCAGCAAAGGCAGAATGTTTTCAGTGACGCCCGCGTCCGTCGTCGTCGGCAGCAAAGCGTAAGGTTCGGCGGCAAATACGCCGAAGCCGACGGGCATCCCTCTCAATCCGTCCAAAAGATCATAAATCTTGAATTGGGAAACGCTGAAACGGTTTGGGAAAACGTCCCCTGCCCGCATGGACAAAGACAGGTCGGCCATAATGACGGCAGGCGTTTTCGGAGCATAGAGCGGGCTTCCCTCCCGTCGGACGGAAATGCCCGCCATTGCCGCAACGGCGCACGCAATCGCGAAAAAGGACAGATACGGCAAGAAACGCCGCCGCCCCTTTTCGGCTCCCGCGAACAAAAAAGGCAGCAAATGCGCGTCTGCGGCATTGATCCAGCCGCCCGACGTTCCGAACGGCCTGAAACAGAACAAAAAAGCGGGGATCAGGAAAAAGAACGCCCAAGGACGGAGAAAAACGATCTCATCCATTTTCCCCTCCTTTCGCCCACAGACGTTTCGCCGCCGCGATAAAAACGTTCAGGCTGAACAAACAAAGGGATATGAACAAAGGATACGGGTACAGCTCTTTTTGCGGCATCAGATAAACGTCCGTTTCGGACAAAGGTTCCGCCTCGGAAATGCGTTCGTAAGCGTCTTGAAGCCCCTGCGGATCCTCGACCGTATAAAAACGCCCGCCCGTTTCCCGCGCGATTTGTCCCAAAAGGACGACATCAACGCTTTCCGAAGGAACGGCCGACGGCTTTCCCGCGCCGATCGTATAAACCCTGACGCCCTCTTTGACGGCTTTTTTCAAGGCGTCAGGCGGCATCAAAGCTCCCGCGTTATTCACGCCGTCCGTCAACAGAACGGCCGTTTTTTGTTTTGCTTCGGATTTGCCCAAATGCTCCGCCGCCAGGCCCAAAGCGTCCCCGATTGCCGTCATGCCGCCCAAAAGGCCGACTTGAGCAGCCGCCAGCATCTCCCTCAAAGTAGGATAATCTACGGTCAGCGGAACATACAAAGACGCCTGACCCGCGAACAGGATGATGCCGATGCGGTCTCCCTTTCGGGAACGGATAAAGGTGTCGGCCGCCGCCTTGACCGCAGAAAGCCTGTCGGAAACGCTGCCGTCCTGCGAAACGAAGTCGCGCTGCCTCATTGATCCCGAAACGTCCAGAATCAGCATCAGGTCTCTGACGGGAACGGAATAGCTTTGCATTCCCGACGGCGTTTGAGGGCGCGCCGCGGCAAGAACCAAAAAAAGCCAAGCAACCCCGAAAAGGGAAACGCGCCGAAACCGATAAACGGGGCGCATTTTTGAAGAGATCGCTTTGACTTCATAGAAAAAGGGAACTTTGACGGCACTTTCAAGCCCGTTTCCCCTGCCCGCGAAAAACCGCCGCATCAAAAAAGGAAGCGGCAGCAAAAATAACAGGAAGGGAAAGGCAAAACGAATCATGCGTGCTCGCGGATCCATTCTTTGGCGGCAAGGACAAAAGGAGTGACGTCTTTTCCCCCGAAGCGTTCCGCGGGAACGTACATGACGGTTTCCGCGATCTCTCCCGCCTTGCCGTCAAAAACGGGCTTCTTTGAGGTTTCGTTCAAAAAAGCGCGCCATTGCTTTCCGTACAGTCCCGCCGTCCGTTCGCGGGGAAAGCGCATCAGGGCGATACGTTTCAATAAAAGCGAAATTTCCGAAGCCAGGCGATACGGATCGGCGGCATAGCCCGCGCATAGCCCGTCAATCTCGCGCAGAGCATATTTTTTCGCCGTCAGACGCTTCTTTTTTAAAGCGAGCCAAAGAAAAAACGCGCACAAAAGAACGGCGGCCGCCAAAGCGTACCATCCCCATGCCAAGGGCCAAACGGACGGCAGCGGCGGCAAATGGATGTCGCGCAACTCCGACAGATCAATACCTTGTCCCGCAGGATTCATGGTTCCTCCTTTTTATCGGCGGCGTTCCGCGGTCAAAACGCCTTTACGAACGGTTTCGACGACGTTTTGATCCGTGCGAACGGGAATACGGATAATGCAACGGCTGCGGCAAAAGTTTTCCAATTGGCGCTTCGGTTCTAAGAACACTTTTTCGTATTCCGCGCGCCAGACGGGATCATCCGTGTGAATGGTCGCCGTTTTTTTGCCGTCGCTGATACGGTAAGCCCCCGGCGGCGGCGGCGTTTCCTCCAGCGGGTCGAACACCTGAATACATACGACGTCGCAATGCCGCGAAATATACGTCAGATGTTTCTTTGATTCTTCGTCAAAATCGTGAAAATCGCTGATAATGTAAACGCGGCCGCCGTTTTTCGACACGCGGCGCAGTTCCGCCAGCGCTTCATGCAGCTTTTTTCCCTTTTCGGCGGATTCGTCGTTCGCCGCGTCGACGACGGCGGTAAACACTTCCATCAGACGCCGCATCTGACGGTGCGGAGCGATTTTCGCATAACGGGAAGCCGACATAATGATCGCGCCGATCTTATCGCCGTTTTCCCGCGATGCCCACGCCAAAGCCGCCAACAACCGCGCCGCAATGACGGATTTAAAAGCGACCCGCGTCCCGAAACGCATGTGAGGGCGGAAATCTCCCAAAAACAAAACGGGACGGTCGCGTTCCTCGCGGTACAGCTTCGTGTGCGTCTTGCCCGTCCTGGCCGTAACGCGCCAATCGATCAAACGGATGTCGTCGCCGGGATGATAAATGCGAACCTCATCAAATTCCATGCCCCGCCCTCTGAACGGCGAACGGTGCAACCCCGCCCCTTCCGTTTTTGAAAAGCCGAGGGAATCAAACGACAAAAGCGGCACGAACCTGCGTTGAGCCAGCAATTCGCCCAACGTCGCGTGTATTCCGTCCCCTTCCGTTACCGTTTCGGCTCTGTCGTCGGGGGCGGACGCTTTCATCAATGACTTTAATTTCTTCAGCATTACGGCATCGGCACCCTGTTAAGCAGTACGTCAAGAAAGCTGTCGGGCGTAACGCCTTCGGCTTCGGCTTCAAAAGTCAAAATGACGCGGTGGCGCAACACGTCGTGAACGACGGCGTGAATGTCTTCGGGCAGGACGTAATCCCTGCCCTCCAGCCACGTCTTCGCGCGGGCGCAACGGTCTAAAGCGATCGTGCCGCGCGGGCTGGCGCCGAAAGCGACCCAACGCTTGAATTTGTCGCCGTAGGCTTCGGGGCGGCGCGTCGCCATGACCAGCTGGACGATATATTCTTCCAAAGCGGGCGATAAATGAACGCCCAGCGCTTCGCGGCGGGCTTCAAAGACGCGCGCCTGAGGCACGGCTTCGACGGCAGCGGCGGCGACTTCCAAGGCTTCGTCGCGCACCAGCTTCAGGATGCGGCGTTCCGCTTCGGCGTCAGGCTGGCCGATTCTGACGTACATCAGGAAACGGTCAAGCTGCGCTTCGGGTAAAGGATACGTTCCTTCCTGTTCAATCGGGTTCTGCGTCGCCATGACCATAAACAGCTTCGGCAATTTATACGTCTTTCCGCCGACCGTAACCTGACGCTCGGCCATGGCTTCCAACAGCGCCGACTGTACCTTTGCGGGGGCGCGGTTAATCTCGTCCGCCAAAATCAGG
Organism: uncultured Alphaproteobacteria bacterium; assembly: GCA_944392845.1. GTDB lineage: Bacteria > Pseudomonadota > Alphaproteobacteria > CAAGCB01 > CAG-977 > CAG-977. Next base: position 4,955 of record CALXYE010000008.1, read on the forward strand.
TTATGGAAAACGGGGCCCGGCTGAAATTGAAACGTCCCCGTTTCCGGACGATAGATGTCGCTCCCCGTGATGTCCGAAGGCAAAAGGTCGGGCGTGAACTGGATGCGCTGATCGTCGCCTTCCAAGGCTTCCGACAATTTTTTGATCGCTTTCGTTTTAGCCAGACCGGGCGCCCCTTCAACCAGCAAATGCCCGTCCGCCAACAAAGCGATCAGCAAACGGTCAACCAGTTCGGGCTGTCTGACGATGCAGGAATTCATATAGTCGCGCAACTGCATAAAGCTGCGCCGCGCATTCGTCATCGTTTCAATTTCGGTCTGCATAAAAAAATCTCCTTTTTTTCGGGAAAACCTGATACAAGTTAATATACTGATTTTTTTTCGACGGGTTAATAGGATTTATGGTCATATTGCCGCTTTATCAAGTCGTCTTTGCCGTTCAGGAGCAAAAATTTTCAAAAACGCGCTTTTTTGCCCTGATGCATGACGGGCAAATCAGAGAAATGGGAATGCCCGATCTGGAATATCCGCAATATTCCGCCTCTTCGGGCAAAGTGTGCGGCATTTTTCGCGACGATAAAAAGGATTTTATAGACCTGTCGGAGTTAAAAGTCACGGAAAGCTCTCTGCCCGAGCTCCTGTTCACATTGTCAAAGCGGCGGATCGCTTTCCCCGCGATGTCTCCCGACGGCCAGAAAATCGCCTTTATCGAATATGATAAAAACGGCGGCGATCCCGTCATGCGGGTCATTCTGCGCGAGGAATTCGGATGGTTTCCCCTTCAGATCAGGACGGACGCCGCCTTGTCCCCCCTGTGTTGGGGCGGAAAAGACGTGTTGATTTATACGGATCGCGACGGGGATTTACGCCTGATGTCCGCCGAAGCGCGAAAACGCGGAACGGCAACGATAGACACCGGCGGACGTCTGCCCGCCTTTCATAAGGAAACGGGGCGTTTGGCCTTCGTTCAAGACGGGTGCGTCGTCTTAAAGGGCGCTTCTTCCCTGTCCTTTGAAGCGGATAACGTTTCCGCATTAAACTTTTCAAATGACGGCAACTCGCTGTATTTCTCGACGGGCGTAAACGACAACTATACGCTTTGCCGTTATTCCGTCGAAGACAAAAAAGCCGTCCGCCTGTGCGAATCAGACGCCCGCATCGTTTGGGCGTCCGAAATCTAAAACGCGCGTTTGCGGCATACGGCCGCAAGTCCCGCTCCGATCAGGGGAATGACGGGAAAACGAAACGACGCGACGAAAAACGGATCGACATACGGCGCGAAAAACACGCCGCACAGAATGATTTTTTCAAAAATGCCCGAGCTTCCCCGTTCGCGGAGGTCGCAAATCAAAAAAGCGGCGGCGGCGCACAAAACGCCGTACTCTCCCGCGGAAAACCAAGGCGTCGCCAAAGCTGCCGCGGCACAGAGAAAAGCGTTTCGAACGTTTTTCGTTGCGGTTCGGCTTTTAAAAACGGCTTTTCCGACGGCCGCGCAGTACAACACGACAACGGCATATATCGTCCAAGCGGCGGGAACGGACATTCCCGCGCAGGCGGCTCCCGAACGGAATGAAGCAAAGGCGCACGGCAGCGCGTTCAAGGCGGCAAACGCCGCCGTTCGGGCGGCGGCAAAAGAGTCCTTGCCGTAACGGGACGCCGCCAAAAACAAAATAACGGCGCCGAACACGGATGCGACGGCGGCCGCTTTTTTCCTTTTTTCAACAAACAGGGCGGCCAAAGAAACAACACCGTAAAAAGGCGCGACGAACGTCAGTCCGCCGACGATTCCCGCCGTTTTGGGAAACCTTTCCGCCGATGTGAGGATGAAGATCAGGGCGGCGGCGTAAAACAGCCCTCCCCCGCCGAATGAAAAGGCGTAAAACAAAGCGGGAAAGGCAAAACTCAGCAACAGCGCCTGAAAAAACGGAAACAGGCAAAGCAAAGAGGCCGAAAACAAAAACAGCCCCCATGTAAGCCACATGGAATAAAATTCACCGTAAGAAAGCTCCGACAACGGAACGAGCGCGAACGGCATCGTCGGCGCGGAAAACGAGCGGAATTCGCCCTCCGCCCCTAACCTGTCTTTGATAAAAGCCGTTTGAACGGACGGATCATAAAACTCCGCCGACGTTTTTCCGCTTTCCGCCAACTTCAACAGGGCGTAATCGCCCGCGACGTTTTCTCCCGCGATCCGCAACGCTCCGCCCTTCGCCGCGACGGAAGGCAACCCGTCTTCGTCATAAAAGGATGATCTGGTTAAAACCGTATAAAACATCGCGAAAGCCAGCAACATCGCGAAAAAGTATTTTATCAGGAGCTTTTCTTCTTTTTCCATCGTCTTCCCCGTTTCGGCCTTTCGCCTTTTGAATATAAAAGAAAAGAATCGGATAAAAAATAAAAAAATCCCCGTTTGCCCGCACAAAATATGCTATGATTTCAAAAAATATTTCGGAGGCCTGATATGGGAATATGTTTAAAAGGAGGAACCGTCGTTAACGCCGACCGTTCGTTCAAAGCCGACGTTTATTGCGACGGCGGTAAAATTCGCGCCGTCGGCAGGGATATCGACCTGCCCGCCGGAACGGAAGTTATTGACGTCGCGGGCGCATACGTCATGCCGGGGGGGATAGACCCGCATACGCATTTGGAGCTGCCGTCCATGGGAACGGTGTCAAGCGACGATTACTTTACGGGAACGGCCGCCGCCGCCGCGGGCGGAACGACGATGATCATTGATTATGTCGTTCCCGATAAGGAAGCCCCGATGACGCCCGCGTATAAAACTTGGCGCGCACGGGCGGAAAAAGCCGCCGTCGATTATTCCTTTCACATCAACGTTACGTCATGGAACGACGGTATCGCGGAAGAAATGAAAACGCTGACCGAGGAAGAAGGCGTCAATACATATAAATTCTTCCTGTCGGCGAAAGGATCTCTGATGCTTCCCGACGAAAAGCTGTTGCCCGCGTTCGCATGGTGCCGCAAAATCGGCGCAATGCCCGAAGTTCATGCCGAAAACGGCGACGTCATTGAATATATGCAGAAAAAACTGCTGGACGAAGGCGTTACGGCGCCGATCGGCCATCCGACGTCGCGGCCGTCCGTCGTAGAAGGCGAAGCGACAAACCGCGCGATTATGTTGGCCAAAATGGCGGATTGTCCCGTTTATATCGTGCATATGTCCTGCCGCGAAGCGGTTGAAGCCGTCAGAAGGGCTCAGGCGAACGGGCAAAGGGTTTTCGGCGAAACCGTCCCCGGATATCTGCTTGTTGATGATTCCGTGTATTCCGTTCCGGATTTCACATATGCGGCGGCGCACGTCCTCAGCCCTCCGTTCCGCCCGAAGGAACATCAGGAAGTCTTGTGGAATGCTTTGGTTGCAAAGACCGTGTCCGTCGTTGCGACGGATCATTGTCCGTTCAAAAACGAACAAAAGCGCATGGGGAAGGATAACTTTACGAAAATCCCGAACGGATGCGGCACGATAGAAAACCGTATGGAGATCTTGTGGCATTTCGGAGTCAATTCGGGAAGGCTGTCTCCGAATGAATTCGTCGCGCTGACTTCGGCGAACGCGGCACGGATATTCAATATCTATCCGCAAAAAGGCCGCATCGAAAGCGGCGCCGACGCAGATATCGTCGTTTGGGATCCGCAAAAACAAAAAACGATTTCCGCCAAGACGCATCATATGAACGTTGACGCCAATATTTTTGAAGGTATCTCCGTTACGGGATGCGCTGCTTATACCCTTTCGCACGGTCAAATCGTTTATGCAAACGGCGAACTTAAAGCGGAAAAAGGCGCGGGACGATACGTCAAGCGTCCGAAATACGCGCGCTGATATCCTCTTTGGAAAAATCCCCCGCATTTTGCGGGGGATTTCTTTTATTTTTGGTCTTCTTTAAGGTAAAATTCCGTCAGCAGATCCAACATTTCGCACAAAGCTTTGTACACGGCACGATACGTCGTTACGTTCCCGCCGTTTAAAACGGGATGTTTTAAAACGAATGTACGCACGTTGCCTTCGTCCCTTAAAAAATGAAGCGCGTAAACGCCGTACTTGCCGACGTATTTCAACGCGTCCAAATATCTTTGCGCCGCCGCGCGGCGCCCGCCGTTCCATTCGTCCGCGCCGAAATTCCCGCCTTTGATAAAGGCCGTTTCTCCGTAAGACATCGTTACCTTCGGCACGAACGAAGAAAATCCGTAATCGCGCATCAATCTGACTCCGGACCTGAAACGGTCCAAACATACGGGATATTTTCCCAGTTTTCCCGAACGAAACATCTTTCCCAATACGCCGAAGCCGTCTTCATTCCCGTTTCGTTTCATATTCGCGCCTTTATTCATATGCCCTCCGTTTAATCATAAAAAGTGATAATATGATTATAATTATCACAATAAGCATAAATAATCAAGCACAAAACGTTTATTTAAAGACGTGATAGAATATGTCAATATGGCGAAAGGTAGAAAGAAACAAAAAAGGGACTTAACACCATGATCGGAAAACGTTTACAGGAAAAGCTTTCCCAATTGGGATTGACACAGCAGAAAGCGGCCGACCGTCTGGGAATCAGCCAAAGCCGCCTGAATCAGTATCTGAAAGACAAAAGGGAACCCGACAGCGCGATGTTCTGCAAGATATGCGAAGCGTTTGAGGTCACTCCTAACTGGCTGTACGGTTTCGACAGCGACAGCCCTTCCGTAAACAAAGGAGCGTTGGAAACCGCCCTTCTGTTTTTAAAAAAATACGAAGATAAGAAGAAAAAAACATTTTCTGCGGACAAAGAAGCCAGGATCGTTTCCGTGATCTATGACATCATTTTATCGGAATCCGAAGAACACGCCCAAAAGGCGATAGAATGGGTGATAGAGGCGGTCGCATGATAACACAGGACAACAGAAACGGCGCGCCGAAAGATACGGATGAAAAGATACGCCTGCTTAAAGAGCTGTTAAACGATGATGCGGACGCTCGCACATCTGAAGAAAATCCGAAAGACGGCAATAAAACGGCTCAGACCGTTACCGTTTCCGGCAACGGAAACATTATTTCAACGGGCAATTCCAAAGTTATTTTTGTCAACGCCCGCAAAAAATCGGAAGTATTGAAGACCTGCCTTTTGTGCTGTCTCTTTTTTTAGCGCTTCCTTCCATCTCAAGATTTACCGCTTTTCCGCCTGCGTCTAAAGGTTGTTTCGTTTCGGACGAAGAGCAGAAATTACTCAGAAAATACGTCAAAAAGACGGCTTTGAAGGAAAAAGTCTACGTCAATACGATTTGGGCGCGTTTAAGGCGGCGTTACGGCTTCAAACGTTATAAAGAAATCGATTGCGCCTTGTTCGCCAGAATGTTAAAAGAACTGCCCGAAATCAAGGAAACGCCGCCGCCTTAGCGGCTTTTCCACCTCCTCTTCGTTTTCTCTGACATATTTTGATTGACAAAATAAACAAAATGTTATAAAAAGGTCATCAAAAGATTTCGTTACCAACGACGGGGAACGATGAAAGAATACGAAGAGGATCTTGTTGTTTTAAGCAGGTTTGACGACAAAGTTTCATCATTGTTGCAAGACGCAAAAACGGCCGTTATTGCGTTGGAAACAACCGATATATCCGTATTCGTCAACGGCTTGGAAGAACTTTATACAAACGATTTTTTGCCGATTCTGAAACAATGCCAACAAACTGCCGAAAGCGCCCCTTCAACGGCGTTTTCGGACAAATACGACTACCTTTCAAGGACTTAAACGGCCGTCGGCAAATCCGTATTTTCAATATCGGGCGGCGGAAGGACATCTCCTTCGATTTTTGTGACCGAAATATCGTACTGGCGGACGATTTTTGAAGAATCCTCCGGCGTTTCGACGAAACGTACCTTTTCGGAACGACGCAACAACGGCAAAAATTCTTCTGCAATCGAATCCAACGCAATCAGCTGTCCCGGTTGGCGCAACAACAACAAGCGGCGGTCGCCGTCATACATAAACCTCGGATTATTCGGAGCCCCTTCGTATTCGTTCAAGGAAAAACTGAGAATACCGTCGGCATCCTGAAAAACGAAACACAGGGTTTCAAGTGCGATTTTCCTCATGATGTGACACTCCTCACTGTCTTCTACAGAAAAGTATGCCAAAATCTAATTAAGAAAAAATTATCATCAGCCTTTCTGTCTAAGAAAATTATATCGCATTTTTGTCAAAAAAAGCTATACTTATTTATAGCTTTTTAGGAATATGCCTGCATGCTCTTAAGACTCCCGCTTATTTTTGCGATTTCTTACCTGATCGTCACTCTTTTGCAATTCGTCGCCGCGTTGGACGGCATTATGCACTTTTTCGGTTTGCACTGGATATTTGCAATCTTCGCCGCTTTTTTGTTGGCGCTTATTCCCGCCGTCGGCCCTCTGGCGGGCGTTTACGGCGCCGTACAGGTCTGGGAGTGGCCCGCGTGGGCGGCGATCCTGCTGTTTTTCTGGCCTTATGTGTTGTATGCCGTCATGTTGTCTTTGGGAATAACGACTTCTTTCATATTTTGGAAAAAGACGTTCGCGCCCTTCCGCCACACTGCGCCGAAAGATATTGAACCCGAATATACGGTCAAGGACGACGAAGAAGACCGCCCCGACGTTACGATCTACATAGAACGGAAATAGCTTGCTTTTCTGTTTCCGTTTCGTTTTTTCGGACGGCCTCGCCGAACTCTTTTGCGTTTTTTTAGTTTTCGTCCTATTCCGCCGACGTTTTTCTTTTTCCGCGAACCGCGTTCCCTTTCCTAACCGTACAATTTAGCCGCCGTATTTTTTTCGCTCTCTCTCCGTTTGTTTTCGGAGAAAGGGCACGCTTTAACGCCATTCGCGTTTCTCCGCTCATACGTTTTTTGATTTGATGCTTTCCGTTTTTCGTCGGCATTTCGGAGGGAAAACGACGATAACATTCCTTTGTTTCAGTGTCATTTGAACAGATCGTCAGGCGTTATCCGTTGTCTTTCCGAAGCTCCCGACGCGATATTTCTCCCGCAAAAAAACGCCTTCTGAACCGAAGGCGTTTCTTTGTCCTGACGGCGGCTTTATCCCTCATCCTTAAGAATTTTTGCCAACCTGTCTAAAATACCGTTGACGACGCGAACCTCGGGGCCGTCATAGAAGCTGCGCGTTATGTCAACGTATTCGCTGATGACGATGGGAGAAGGCGTATCGGGAAAAGCAAGCAACTCCGCCACGCCCGCCTGCAAAATCGCTTTCAGCGTGGGTTCAACGCGCTCCTTCGGCCAGTCCTCCGTAAAGGAAGAATTGACCATATCGTTGATTTTTTCGGCATTGTCCGCATAACAGGCCATAATGCCCGAAAACAAACCGGGCTCTGCCGCAATGACGGGAATAAACGTTTCTTCGCCCGTATTCTCGTTTTCTTCAATAACTTCGGTGCCTATTGCGCCGGACATAAAATCTTTGACAACCTCATCAATCGTCTTCCCCCCCAAAGCCAGACCGTATAACGCCTGTACGGCGGCCAAACGGGACGTACTGCGGTTTGTTTTTACTTTAGCCATTTTTATTCTCTTCTTCGTCTTTTATGTTTGAAACGGCATCCAAGCTGCCAATAAACGCTTTAAAATCCTTGGCTTCGCGAAAATCGCGGTAAACGGAAGCAAAACGCACATACGCCACGGGATCCAGCCCCGACAGCGCTTCCATAACCATTTCGCCGATCCGCATGGAAGGAATCTCGCTTTCCCCCGACGTTTCCAGCTGACGCTGGATGCCGTTGACGATCAGTTCCACCTGTTCGGGGCTGATCGGGCGCTTGCGCACGGCGATTGCGATGGACCGTTGCAATTTATCGCGGTCAAAGGGCATCTTGCCGCCGTCCTTTTTAATAACGGTCAGCTCGCGCAACTGGACACGCTCAAACGTCGTGAAGCGGGATCCGCACGCCGTACAGAAACGACGGCGGCGAATGGCCGAATTATCTTCGCTGGGGCGAGAATCCTTGACCTGCGTATCTTCATGACCGCAAAAAGGACAACGCATATCTCCTCCTAGACCATAAGCCCTTCATAAATCGGAAAACGGGAGCAAAGGCCGACGACTTCCGACTTTGCCTTTTCTTCCGTTGCCGAATTGTCTTCGGGATGCGCCGACAGCCCGTCCAAAACGTCGCCGATCAGCTCGCCGATTTTACGGAACTCCGCTTCCCCGAAGCCGCGCGTCGTTCCCGCAGGCGTGCCCAAACGGATGCCCGAAGTCACGGTCGGCTTTTCGGGGTCGAAGGGAATGCCGTTCTTATTGCACGTCATATGCGCGCGCTCCAAGCTCTTTTCGGCGATATTCCCCGTTATCCCCTTCGGACGCAGGTCAACCAGCATCAAATGCGTGTCCGTGCCGCCCGATACGATATCCAAGCCTCTGTCCTTCAATGTGCTTGCCAAAACTTTTGCATTATTTACAATGTCTTGCGCATATTTTTTAAACTCAGGTTTTAAGGCCTCACCCAAAGCGACCGCTTTGCCTGCAATAACATGCATCAAGGGCCCGCCCTGCAAGCCCGGGAAGACGGCGGAAGTGATCTTTTTAGCAAGATCGGGATTATTCGTCATGATCATCCCGCCGCGAGGGCCGCGCAACGTTTTATGCGTCGTTGTCGTAACGATATCGGCGTATTTCAGCGGGTTTTCGTGAACGCCGCCTGCGACCAAGCCCGCGAAGTGCGCCATATCAACCATGAACAGCGCGCCGACTTTATCCGCAATTTCGCGGAATTTCGCAAAATCAATCGCGCGCGGATATGCCGATCCGCCCGCAATGATCAGTTTCGGCTTGTTTTCAACGGCCAGCCGTTCAACTTCGTCGAAATCAATCAAAGCATCTTCTTTGCGGACGCCGTACTGAACGGAATTGAACCATTTGCCCGACAGAGCCGCTTTTGACCCGTGCGTCAAATGCCCGCCCGCGACCAAAGACATGCCCATCATCGTATCCCCCGGCTTCAGAAAGGCGAGCAATACGGCGCCGTTTGCCTGAGCGCCCGAATGGGGTTGAACGTTGACGTATTCGCATCCGAACAGCTTTTTGGCCCGTTCAATCGCCAGACTTTCGGCGATATCGACAAATTCGCAACCGCCGTAATACCGCGCTCCGCAATAGCCTTCGGCATATTTGTTCGTCAGAATGCTGCCCTGCGCTTCCAAAACGGCTTTGGAAACAATGTTTTCCGAAGCGATCAGCTCAATCTGATCCTGCTGGCGGCGCAATTCTTTGCAAATTGCGTCATAAATGTCGGGATCGGCTTCCTTTAGTTTTTTTGAAAAAAAATCATTCGTCATGGAAAGATGCCTTTCAGCAGGAAAGATGAGAAAGTTTTTCAACGCGGCGGGCATGCCTGTCGCCCAGAAAATCCGTCGTCAAAAAGATGCGGGCACAGTCAAAGGCGACTTCGGGACCCGTTGTCCGCCCCCCTAAAACCAAAACGTTTGCATTATTGTGTTCGCGACACAGGCGGGCGCCGAAAGCGTCATGTACCAAAGCGGCGCGAATGAAAGGAAAGCGGTTCGCGGCAATGCTGATTCCGATCCCCGTCCCGCACAAAAGGATGCCCCTTTCGGCTTCGCCGTTCCTGATCGCTTCGGCCATACGGGCGGCGATATCTGGATAATCAACGGAATCGGCCGTATGCGTTCCCAGATCCGCAACGTTATATCCTTCCTTTTTCAAATGCTCAACCAGCGCGTTTTTCAGTTCAAAGCCGCCGTGATCGGAAGCAATCGCGATCATATCTGCCACAGCACCCTCCTTCGTAAAAAATTAAGATACGTTCCGTCCGTTTAGTACCACATTCGGACACGGTTTGACTATTGTTTATTTTTGTTCATAACGTAGGCCAGCTTTCTTTGCGCTGCCGCCTTAAGCGAAGGCAAAGGCGTATTGCGCGGCGCCATCAGGGATATTTCCGTCCCCGTCGCCTCGTCTACGGCAATAACCTTGACGGCGTTTCCTATCGTTATAATCTGAAACAAAATACCGCTTTCCTGATCCATTACTTCCCCGCCAGCATTTCTTGAACATCCGAAAACGAAGGAACGTTTCCGACGGGGCCCAGCGCGGCCAAAGTCGGCGTTCCGGAAAATATCTTTTCGGACAACGCCAAAATATCCTCCGCCGTTACGTCCGCTATTTTTTGCAGGATCTCCTCTTTTTCCAAGATCTTACCGTACACCAGCAAATGCCCCGCATTTTGTTCGCTGCGCGCCGACGGATGTTCCAGCGACATCAGGATGCCCGCCCTCAGCTGGGCTTTGGCGCGCGCCAGCTCTTCGGAAGACACGCTTTCCCTCATACGCCTGATTTCGCGGCAAACGGCGGGAAGAACCTCGGCGGCTTCGGCCTCACCCGTTCCCGCGTAAATGCCGAACGTTCCTCCGTTGGAATAAGACGACGAAAAGGAATAAATTGAATAAACCAATCCTTTTTTCTCGCGAATTTCTTGAAACAGGCGCGAAGACATCCCCCCGCCGAACAATGTCGACAACAGTTGGGATGCATAATATTCCTTGTCGTGAAAAGAAACTCCCGAAAATCCCAACAGCAGGTTCACCTGTTCAATGTCCCTGTTTTCGCGGTGTTCGCCGCCTTTATACTCTGCCGTTGCCGCCGTCAGCCCCCGAGCGGGCTTCAAACCGCCGAAAGCCTGAGAAACAAGTTTGACGAAAGCGTCATGGTCAACATTTCCGGCGGCGGATACAATCATGCGCGACGGCGTATAATTCGATTTCATAAAACGGTCCAGCGTTTCGCGCCCGACGGCGTTCACCGTTTCCGCCGTCCCGAGAATGGGGCGTCCGATTGCCTGGTCGGGATAGGCTTTTGCTTGGAAATAATCAAAAACGATATCATCGGGCGTGTCTGCGGATTGGCTGATTTCTTGCAGAACGACCGTCTTTTCGCGCGCAAATTCTTCGGGATCAAAAGTCGAATTTTGCAAAATATCCGCCAAAATATCTACGGCCAAAGGAACGTCCTCTTTTAAGACCTTAATGTAATAGGACGTCGTTTCCCGTGCCGTACAGGCATTGATATAACCGCCGACGTCTTCGATTTGCTCGGCGATTTTGCGCGCCGAGCGCGTCGTCGTACCTTTGAAGGCCATATGTTCCAACAAATGGGAAATGCCGTTCAATTCCTTCGGTTCGTACATGGCTCCGACGCCGACGTATACGCCCAAGGAAACGCTTTCCGATTCGGGCATTGCATCCGTTACGACGCGCAAACCGTTGGAAAGGACGGAAACGACTGCTGACATATTTTTATCCCTTGCGAACATGCGTTTGAATGAAATATTTGACCGCATCCAACGAATTGGGCAGAACCGTAAAGACTTCTTTGCGCGTCAGCAAATCGGACAACCGCGTCGGCAACGCAGGCGTAATTCCCGTCGCTTCGCGGACGGGAACGGGGAATTTCGACGGATGCGCCGTTGCCATAACAACGGTCGGCGTTTCAGCATCAAGAAAAGCCTCGGCCGCCGCAGCGCCGATCGCCGAATGAGGATCCAACAATTCGCCCGACCCCAGATAAACGCGTCCGATTTCTTCCTTTGTGCGCGCATCGTCGCACCGCACGCCGAAAAAGTCCTTTTTGATGCGTTCGAATATATTTTCGGGAACCTTGTACACCCCTTCGTATTTAAACGTTTCCATCAATCTGGAAACGGTTTCGGCATCTCTGTCCGATGCTTCGTAAAGTAAGCGTTCGAAATTTGAGGATACCTGAATGTCCATTGAAGGACTTATAGAGGGTTTGACTTCGCGTTTTTCCATCATGCCGCCGTCTAAAAAGCGCGGCAGAATATCATTTTCGTTAGACCCCAAAATCAGGCGTTTGACGGGCAATCCCATCCGTTTTGCGACGTATCCCGCGAAAACGTTTCCGAAATTCCCCGTCGGAACGGCGAAAGAAACGTCGCGTTCGGGAGCCCCCAAAGATAACGCCGCGCGGAAATAATACACGACCTGAGCCATAATACGCGCCCAGTTGATTGAATTGACCGCGGACAGCGCGTATTCCGTCCTAAAGGACGCATCGGCGAACAAGGCCTTTACGACCGACTGACAATCGTCGAACGTTCCTTCCAAAGCGATGTTGAACACGTTTTCCGACAAAACCGTCGTCATTTGGCGGCGTTGGACTTCGGAAACCCGGTTGTGCGGATGCAGAATGAAAACATCCAGCCCGTCGCGATCCTTACATGCTTCTATCGCCGCCGATCCCGTATCGCCGGAGGTTGCCCCGACGATTGTGATCCGCTTTTTCTGACGGCGCATAATCCTGTCAAACATCAGCCCGACGGTCTGCAATGCGTAATCCTTGAACGCCAGCGTCGGCCCGTAAAACAGCTCCATTACCCATAACCCGTCCTTGATTTGCTTTAACGGAGCAACGGCGTCATGGCTGAACGCACCGTAAGCCTGACGGGTCATTTCCCTTAATTCGTCCTCGGAAAAGCACCCCTTCGTGAACGGCGCCATTACTTTGACGGCCAGATCGGCATAGCTCAGCGCACGCATTTCCCGCATTTCTTCCGCAGAAAAAGCGGGATACTCTTCGGGAACGTATAATCCTCCGTCAGCCGCCAAACCCGCCAGCAGGACTTCTTCAAAATTCAATACGGGAGCCTTTCCCCGCGTGCTAACGTATTTCAAGAGCCTCTCCTCGCTGATAACAAACAGGTTATTGAGTATGTTTTACGCTTATTGTATATAATTACAACAGAAAGTTTTTTCCGCAATATTTAATAAGGAGACACGCGATGAACTCAAAAAAGATTGCCGTGCTGCTGTCGGGATGCGGCGTTATGGACGGATCCGAAATCCATGAAGCCGTGACGGCCATGCTTGCGATTGAGCAATGCGGCGCCTCATACGCCTGTTTCGCCCCTGAAGGAGATCAGGGCGTTACCGTCAATCATCTGACAAAGCAGCCGTCTGCCGAAAAGCGTCGCATGCTCGTCGAAGCCACCCGCATCGCCCGGGGCAACATCAATACGCTTAAAGCTTTTAAAGCGGACGATTACGATGCTCTGTTGATCCCGGGAGGCATGGGAGCGGTTATGAACCTGTGCGATTTTGCCAAAAACGGTCCCGCCTGTACCGTTCATCCCGACGTTGAGCGCGCCGTAAAAGAAATGCATGCCGCAGCCAAACCGATCGTCGCCCTGTGCATTGCTCCCGTGCTCGTCGTCCGCATTTTAAAAGATGTTACCGTAACGATCGGAAATGATCCCGAAACGGCTATGGCCATCAAGGCAATGG
>CALXYE010000009.1 GCA_944392845.1 uncultured Alphaproteobacteria bacterium
GTCGGAAAATTCGATCCAATACCGCCCGAGCGCCAGCCGCGAAAGTTCCTTGGAATTGAAAACGTTGTCCGCCAGGCGGAGCGTTTTTGCAAAACGTTGTTTCGTGTTTTGTTCGGACAAGACTTTCAGCAGTTCCGTTCCGCGAACGTTCAGCCATTCCTGCGGCGAAGGCTCGGCGGCCAAAGCGGCGGACAGATGAAACGGCAAAAAAAGCATCAACAAAAATTTCAGGCGCATCGTTTTTTCCTTAAATGAACGTTCATATAAAAATATCAGAAAACGATAATCGCGGTACACTCTTTTTCATAATTCGGTTATAGTGGAACAAAATTTTTTGCCTTTGCGGGACGGGTTAATGACAAAAAAGCGAATTTTTATATTTTTCTTTGCTTGCTCGGTTCTTTTTTTAACGTGTGCCGAGGCTCTTGCCGGCGCCGATATGGAACGGATAAAGCGTTCGGGAGTCTTGCGTTGCGGCGTCAGGACGACGGCGGAGGCTTATGCCTATCGGGACGGCGAAGGGGAATGGCAGGGCATTGACATAGAAATGTGCCGCGCAATCGCGACGGCATTGATCGGGCGCGGCGATGCCGTTTTGCCCGTACCCGTCAATCACGAAGAGGGGTTCAAACTGCTGGAGGAAGGTAAGATTGACGTTTTGACGGCGGCAACGCCGTGGACGTTCAAGACCGACATGACCAAACAGGCCGTGTTCCCCGCCGTGTTTTATTATTCGGCTTTGGTATTTTTGGGACATTACGATCCCGATGCGACGTCGATGAAGGATTACGCGGGGAAAAAAGTCTGTCTTGAGCGTTCGCCTTTTTTGATTCGGGAACTGGATTATTATAACAAAAAGTACGAACTCGATTTGAAAGTGATGAGTTTGCCCGAACTGGGAAGGGCGAAAGAGCTGCTGTATCTGAAGCGTTGCGATTTGATTTTTGACCGTTTGGAAACGTTCCATTCCGATTATTTCAAAAAAAGACCCGCGAGCGTTGACGTCGTTGTTTTGCCCGAAATCGTCAGAACGTATCCGACGGGCGCGTTCATCAGAAAAGGCGATCCCGAGCTGTATAAGGCGGTTTTCTGGCTGTTCAATTCGTTGATTAAGGCCGAAGCCAAAGGCATATCGTCCCAAACGGTTGACGATTATCAAAATACGCGGGACAGGGAGATTATCAATCTGGTCGGGGGCGACGTCGAAACGGCCAAAGCGTTGGGGGTGGATCCCGACTGGTTGCGGCGGACGATTGCGGAGCGGGGCAATTATGCCGAGATATACGATCGCGCTTTGGGGGACAAATCGCCGCTGAAGATTAAACGGTCGGTCAATAATTTAAAGGAAAAGGGCGGGTTGCTGGTTCCTTTCGTATTTAACGAATGATAAAACGCGCGAGGAGGCGCCGATGTTGAAACACTTTGCTTTTTTGTTGTCATTAGCGGCGGCGCTTCCCGCGTTTGCGGCGGAGATCGGCGCGGAATCAAAAATATCCGCGGTAACGGTCTTTCCCGACAGGGCAAACGTCGAAAGAACGGCGCGCTTTTCTTTGCCCGCGGGAAAAAACGCGATTGTTTTTGACGGTTTGCCTTCGGGACTTTTGACGGATTCCGTCCGCGTGTCGGGACGCGGGAAGCAAAAATTTTCGATCGGTTCGGTTGAAACGAAAACGGTGTTTCAAAATGAACCCGCCGTCGCCGAAGAACGCCGCCTGCAGGAAGAATTGACCCGTTTGCGGGACAAAAGGAGGTATTTGGAGGCGGACGTCCGCGCCGCGGATACGGGAAAAACCTTTTTGGAAGCCTTAAGCCGTTCTCCGACGCCGCCTGCGGAAGATGCGAAAGGGCCGTCTCCCGACGTTTGGAAAAAAGGTTGGGAAACCCTGCAAAGCGGCATGAAGACATTAGGAAAAGAGATCGTAGACAAACAGATCGCCCTGAGAAGTTTGGACGCCGATATCGCGGCCTTGCAGCAAAAGCTGAACGGGATTGCGACGGGACGCAAAAGTTATAAACAGGTGCGCGTCAACGTCGAAGCTCCCGTCGCGGGCGAAGCCGAAATGACGTTGCAGTATCAGGTCTTCGGAGCGTCGTGGACTCCGTTGTACGAGGCCAGGCTGGATTCCGAAAGGCAGACCGTTGTTTTGTCGCAGTTCGGCAATATTTCCCAAAGGACGGGCGAAGATTGGAAAGACGTCGCGCTGACCCTGTCGACGGCGATGCCCTCCGTGCGAACCGCGCCGCCCGTTTTGACGCCGCGCTGGTTGGGGCTGAGGAAGGAAAAGCCCGTCGTTTTGGAACGTGCCGCATCGCGCGCGCGGATGAAAAGTGCCGCCGTCATGTCGAACTTCGCCGCCGTTGATGCCGTTTCCGCCGATACGGTGTTTGACGCGGATCTTGAAGAGGCGGCAACGAAAACGGCATCCGTTTCCGCGACCGAGTTTTCGGGAGTTTTCGTCGTCAAAGGAGCCTCGAACGTTCCCGCGGACGGCGCCGAATACCGTTTTGCAATCGGCGACGTTTCCGCTAAGGCCGAAATACGCGCCGAAGCGATGCCCGCTTTGGAGCCCGCGGCTTATTTGATCGCGACGATGACGTACGACGGAGAATTGCCGATGCTTCCCGGAACGATGGCTTTGTATCGTGACGGGGCGTTCATCGGCACCGCATCAACCGAAATGCTTCGTCCGAACGAAAAATTGCATCTGGCGTTCGGACAGGATGAAAAGATCCGCGTCAAATTTACTTCGTTGGGCGGAGAAAAAACGGAAGGCGGTATGATTTCCAAAGAAACAAGGTCCGATACTCTGGAACGTTTCGAGGTACAAAACCTGCACGATCGCCCGTTGAAAATCTCCGTGTATGACGTTTTGCCGATCGCGCGGGACGGAGAGATCTCCGTTTCCGTTTTGAAGAGCAGGACGACCAAGGGATATGTCGAAGCGCCGAACAACAAAATCGGGACGATTATGTGGGAGAGCGTGTACAAGCCCCGCGAAAAAAAGACGATTGATTTCGGTTATTCCGTTTCTTATCCGAAAGACGCCGTTTTGACGGAACTTTAAAAAAATAAAGAGCGGAATTTTCCGCTCTTTGTTTATTTCAGGGGCGAAAGCCATACCGTTGCCGCTTCGGCGAAGGGCAAGACGACCGTCTTTCCGTCCGACCTGAAAGCATACTCGCCTTTTTCCGGGGAAAAGCGGATATTTTCTGCGGTCGCTCCCGTCTTTATTCCCGCTTTTTCCAAAGCGGCGATAATCTTCGGCGTTCCGCTCAGGCGGCATATCTTTCCGTTTTTAGCCTTCCACAGCGTCATGGGGCAGGGCGGCGTTTGGGGTTTGTCCAAAGCGTCCGACAGCTCTTTCATCCATTCCTTTTGCGACAGGCGCGCTTCGTATAAGGAATCGATCAGATTGAAAAAACGTCCGGCCGCTTTGCCGTCCAGGTAATGCTCCATCAAACAGGCGATTTCTTCGGAACGTTCGGGATCAATGTTCAGGATTTCGCAAAAAAAGACGGTCAGCGCTTCATGCTTTACAAGTATTTTCCATCCGATTTCACGGCCTGCGGGCGTTAAGAAAACGTCGCCGTAGGCGGCGTGCGAAACAAGTCCCGCCTCTTCCATTTTTTTGACGCCCGTCGCGATCGTTCCTTTCGTCAGCGACAGTTGTTCCGCCAGCGCCGTTACCGTCAGGCGCCGTCCCGACGTTTCCAGACGGAACAATGCTTCCAGATAGTCTTCTACTCGGGATGAAACGGGCATGAGGGGCTCCTTTAGCGTTCGGTTGACAGGCGCGCCGCCGCTTCGGCGAAAGCGACGGGATCGGGGTCGGCATCGACCAGCGCGCTCAGGCGGCCTTCGTCCCGTCCCGTCACGGCGCTCAGAGCGTTCAGATACTCGGGATCCTTGGCGGCGAGGGAGGAAAAGTTTTTCAGAGCGAACGTTTTTATTTCACGTTTCCTCGCGGCATTCGCATCGGCATGCGAACCGTTCTCCGGTTCCAGTTCAACATAATAGGAATTGGGCATGTATTCGACCCAATACCCCGCGGTCGTCCCCGTTATGTCCGTCAGGGCGGGCAAGCCCAGCAGCGTGCCGTAAAAAGAGGTCGCCGCCAGCGCGTTTTCCGTTTCCGACAGGCCGTGCATCTTTCGTTGCGCGCGGCGTTTCAAAGGAACTTTTACCGTTTTATAGCCGGCCTTTTGAAGCGTGACGTCCGTAAACAGAGATCGGTCTATTTTCCCGAAAAAGGGCGTTTCCCCTAAACGCCTGTTCCCGTCATAGACCCAGGCCGTTACGTTGGAATCGATAAAAACGGACTGAGGCGTTTTATCTAATTTCAAAGACGAACATCCGCCGAAACAGAAAGTCAAAAGAAGAAAAGCCGTACGTTTTTTCATGCTTCAATCCGCCATTATTTCTACGGAAACTTTGCCGATCGCTTCTTCAACCGGGGCACTTATTTCCAAGTCCGTCGCCAAAAGCAGGTCCTGCGTCCCCGATCCGCCGAAAGATTCTACATAAAATGACGGGGCAAACAAAATGTTCCGATCCTTTTTTACCGTAAAACGGCGTACGCTGAAGGGCAGGTCTTCGGAATAGGATTTCCGGCCTTTTGAATCAAAAATCGTCAGGCGGACTTTGTATGCCGAAACGTTCGGCAACCTTTTGTCTTTCCAGTCGGAGCGCGTGTATATCCGATACGTTTTATAAGGAGCGTCGTCAAACAAAAAACCGTGATTCGTTTTTCCCGCCTTGATGTAAATTGTGTCGTGCCCGTCCGTTTCGCCCGTCTTGCAACCGATTGCGCCGCTGCGGGGTTCGTAGGCGCATGTTTCCGACAGCGTCCGTTCCGAACCGTCTTCGGCGAACGGCGTCAGAATTTCGGAAGCGCGGGTAACGAAAGCGCGTTTGTAAGCGCGTTCGTCAAAGCTTAAACGGATGAAAAACCTGTATGTATTTTCGTTGATTGCGTTCGTGCGGCTGACCGACGCGCGCAGGAAGGAAAGCGGATAATCCCAGCGCAACAGGGCGGCAACGGCATCGTCCGCCGTTGCGTTGCGGCGGACGCGCACGGCTTTCGGGCGGGGAAGGATCTCTTCGAAATCGCGGTGGCCGTCCGTTATCGCAAGGCGTTTTTGGGAAATGCGCTCGGTTTTCTTGACGGGGATTAAATCAAACGTTTCGCTTTTTTCTTCTCCGCCTTTGGCCGTTACGGTGCGGCGTTCGTATTCGAAGCCTTCCTTTTCGACGGCGACGGAATGCGATCCCGCGTCGGCGGAATAATCGCGAACCGGTGTCGTTCCGATTTTTTCGCCGTCAACGAATACGTCGGCGCCGTCAGGGAAGGAATAAAAAGACAGTTTGGCGGGCTTTTCGATCAGGTCGAACAAAAACGACTTGGAATCGTTTTTCGCCGCCGTCAGATAATGGATGCTTTCTTCCGTTTCGGGATGACGCAGTGACAGTTTTATCCGTTCGCCGACGGGAATTTCGGCCTTAATCGGCGTTACGCCTATTCTGCGGCCGTTCAGACGGACTTCCGCCTTTTCGGGACGCGAAGAAATCTCGATGTCGGCGAAAGCCCTTTTCAACGTTTTTGAAATTTTGACCGTTTTTCCCGGAATAACGATGACGGATTCTTCAACGGCGTCATACAAAGGATGTTCCAAACGCAAATCATGCCGTCCCGTTTTCAGGGCGCCGATCAGCCGCAGGGGCGTTTGTCCGAAGCGTTCCCCGTCAACGTAAACGTTGGCGCCGTCAACGGGGGAAGTTTCGATTTCCAGCGTTCCTTTTGCGGCGTCCGCCGACGAACCAACGACGGATAAATCTTTTTTGGAACGTTCGGGAAGGGACGCCAAACGTTTCTTTTCTTCTTTGATGGCGGCTTTTGAAAAACGGTACAGGACCCAAACGGTATGTTTTCCGCCGTCTTTTTCCGAATATTGGTCGGTTTGTTCGAAATCGTTGAAACGCACAAGCGCGCTTTCTTCAACGTATCGTTCGGTCAGCCGGGCTTCGGTTTCCGTCTGGTACGTTTCGGCGTTCATCTGCATTCGAACGCCGAAATTCATTTTTAAGGCTTGTTCGTAAACGTTTCGGGTGGCCGCGTCGAACGCCTCCGTTTCATTTTCCGCCGTTCCCCTGCCGACGTAGAATTTATATTCCGACGTTTCTTTGGGAAACGAAGAAACCCAATCGGGAACCGTTCCCGCCCGCGCGGACGGCGCGAGGCACGGGAAAAGCAAACAGAAAAGAATAAAAAGGCGCACGGCGGCGACTTCCCTTATTTAGAACGGTTACGGTTGCGCGTTGACCAACTGATCCCAGTGGGCGTCGACTTGCTTTTTAAAGTCTTCGGGCAGTTTGCCTTTGCCGCTTGCGCGGTCAATGGCGGCCTTGATCGCGTCGTTCAGAACCTGTTCGTCAATGGAAACGCGGGCATAAACGCGATAGACGACCATTTCCTTGCCGTTGTCATCCAAGGTAACGACTTTTTCCCAGTAACGCGCCGTCGGACGGATGCCCGAAGCGGTCAGCTTCGTCGCTTCGCCGGCGATGTATTTCGTTTGGGTCGAATCCAGATCCGTGCCGTATTCGGCGTTTTGGAACACGGCGTTGAATTGATTTTCAATCGTTGCGGCGATGTCGCGCTTGGCGTTGCTTTCGGCGATGCGGTATCCCGCTTCGGGGCGCGCATTGGCTTTCAGCGTTGCCATTCCCAACAGATAGACTTTGCCGTCTTCGGTGACGAAGGTTTCGGATTCTTTGACCCATTCGGGGCGCGAGGACAGATCGTCGCTGCGCGCGATAACCTTATCGCCCAAAGAAGAACAGGCGGACAGCCCCAGAACCGTCAGAGCCGTCAAAAAAGCAGCGTTAAAAAATTTCATCAAAAGTCTCCTTTGCGGGATGAAAGAAATAAAGCCGAATTATAGCGCAGATAAATTTTATTTCAAACGCCGATAATAAAAAAGCGCCCCGAAGGACGCTTTATCTTTAAAATAAAGGACGCTTATGCCGCGAACTTGACGCGTTCCAGCAACCCTTCGGAAATTTGAAGATTGATGTTGATCAGCGTGTCAATCGTTTTATGCGCCGTATCCGCGCCGATTTCAAACGTTTTGCCGATCGCAAAATCGGCCAGCCGAATCAGGTTGTCCTTAATTTCTTTTGCCATCGGGTGGCTTTTCGCGCCGACCAGCGTTTTGATGCCCGTCCACAGCTCCATATTGTTGTTCAAGGCTTCGACCAGGCGGCCCGCATCGTTTTCATCCTTGGCTTCGGCCAGGAGGATTGCGGCGCGCAGGAGGGCGAGGGCGTCTTCTTCGGTACCGGAGAGGTATTTGCTTTCAAGGAAACCTTCGGCGATCTGCATATTGATGTTGATGAAGCCCGAAAGCGTTTCTTCGGATATGTCCGCGCCGCATTCAAAGGTCTTTTCGCTGACGTATTTTGCCAGACGGGCAATGTTGGCCGCGACGGCGTCATCCGTGCCCAGCCGTTTCGTTTCCGCCAGCGTTTTCAGG
>CALXYE010000010.1 GCA_944392845.1 uncultured Alphaproteobacteria bacterium
TTCGTCGTCGGGGCGGCCGCGTCCGCGATGGGAATGGCTTTGTCGCCCGAAACGCTGGAGGGTGTGGCAGAGTTTGTTTCGCGGATGTTCGAATGACGGTTGACATTATTGAAGCGGTCGGACGGGGAATGCTGATTCTCCTGTCCGTTTTTACCGCTTATAAATACGGAAGGAGCGTCGAAAAGAATGAACGGATGCAACGGGAAGCCGGCGAGGCCGCCAAAGCGCGCCGCCTGCGCGATTCTTTGGGGGATCCTGACGTTGTCGCCGGGGTGCGCGGACGGTTTAAACGGTAGCTTTTGCGCTATCTATGAGCCCGTTTATCCCGATTATGAACGCGATACGCCCGAAACGCTCCGCCAAATTGACAGAAATAATGTCGTTTATATGGAGTGCGAACGATAAA
The DNA here is from genome assembly GCA_944392845.1 of uncultured Alphaproteobacteria bacterium. Lineage (GTDB taxonomy): Bacteria > Pseudomonadota > Alphaproteobacteria > CAAGCB01 > CAG-977 > CAG-977. The sequence goes on from CALXYE010000010.1 coordinate 407, forward strand.
AGCCCCGCCGAAGCGGGGCTTTTATATGGTGCCGGCTGCGTGACTCGAACACGCGACCTGATGATTACAAATCAACTGCTCTACCGACTGAGCTAAGCCGGCCTTAACGCAAAAGCTACCCGAAAGGGGCTCGGATTTGCAAGAGATATTTTGATTTTTTAACTTTTCGGCGGCTTTTGCGAAAAAATGCGAAAAGCGAAAAGAGGGAATTTTTTTAAAATGTTTGTTCTTTGCGGCAAGTGTGGTATAGAGTTCTGAACGGCGGAGAAAAACGCGGGTGTGGTGAAATTGGTAGACACGCCAGATTTAGGTTCTGGTGGCTGTGCCGTGGGGGTTCGAGTCCCTTCACCCGCACCAGCTTCGGTTTCTTTCGCCGCGGATACGGATTGTTTTGAATTTTTTAGGAAAAACTCATGCAGGTAACTGAAACCAAAGTTGACGGTTTGAAGCGCGGTTTTAAGATCGTCGTTCCCGCCGAAACCGTCTCGTCGAAAGTCTCTGATAAAATCAAAGCTCTGGGGGAAACGGTTTCCATTCCCGGATTCCGCAAAGGCAAGGTTCCCGAAAGCTTTTTGCGTCAGCGCTATGAAAAGGCCGTTATGGGCGAGGTTCTGGACGAACTGATCCAGTCCGAGGCGTCCAAAACGATGTCCGACCGTTCTTTGCGTCCTGCCATGCGTCCCAAAATAGAGGTCGTTTCCTTCGACGAAGGGAAGGATCTGGAATTTACGATGGACGTTGAGGTCGTTCCCGAAATCACGCCCGTTGACTTTTCGACCATTTCTTTGGATCGCATGGTCGTCGACGTTCCCGCCGAAGAGGTTGAAAAAGCTTTGGAACGTTTGGCTTCCGCCCGCAGCGAGTCCGAACCCGTCGCCGAAGACCGCGGCGCCGTTAAGGGGGATATCGCCGTTATTAATTTCGTCGGCAGCATTGACGGCGTCGAATTTCCCGGCGGAAAAGGCGAAAATTATTCCCTGGAACTGGGGTCGGGATCTTTCATCCCCGGCTTTGAAGATCAGCTGATCGGAAAGAAAGCCGGCGAAAAAACGGACGTAAAGGTTCCTTTCCCCGCCGATTACCATGCTAAGGATCTGGCGGGTAAAGATGCCGTCTTCGCCGTTGAGGTCAAGGAATTGCGCGCGAAAAAGGCTCCCGAGTTAAACGACGAATTCGCCAAGTTTTTCGGTAAGGACACGATCGGCGAGTTGCGCGACATGATTCGCGGCGAACTGTCAAAGGAATATGAATCCGTCGCCATGAACAGTCTGAAGCGCGATTTGTTGGATGCTTTGGCGGATGCTCACGATTTTCCCGTACCCGAAAGCATGCTTGAAATGGAATTCGACTCTATTTGGAAACAGGTCGAAAACGCCAAGAACAAGGGACAGTTGGATGCGGATGACGCCGACAAGTCCGAAGACGAGCTGAAAAGCGATTATCGTGCGATTGCGGAACGCCGCGTCCGTTTGGGGTTGCTGTTGGCCGAAATCGGCATGAAGAACAAGATTACCGTTACCGACGCCGATCTGAATCGCGCCGTTTTGACCGAAGCGCGCCAATTCCCCGGGCAGGAAAAAGCGGTATTTGATTTCTATGCCAAGCATCCCGAAATGCTGGATCGTTTGCGTGCACCGTTGTTTGAAGAAAAAGTCATTGACTTTATTCTGAAGGCGGTTAAGCAGAACGACGTCAAGGTTTCCGTAGAAGAACTCTATAAAACGGACGCCGAAGACGAAAAGAAAAAACCGACTAAGAAAAAGCCCGCAGCCAAAAAGACGGCGAAAAAGGCCGAATCCGCTTCCGAAGAAAAAGAAGCGAAGCCCGCCGCCCGGAAAAAAGCCGCTTCGAAAAAGAAAGCGGCCGAATAAGGGGCTTTGAGGCTTAACGGAAAAGGAACCGCAGGACGCTTGCCCTTCGGTTCCTTTTGTCGAAAATCAAACAGGAAAGAAAAGAAAATGCGCGAACGCGATCCGATAGACGTTTACATGAATACTTTAGTGCCGATGGTCATTGAGCAAACCAGCCGCGGGGAACGTTCCTACGACATCTATTCCCGCCTGCTGAAGGAACGCATCGTTTTCCTGACGGGGCAGGTTCATGACGAGGTCGCCAGTCTGATTTGTGCTCAGCTGCTGTTTTTAGAATCCGAAAATCCCAATAAAGACATTGCCTTTTATATTAATTCGCCGGGCGGTGTCGTTACGTCGGGAATGGCAATTTTTGATACGATGAATTATATCCGTTGCGATGTTTCGACGCTGTGCATCGGACAGGCCGCTTCCATGGGGTCTTTGTTGTTGTGCGCGGGGCAAAAAGGAAAGCGCTTCGCTTTGCCGAACGCCCGCATTATGATTCATCAGCCGTCGGGCGGATTCCAAGGGCAGGCGACGGATATCGAAATTCATGCGCGCGAAATCCTGAATCTGAAGGCGCGTTTGAACAACATCTATGTTGAAAAGACGGGGCAGACTTTGGAAACCGTGGAGCAGGCTATGGAACGCGACAATTTCATGAGCGCCGAAGATGCCAAGAATTTCGGTCTGATTGACGAGGTTGTTTCCGAGCGTCCTTAGGCCGCCGAATGATCGCGGCGGGGTGTCGG
>CALXYE010000011.1 GCA_944392845.1 uncultured Alphaproteobacteria bacterium
ACGGGAATTTCCTGTGCTATGACGTTCGGATGGTGGCGGGCGCTGCCGATGTCGCCCTGTCGTCGGGCGGTTCGATAAACAACGCTACGGCGGCTTCCGCTCTGCTGGACGGCCCGCTGTTCGCGAGCGGTTCGGATCTGGAGCGCATTACGGACATGATGGACATTTTGTCCCAAACGAACCTGCCTGCATATAACAGGGCGTTGGAAACGGTAATGCCCGATCCCGAAGACGCGGGATCCAAAACGGTTATGACCGTTCAGGGAAAGGTAATGAACACCGTTACGAACCGCATGAGCGAGGTCGTATCTCAACTGAATACGGGGCTGTACGGCCGTTCGGGGTTGTACGGCAGGTCGGGCGGAAACGATTTTATCTATCCCGCGGTTTCCTATTACAGCCGCCCGAAGGCGAGCGCCTATAAAACAAACCGTCCGTGGGAAAATGCCGTCAAACGTTACAGCGTTTGGGCTCAAGGGCTGTACAACAAGACGGAATTGAAGTCCGGAGACAACGGCTACGGCGGTTTTGACGGCGATACGTCGGGATTTGCTTTCGGCGTTGATATGGAACTGCGCGAAGGATTGGTCGTCGGCGCGGGGTGGGCTTATACCGAATCGGACATTGACGGGTCAAACCGCACGACGAAGATTGACGGAAACACGGGAATCCTTTACGGCTTCTATAAGCCTGCGGACGTTTATTTCAGCGGTATCCTGAGCTACGGCGTATCAAGCGTCCGCGACGAAAAGGTCTTGGTACCCCTTGACCCGACCTCCATCTTTGATTCGACGGTCGTTGACGAATACGACGCGGACGTTATTTCCGCCCAATTTATGACGGGTAAAACGATGAATCACGGCTTTACGCCGTCGGCAGGTCTGCGCTACACGATGGTCAAGACCGACAGCCATACGGATTCTTTGGGACAAACGGTCGATACCGAAGACAATAAGGTTTTGACTTTGTTGGCGGAAGGAAAATGGACCAGGAATTACGCCTTGTTTGATACCGTGCGCCTGCGTCCCGAAGGAACATTAGGCTTTACCTACGATATTATGCAGGACGGCTACGGTTCCGTCGTTACCCTGCCGAATGCGACCGGCTATCGCGTCGAAGGGCGCGAACTGGAAAAGTTCGCCTTTACGGCGGGTGCAACCCTGACGGCGACGGTGGATAACAATTTTGAAATATCTCTCGGATATTCGGGCGAATTCAGAAAGGATTACACGAACCATTCGGGAATGATCAAATTCAGGTATAATTTCTGAGTTTGAAAAAAGCGCTCCGTTCGGGGCGCTTTTTTTGGGCCTTTCGTCTTGAGAAAAAAGCCTTTCGCTCCTAAAATATCCGCATAAACAAAAACAGCGAAAGGATACGAATATGGCTCAGCGTTTTATGCTTAATGAAACCAGCTATCACGGGCACGGCGCCGTTCAAGAAATCGTAACGGAGATCAAGTCCCGCGGCTTTAAAAAGGCTTTGATCGTAACGGACGCCGATCTGGTGAAGTTTAACGTCGTCAAAAAGGTAACGGATATTTTGGACGCCGGCGGCTTTGCTTATGAAGTTTTTGACAAGGTGAAGGCCAATCCCGCCGTTTCGACGGTTAAGGCAGGCGTGGAAGCATTTAAAAAAGCGGGCGCCGATTATATGATCGCCGTCGGCGGCGGTTCTCCTCAGGATACGGCCAAAGGTATCGGCATCATCATCAATAACCCCGAATTTGCCGACGTCGTTTCTTTGGAAGGCGTCGCGCCGACCAAAAATAAAAGCGTTCCCGTGATCGCCGTGGCGACGACGGCGGGTACGGCCGCCGAAACGACGATTAACTACGTCATTACCGATGAGGAAAAGCGCCGCAAGTTTGTTTGCGTTGATCCGCACGATATTCCCGTCGTCGCAATCGTTGACCCCGATATGATGTCGTCCATGCCCAAAGGGCTTACGGCCGCGACGGGGATGGACGCCCTGACCCATGCGATTGAAGGCTATACGACTTTGGCGGCTTGGGAATTGGCGGATACGCTGAACCTGAAAGCGATAGAACTGATTTCCCGTTCGTTGCGCAAAGCCGTCGAAAACGATCCCGACGGGCGCGAAGGCATGGCTTTGGGACAGTATATGACGGGTATGGCGTTTTCAAACGTCGGATTGGGCGTCGTGCACGGCATGGCTCATCCGCTGAGCGCTTTTTACGATACGCCGCACGGCGTCGCGAACGCGGTTCTGTTGCCTTACGTTATGGAATTCAACGCAGAATACACGGGCGAGAAGTTCCGCGAGATCGCGCGTATGATGGGCGTAAAAGGCGTTGACCAAATGTCTCAGGCCGAATACAGAAAAGCGGCGGTTGACGCTGTCCGCCGCCTGTCGAAAGACGTCGGTATTCCGCAGACTTTAAAAGAAATAGGCGTAAAGAAGGAAGACTTGGACGCTTTGTCCGATGCCGCGATGGCCGACGTATGCACGGGCGGCAACCCGCGCCCCTGCACGAAAGAGCTGGTCTTGGAGGTTTATAAAAAGGCATTCGGCGAATAAGCCTTTATCAAAAGAAAAGCCCCGCATTTGCGGGGCTTTTCTTTAATCTTCCAAATATGCCGTTCCGTCAAAGGCGCGGTGCGTGTCGCCCGTCATCAGAACGTTGATTTTTTGCGCCCATTCGATGAACAGGCTGCCTCCGTCCATCTTAATTTCCGCCTTTTCCGCACAGATGCCGCGGCGGACGGCGGCGACCAAAGAGGCGCAGGCTCCCGTTCCGCAAGCCATCGTAACGCCGGCGCCGCGTTCCCATACGCGCATTCTTAACAAATCGGGGCGGACGACTTGGACGAATTCGACATTCGTCCTTTCGGGAAAGAACGGATGATTTTCGATGCGCGGCCCGAAAGCTTCAATATTCATATTTTCTACGTCGTCTACGAAAAATACGGCGTGCGGGTTGCCCATGGATACGCCGACGGGTTCGGGAAGCCCGTCGCAAAGTTTGGGCATGTAAAGCGTGTCGCATTCTTCGGCGACGGGGATTTCGTTCCATTTCAGGCGCGGTTTTCCCATATCAACCGTGACCAACGCATCGGGGGATTCCCGAAACGTTTTTAAGATTTTTCCGTCGGGAGCTTCCAAAGCCAATGACGTTTTCTGCGTTTCGTCCATCAGCAGCTTGCCGACGCACCGCGTGCCGTTGCCGCACGCGCCCGCGGACGAACCGTCGGCATTGAAAATTTTCATGCGGGCAAAGGCGTTGTCCGAAGGCTCGATCATGATCATTTGATCAAAACCGACGCCCGTTTTCCTGTTGCCGATGCTGACGATATCCTGCGCCGTCAGGCGGACTGCGCCGTTTCTGTTGTCAATGATGACGAAGTCGTTGCCAAGCCCGTCCATTTTGATAAAAGGAACGTTTTTCATAAAGAAAGCCCTCCGATGCGTTGAATGGCCTTTTCCGTATTTTCGCGCGTGCCGAACGAAGTCAGGCGGACGTATCCTTCGCCGCATTTGCCGAATCCGCTGCCGGGAGTGCAAACGATTTGGGCTTTGTTCAGCAGAATGTCGAAAAATTGTTCCGACGTAATACCGTCGGGCGTTTTCAGCCAAATATAAGGAGCGTCTTCGCCCCCGAACGTTTTAAAGCCTTTCGCCGTCAGTCCTTCGCGGATCAGGCGGGCGTTTTCCATGTAATAGCCGATCGTCTGTTTGACCTGTTCCTTTCCTTCTTCGGAAAAGACGGCTTCGGCGGCGCGTTGGACGATATAGGGGGCGCCGTTGTATTTCGTCGTGTGGCGGCGGCGCCAAAAAGCGTTCAGGTCGGCGGCGCGTCCGTCAGACGTTTCGGCCTTTAAAGCCTTCGGCACGACCATGTAAGCGCAACGCAACCCCGTGAATCCCGCCGTTTTTGAGAAAGAACGCAACTCAATGGCAACTTCTTTCGCGCCTTCGATTTCATAAATGCTTCGGGGCAGGTCGGGGTGACGGATGAATTCCTTATAAGCGGAATCGAAAATAATGATTGACCCGTTCTTTCGGGCGTAATCGACCCAGCGCGCCAATTCGGCTTTGCTCATGACCGTTCCCGTCGGATTGTTCGGGGAACACAGGTAAATCAGTCCCGCAGGCTTTTCGGGCAGGGCGGGGGCGAAGCCGTTTTCTTCCAGACAGGGCAGGTATTCCAAAGGCCTGCCCGCCATGATGTTCGTGTCCCGATAGACGGGGTAAACGGGGTCGGGAACGGCGACCGTGTTGTCGGCGGAAAAAATTTCCTGAATGTTGCCGACGTCGCATTTCGACCCGTCGCTGACAAACACTTCATCGGCGTCCAAAGAGATTCCGCGGGCTTTATAATCGTTTTCAATAATGGCGGAAATCAGGAAGTCGTACCCTTGTTCGGGGCCGTAGCCGCGCATGGTTTCGGCTTTGCCCATTTCGTCGGAAGCCTTGTGCAGCGCTTCGACGCATGCGGCGGGGATCGGCTGCGTGACGTCGCCGATGCCCAAGCTGATGACTTCGGCAGACGGATGATCCGCTTTGTACGCCTTGATCTTTCGGGCGATTTCCTGAAACAGGTAATTGGACGCAAGGTTTAGGTAGTGTTCGTTTGCTTTAACCATTTTTTTCTTTCCTGAAAGGGTGAAAAGACGTGCGTCATCATAGTCTTTTTTACCGTGAAGCCAAAGAAAAATATAAAAGAAGCCGACGAAGGATCACTCGCGAACGACGGGGACGTCATAAACGTGCTTGAATTCGCCGTCTTCGTCGATTTCGCAGACCAGCACTTTTTTAACCGCGTACAAATGATCCCATATTTCTTCGGGAACGTCGTCCAGACAGATTTGCGGTTCCGAAGCCGATCTGGTTAAAAGGGCGCGTTCGCGGCCGCGCAGAAAAAGCGTCGGGGCGGAGGGCTCCGTATCCAGCCCGTAAAAGACGAGCATCAGTTCGTCGTCGGTGTTCAGCAAAAAATCGTATTCTTCTTCATGTATGACAGACATTAAGCAAACTCCGAAAATTTCCTTCAAGTGTATCCGAAGAAAACGCTTTTTAAAAGTCTTCTTTCTGCTGTCTGATCTCTATTTTGTGCAGGACGTATTTGCCGTTTCCCGCCTTGAATTCAAACGTCAGATCCTGTTTCGACGGCAACATGTTCATGACGAAATATTCCGTGTTTTTTCCCTTTTTCAAAGGAATGAACAAAGCCTCGCCGCGCGTGTTCCGGGGTTGTCCCGAAACCGTCAGCATGCCGTCTTCGGGGACTTCGGCAACGACCTTGAAAACCAGAGTTCTGGAGTACGGAAATTCCCGTTCTCCCGTTTTTACGGTCAGGGAACCGTTTTTGACTTCGACGGTTTTGCGCGGATGTTCGTACAAAACGGGTTGTCCGCGCACGGTGCGGGCAAAGTCCGCATAAGGGCGATAGTCTTTCAATATTTTTGCGACCTTCGCATTGTGGCGGTCAATGTTCTTTTCGGTTAAAAGGTCTTTGCCTTCGCCGATGCGTTTCAAAATCGCCGTGTTGATGTTCGGCTGATAATGCCCCGTGTCCCGATAATAGGCCAGATTGCCCAAAACGTTTTTATGTTCCGTGAAATCAAATAGTTTGACGTTGGGCATTCCCGCCGTTTGCTGAACCAGATACTTCCTCAGGTTCAGATAATCGTCAAACGTTTTCCCGATAAGGGGAATGTTTGAATAGATATAAGGATAAGGCGGGAAGAATAAATAAAAATCAACGTCGGGGTATTCCTTTGCCAATTCGACGATATACTTATCGGCAAACGGAAAATTATGCTTGTTTTGCGGCGTCCAAGACTTCGGTTTTTTCTCGTTCGGAACGCTCTTTATGAAGTTATAGGAAAAATTGAAGTTGAACGGACTGTCCGCCCAAAAGTCAAAGTCGGCGTTCAGCAAAGAACGCGGATAGGCTTTTTTCTTAATGCGCTTCGGGCTGTGCAGGTCAACGAATTTCTTTATGTTGCTGTAAGATACCAAATACGGCAGGTCGTCCCTGACGGTCGAATTATACAGATAAGCGGGAAAAGCGCCGTTCGCTTCGTCCAATATCGCGGAATTTTGCGTTTCGTAGCGCCCCGCGTCCAACCCCCAGAGCACTTTTTTGATTTTACCCGAATTCAGGGCATAGCGCAGAACGGCATCGGCTTCGTTGATGTAATACCCCGGAATATAGATGCGCATCGGCTTTTCCCAGCCAAGATAACGTTCAAGGTCCGATTCTAAAAAGTTTTGAGAAACGGAAGAACCGAAAGACAAAGTTTCGTAATCGCTGTTTTCGTACAGGTGATGGCGAATGCGTCCCGCATGGAAATAACGCGCGCCGCAGACTTGGTAAGGATGCCCGATTTCGTATATGTTACAGGGATCGACGGTTCGGGAAAAAAGCATCATTCCCGCGCTTAACGTCAGAATCAGGCAGATCGTCATCAGGGAAAGCTTTTTGTATGTTTTTTGCATTGAACGGTCTCCCCTTTAGAAATTGGCATAGATGAATTCGGAAACGCGGTGGGAAACCAGAACGTACCCGAACGTCAGCAAAGCCGCAAAGATGCCCCAGCGTTTGCGGGCGTCGACTTTATCCAGCCATTCGATGCTGTTCGGGAACAGGCGCGCGAAGGCCAGCAAAGCGACGGGCGCCGCCAGTTCCGGCAGATGCTCCGTCGAAAAAGAGGCGATGTCGAACAGCTTTTGCGTGACGCTCCAAGCGGTTTCAATATTTGTCGCGCGGAAGAATATCCACGCGATATTGACGAAGAACATCGTCAATATCCAGCCGAGCCATGCGGGCATTTTAAAGCCGCGCGTCATCCAAAAACGATGGCAGACCATTGCCGTGCCGTGCAGGGCGCCCCATACGATGAAAGGCCAGCCCGCGCCGTGCCAAAAGCCGCCGACCAGAAAAACGACGAACAGGTTGACGTATGTGCGGAACAGCCCTTTCCGGTTTCCGCCCAAGGGGATGTAAATGTACGCCATCAGCCAGCGCGACAGCGTGATGTGCCATCTGCGCCAAAAATCTTGAATGTTGCAGGCTTTGTAAGGGGAATTGAAGTTGACGGGCAGGCGAATGTTCAAAATCAGCGCCGCGCCCATCGCCATGTCGCAATAACCGCTGAAATCCAGATAAAGCTGCATCGTATAGCACAAAGACGTCGCCCATGCTTCCACCATTGACAGCTTGGCGTATGCGCCGTATCCGCTGCCGACCGTTTCGACCAGCTTGTCGGCAATCATGACTTTTTTGAACAGGCCGATCGAAAAAATGAACAGGCCTTTATAAACGTTTTCCCAGTTGAGGAACCTGTTTCTGGCGCGCTTGATCTGAGGCATCAGGTCGCGGTGCGCCGTAATCGGGCCCGAAATCAGCTTCGGGAAAAAGCAAATGAACAGAGCGTAGTCGAAAAAGTCGTATTCTTTCGTTTCGTCGCGATAAGTATCAACCAGATAGGCGATCTGCTGAAAGGTCAAAAATGAAATAGCCAGAGGCAGAAAGATGTTTGAGAAATCAAAATGCGTCCCGAACAGGAAATTGGCGTTTTCCGCAAAAAAGACGGCGTATTTGTAATAGCACAACAACGCGACGTTAAAAACGATGCCGACGATCAAAAGGCCTTTGCGTTCCGCCGGGTCTCTGACGCGGTTGATCTGCGATGTGAAGGCGTAGTTGACCAAAAGGGAACCAAGCATGACCCTGACGCTGTGAACGTCGCCCAATCCGTAAAAAATAAAAGACGCGATGATCAGGGCGATGTTCGCAAAAACCGTCAAATGGCGTTTGTTCAACAGGAAATAGACGATCGCCGTCAGCGGCATGAAAACAAAGATAAAAGGAAGCGAATTGAAAAGCATCGGCCCGTTCCGTTTTTTGTGATCCCGACAAATTGCTTTTTTTATACGGGAAAAAGGCGGACGGGTCAATAACGCGATAAAGGCGACGGGGTTACAAAAATTCTTTGATCTTCAGGACGGCGTCTTTCAAAGAAAGTTTTTCGACGGGAGTCCCTTCGGGAAAGGCGGAAAGAGTTTCCGAGGGGACGGCGCGGTCAAGCATGACGAACACGCCGCGGTCGTCCTTTTTGCGGATCAGCCGCCCGAAGGCCTGAGCCGTTTTCATGCGGACCAGCATCAGGTTATAGGCTTCTCCGTTTTCTCCGAACGCTTTTTTGCGGGCTTTGTGAGCCGTATCGGGACGGTGCCAGGGAACGCGGTCGAATACCAGCAGGCGCAGCGAGCGTCCCGGAACGTCAATGCCGTCGCGCACGGCGTCCGTCCCCAAAAGGCAGGCGTCTTCTTCCGTCCTGAATATGTCCAAAAGCGTTGTCATGCCGACGGTATCGACGTGCTGCGCCAACAAAAGAAGCCCCGCTTCCGCCAAAGGTTGCCTGATGCGTTTGTACACGGCTTTCAGGCGGGCAATCGCCGTGAATATCCCCAATGCGCCGCCGTTAGAGGCGATGAACAGCTCTCTGCACGCCGCCGCGACCTGATCGGCGTTGTTTTTGTCAACGTCGGTGATGATGAATACGCGGGCGTTTGCGGCATAATCAAACGGCGAAGGCAAACTTTTTTCAATGATTTCCGAAGGAATTTCGGGCGCCCGCATATGGATGACGCCCGTGCGTTTTCGCGCGTTTTCCCAATCTTTGGCTTCATCGCCGCTTTTATCTTTCAGCGTGGCGGAGGTGATCAGGACGCCGTGCGCGGCGTTCCTTAAAACGTGGGCGAACGGAAACGTCGGGTCAATCCAGTGCCTGTGATAACCGACGTCCGTATCTATGCCGTCCGTCCGCGTGATTTCCAGCCAATCCGTAAAGTCGGGCGGCGTTTTGTCGGCAATCTGTTCCAGCATGACCCGCCAGACGGAAAGCGGCTCGACGACGACTTTTTTCAGGGAACGCAAAACGGACAGGTAACGCTGTTTGTCATAAGGTTCCGTCGTCGCGGCTTCTTTGTCCAGATATTTTTCAATTAATCCCGCCAAAGCGGCGCATTTGGTTTCCAGCATTCGCACTTCGTCGCACAGTTTGAGGGCGGCGGTTTTCAGTCCGTCGGAAATCGGGCGCGGTTCGCATTCCGAGGAATGAGCCGAGCGGGGATTCGGATCGCGCGCCGTGACCTGGCGCCAGACTTGAGCCAGAAAGATTTCAAAAGCGCCTTGAGGCGTTTGATTTTTCACTCTGGACAAGACGCCCGAACGCGGCAAGAATCTCGCCGTTTCTCCGATTTCGTCCAACAGGGCGCCGATGTCGGGATCAACAACGCTCAGATCTTCAATACGCCGTTTCAGCCCCCGCGCGCGGCCGTTCGGGCGGGATTCGTCCGCCCCCGACAGCCAGCGCCGCATTTCCATGCCTTCAATGCCGCTGATTTCTGCAGAAAATACGGAATCCGCCGCGTCAAAAAGCTGATGTCCTTCGTCAAAAACGTATCGGACGGGCAGGGTCATGTCTTCCGTGTATCCCGCCAGCTGGGTCATCACGAGCGCGTGGTTGGCAACGACGATCTTGGCCCGTCTTGAACGGCGCAATACCTTTTCAATAAAGCATTTTTTGAAATGCGGGCATTGGCCGTAGATGCATTCTCCGCGTTGGTCGGCCAAGGAAGAAACGCCTCTTTGCCCCAACATGTCCGTCAGCCATCCGGGAAAGTCTCCGCCGTTCAGATCGCCGTCGGAAGTATAGGTTATCCAACGGGCGATCAGCCCCAAAGGAACGGCGGCGGCAGGGTTTGCGGGGATTCTGCCGACGGCTTCGGCAAAGTTTAACAGGCACAGGTAATTTTCACGCCCCTTGCGGACGACGACGTTGCGCCGCTTGGCGATCGGGTCGGGAAACAGGCGGGACAGCTCGTTGTCCAGCTGTTTTTGCAGGTTGCGCGTATAGGTGCTGATCCAAACGGCGCCCGCGTTCTTGTCGCACCAAACGCTTGCGGGGGCGATATACCCCAGCGTTTTGCCGACTCCCGTTCCCGCTTCGGCCAAAACGGAAACGGGGAATCCCGCATCCTGTCTGGGGTCAAAGGCTTTCGCGGCCGTTTTCGCGTATTCTTCCTGTTGCGGGCGCTCTTCCGCCGTAAAAGAGGGCGTGTTCGCGGGCGGCGCTTTAAGCAAAGCCGCAAGTTTGTCAACGGCTTCTTCGGGCAGGACGGGCAAAGACCCCGCAGGTTCTTCGGGCGCCCCTTCCGTCCATTCGGAAAGCCTGTCCCAAACGGCCAGCCCCGACAGCCCGACCGTTCCCGTTTTTGCGGAATCGACGCCCAAAGCCGCCAAAACGTCGCCGCCCCAGATCCAGTTGCCCGTCCGTTCCATCAAAAGGGCGGTATTGACGGCGCTTTTCCTTTCGTCCCCGGTAACGCGCGACAACCGCGAAAGCAGGCTGCCCGTAATATGGAAAAGCGAAGCCGCTTCTTCAAAGGCGTTGACGGGGCGGGGAAGCCCTAAAAAATCGGCGATTTCCTTAACCGTCGGCACGCACGATACGGCGGGGCAGACAAAGGCGAATAATTCCAAGACATCCAAAGTGATTCGGGGCGTTTGGGAACCCAAGCGGCTTTTCAATAAAGTTTTGTTGCAGATCAGGACGGGGGAATTCAACGTTTTGGAAAAGACGTCCCTTGCGGAAAAAGTTTCAAAAACTTTTCCGTTCCCGTCGCGCAGGATAAAATTTTTTAATCCCGCCGCCAATGAGATGGGACCGTTTCCTTCCGCCATGCCCGTTTCCGTTTTTTGTTGCTTCGGGGCGTATTACAACCCAAAACGGACGTTAAGAAAAGGATTTTTAACGCTTCAAAAAAACGAGCGTTATTTTTTGTTTGAAAAAAACGTAAAAAAACGAAATTATTCCTGTCATGAAAGTGTGTGCAAAATAACGCTCGTTTTTTTGAGAGGTCGTTTGAAAAAATTTTTTATGCGGATGCTATGCGCTTTTATTCCCGGAAAAGAGCGGCGAAAAAGGTTTCGGGAACGTTTTTACCCGAAAAAACACGTCATTATTGAAGACAACGGGGAAAATACGAAAATAATACTGCCTTCCGCTCCCCCGAAAGGATGCGTTCACATTCGCGTCAGCGGTCGCAACAACGTGATAGAGATTGCCGATACGGCGGGAATATGCGGTGTCGTTGATATTGACGTGTACGGAAATGATTGCCGCATTTTTATCGGGAAAGGCGTTTACACATCGGCTTTGTTAAAGATTGTGTGCGGGCAAAAACACCCTAATTTCGGCGCTGTTGACAATGTTGACGTCTGTATCGGCGAGGGAACAAGCTTTGAGAGCGCTTCGCTTATCACCTACAATTCGAATACGCGGATCGGCATCGGTAAAGATTGTATGTTCGCTTACGATATCGTTTTATACAATACGGACGCCCATCCCGTTTATGATTTGAAAACAATGCGGCTGATAAACGGCGTTAAAGAAACGGTTATCGGCGACCATTGTTGGATCGGAATGGGCGCCCTGATTTTAAAAAACGTCCGATTGGCGCATGATACGATTGTCGGAGCCAAAAGCGTCGTTGCAAAATCTTTTGAAGAACCGAATATCGCCGTCGCGGGGAATCCCGCCAAAAAAATCAAAAGCGGCGTTACCTGGGCCAGAGGGGACGAAGCCTATACGAAAAACGGTTTTTAACGATTTACAATCCCTTCATTTCATTATAAAAGCCTAAAAAGGCGTAGTTTATATCAAGAGAGTATCTGATAATGACGGAATTGAAAGATGTTGCCCTGACCGCGGAAGCTTGGCCGTTTCAGGAAGCCCGCGCTTTGTATAACGAAAAGCTCGGCGGAAAGCTTCCCGAAAAAGGATATGTTCTGTTTGAAACGGGATACGGCCCTTCGGGGTTGCCCCATATCGGCACGTTCGGCGAGGTCGTCCGCACAACGATGGTGATGAACGCGTTTAAAACGCTTTATCCCGATTTTCCGACAAAACTGTTCTGCGTTTCCGACGATATGGACGGCTTGCGAAAGGTTCCCGACAACATTCCGAACAAAGACATGGTCGCGCAATATTTGGGCAAGCCTCTGACGCGCATTCCCGATCCGTTCGGCTGTCACGACAGTTTCGGAGCGCACAACAACAATCAACTGAAAATGTTTTTGGATTCCTTCGGTTTTGAATACGAATTCAAAAGCGCAACCGAATGTTATACGTCGGGCTTGTATGACAAGGCTTTGCTGGCGGTTTTGCAGAATTACGAAAAGGTTATCAACGTCATTTTGCCGACGCTGGGCGAAGAACGCCGCGCGACATACAGCCCGTTTTTGCCGATCAGCCCGAAAACGGGTAATGTCTTGCAAGTTCCCGT
>CALXYE010000012.1 GCA_944392845.1 uncultured Alphaproteobacteria bacterium
AGGGCGGATGTCTGCGCGAACCGATTGAGACGGGGACTCCTTGTTTTTATAACGGTAACAAACCTTGTCCCGACGGATATTTTTGCAGCGGTACCGCGAAACGATGCTGTCCGAACGGATCTAAACCCTCTGCGGGGCGCTGCGATACGCCGACTACCGGCAACGGAGGAGGAGCGTCTAACGGAAACCTGTATCCTTCCCGCAACGGACCGGGATATGTGCATATTGAACACCGCGGTTACTAAAAAAAACAGCCCCCGAAATTTGGGGGCTGTTTTTTAACGTTTCGGCTATTTTTACAGACGGCGGCGCAACGGCGATGCCGGCGATAGCTCCGCTTCCCACGGGAACAAAATCCACACGTCCTGATCAACGGGAACGACGAAATCGTCAACGACTTCCTGCCCCTTGGGTTTCGCATACATCGTTACGAAATAAGCCTTGGGCATCAATTCGCGGATAATGCGCCCCGTCCTGCCCGAATCGACCAGATCGTCAACGACTAAAACGCCTTCGCCGTCGCCTTCGGGAATTTTCAGGATTGAAGCTTTGCTGTCGCGGGATTCTTCGTCATAGCTGGCGACACAGATCGTATCAATCCAGCGGATTTCCAGCTCGCGCGCCAGAACCGCCGCAGGGAAAAGCCCGCCGCGCGTCACGCACACGATTTTGTTCAGATCTTCCCGATCCAACAAACGCGCCGCCAACGTGCGCGCATCTTTATGAAACTGTTCCCAAGAAATCGTCAGATATCTTTGTTCCGCCATTCTTTTTTCTCCGCCGTTAGAATGCAGTAAAGCCTTCTTTTACTTCATTTTGCGCCGGAATCAAGTTTTTTCGAAAAAAGCCCGAAAAGCCCCGTCATTTAAACCATCCCGAAAAGTCGTTCGTCCTGTCGGGCGGCGGCGGAACGTCAGACTCCGCAGAGGCCGGCGCGGAAGGTTCGGGCGCGGCGGGGGGCTTTGCCTTTTCGCGGCGAATTATATCGCGTATTTGCGCCTTAAGCGTCGGGCCGTCCCATTCCGCCATACCGCGAATACGTCCCAGTTCGTTTCCTTCACCGTCAATCAACAGAGTCGTCGGCAATCCCAAAACGCCCGCCGCCATCGAAAAGGACGCGTCGTCGTCAATAAAAGGCTCTAATCGGGAAATTCCCTTTTCTCCCCACAGGCGACGCACGGAAGCCGCCGTTTCCCCGCCCGAAGCCAGCGCGACCACTTGAAATTTCAATCCGCCCATATCTTTTTGAAGGCGGTCCAACATCGGCAACTCGATAACGCATCTGGGACAGTTTGACGCCCAAACGTTTACAATCAAAACCTTGCCCTTAAAATCTTTTAAAGAAACGGGTTTCCCCCTGCCGTTTTTAAAAGTCGCCGTCGGCGCGGGCTTCGAAAAATCGTACAGTCGGAAAGAATCGGGCGCGTTCAGCCCTTTCATGCGCACTTCCGCCGCGGCAGGCCCCGAAAGGCAGAGAAAGGGGAAGACAAAAAAAAGAAAAGTTGATATTCTGCGCACGTCCGTCATCCTGAATCAAACAAAGGGAACAGGCGGTATGATAACATGTTTTTGTCCGAACCGATAAGGAGCAAAAATGAAAAAATCTCTGATTGCCGCCGCCGCGCTGATCCTGTTGTCCGCTTGCGGCAAAATGGGGAAATTGGAGTATCCTCCCGGAGCCTTTTACCCGCGCCAGTATCCCGCGCCGCATTTCCCGAAAAGCCCCGTTGCGGAAACGGAGCGCCCCGACGCGGACTCCGCGCGGAAAAGCGGCGAAAAGAAAGTAACCGTCTCCGAAAAAACCGCTCCCGAGACGAAAGAAGATAAAAAATGACCCCTTTTTCTTATAAAAACGGCATTTTGTGCGCCGAAAACGTTCCCCTGCCGCTGATTGCGGAAACGGCGGAAACGCCTTTTTATTGTTATTCTTCGTCGGCATTGGAAAAAAATGCTTCCGAATTCGCCGACGCCGTTAAAAAGGAAGGATTGGACGCCCTGATCTGTTTTGCCGTCAAATCAAATGCGAATCCTGCCGTATTACGGACTTTCGCTGCGGCGGGGATCGGCGCGGACATCGTTTCGGGCGGAGAGCTGGAATTGGCTTTGGCGGCGGGCATCCCGCCTGAAAAGATCGTTTTCTCGGGCGTCGGAAAAACCGAGAAAGAGTTGGAAGCCGCCCTTGACGCGGGAATATTCCAGCTCAACGCCGAATCCGCCGAAGAATTGGAAACGTTGAACGAAATCGCGATAAAAAAAGGGAAAAAAGCTCCCGTCGCCCTGCGCATCAATCCCGACGTCGACGCACACACGCATGCCAAGATTTCGACGGGGAAAAAGGAAAACAAATTCGGCATTTCTTGGGAAATCGCCCGCCCCTTATACGCGAAAGCGACGAAAATGAAAGGAATCTCTCCCGTCGGCATAGACGTCCATATCGGATCCCAGCTGACCGAAACGGCGCCGTTTGAGGAGGCTTTCGGAAAAGTGGCGGATATGTTGCATACCCTGCGCGAAGACGGCATCAACATATCAAGAATCGACGTCGGCGGAGGTTTGGGCGTCGTTTATCGGGACGACGACGCGCCCCCGTCGTTCAAGGAATACGCCGCCGCCGTCAAAAAATATTTCGGCGATGCGGGATGCCGCATTATTTTTGAACCCGGCCGCCGATTAAGCGCCGAAGCGGGCATTTTGGTTTCCCGCGTCGTTCGCGTCAAGAAAACTCCCGCAAAGACCTTTTTGGTCGTTGACGCGGGAATGAACGACCTTGTCCGCCCCGCGATGTACGACGCGTATCATGCCGTTGCGCCCGTCGTCGAAAACGGCGGCGAAAAAACGCTTTACGACGTTGTCGGCCCCGTATGCGAAAGCAGCGACGTCTTTGCAAAAAATCGTTTAATGCAAACGATGCGGGCGGGAGATCTGGTTGCGTTCAAAGCGGCGGGCGCTTACGGTTCTTCAATGTCTTCAACGTACAATATGCGCCCCTTGGCCGCCGAAATCATGGTCAAGGGGGATCGTTTCGCCGTTGTCAGGAAACGCCAAAGCATCTCTGACGTTACGCGGGCGTGTTCTCTTGCTCCGTGGCAGGAGGAAGGATAAGCAAATCATCAACGGGCATTTCCCGCTTGGGCAAAACGCGGTCGCCGCTGCCTTCCTCGGGCGACCTGTTTTCCGTTCCGTCCTTCAAAGGCAGAACGCGCAGCTTTTTTTGCCGTTCCGTCGCGTTATCCTTCGCGGGCGGCGCGGACAGCCCGTCGCTTTCCGAGAAATCAACGGCATCAAGGATCAGTTCGGCTTTTGCGGCCTGAGCGGGGGGGCGTTCCAAGCGCAATTCGAAGTTTCCCGTTTCCTTCGGAGGCAACATTCCCAACGGTGACGGCGAGGCCCTGTCCGACAACCGTCGGCCGTTTGAGGAATAAAACACGACCTTGAAACGGCGGGGATAGGCGAATTTTTCCGATTTATTTTCCAACGACGCGTTAATAATCAGGAATTTTTTATAATCGCGTTCGATAAATTCATAGGTAACGGTTTTAAACGCCATCGGCACGGATTTGACCGAATGAAAAAACGTCAGCCATACGACGCCCGCAATGCATAACAGCGTCAAAAAGAACAAGGGCTTTGACCATTCCTGCCAAAACGTTTTGTCGGGATAGTCAACGGGAGCAAAGGGCTGTTTAAATTCGGGAATCTTAAAATCAGAGGGCAACTCCGCGGCTTCCGAAGGCGAATTAAAATCGAACCGCGGCGGTTCTTCTTCATCGTCGTAAAAGCGAAATCCTTCGGATTCGCCGAAACGTTCGTTTTCCCGTTCGTCTCCCGAAGGAGCAAAGGAAGAATCGGGAACGTCGGAAAAAGCCTCTTCTTCAAGAGCGGAGCCTTTCGCCTCTTCCGTCGTCCATTCGGGATCCGCCTTGCGGGAATTTGAAAAGGCTTGCCATTCGGGATCTTTTGCTTTTTCGCCGTTTTCAATGGCCTGCATGCGGACGTCCTCTTTTTTTTCGGGAACGTACTCTTCCGCGGCGACGGCGGCGTTTTTCCCGAGTTCCCACTCCATGGAACCCGTTTCCGATTTTTTTATCCCCGGATCAACCTCCCATACATTGCCGCACGAAACGCAGCGGACTTTGCGGGCGCGGCGCAGTTTGTCGGCGGGAGCATCGTAAACCGTACGGCAGTTCGGACAGGTCAAAAGCATGGCGGCCTCTTTGAAAAACAGGGATACCCTTCTATAATATGCCCGAAATTTACATATAAAAGATTAACTTTGCGGATAATCTGTGTTTATATACTTTACGCCTTTTTTCATTTGGGGAGAAAATCGGGTGAATGCGTCAAACGTCATAGAATTCGACGGCGTCGGCCTGCGCTACGGGCAAGGACCCGAGGTGCTCAAAGACGTTACGTTTTCCCTGCCTTCGGGATCGTTTTATTTCCTGACGGGGGAAAGCGGCGCGGGCAAAAGCTCCTTGTTAAGCCTGATGTACCTGTCCCGACGCCCGACGCGGGGGCACATCCGCATGTTCGGAAAATCAATCCAAAATTTGCCGCGCGCGGCTCTGCCCGAAATCAGGGGAAAAATCGGCGTCGTCTTTCAGGATTTCCGCCTGCTGGATCATTTGTCCGCTTTGGACAACGTCGCTTTACCCCTGAGAATCGCAGGCTTGTCCGAAAACGAAGTGAAAAAGCGCGTCGTCGAACTGCTGACCTGGACGGGGTTGGCGTCGCATCTGAATGCCAGGCCGCCGACGCTGTCGGGCGGACAAAAGCAAAGCGTCGCCATCGCGCGCGCCGTTATCAACCGTCCCCAAATATTGGTTGCGGACGAACCGACGGGAAATATGGACGACAGGACGGCAGCGCGGCTGTTGCGTTTGTTCGTCGAGCTGAACCGCCGCGGAACGACGGTCATCATCGCGACGCACAACGAAGGCCTGATCCGCACTTTCCCCTATCCCAGAATGCACCTTTCGAACGGCAGGCTGACCCTTTATCCCGCAGGATATGCGCCGAATGTTTCAACCCGTCTGCAACGGGAGGAACGGCGTGTTTAGAAAAACAAGCGATCTGCCTTTTACGACGGACACTTCGGCATGGTTTTTGCCGTGGATGGTTATGCTGATGGTGTTTTTTGCGGGATTGACGACCGCGGGGGCGCTGTCTTTGAATTCCATGCTGGGACGGTGGAGCCGTTCCATATCGGGTTCGCTGACCGTCCAGATCCTGCCTCTGGAAGAAAACGG
Source organism: uncultured Alphaproteobacteria bacterium (assembly GCA_944392845.1). GTDB lineage: Bacteria > Pseudomonadota > Alphaproteobacteria > CAAGCB01 > CAG-977 > CAG-977. The sequence goes on from CALXYE010000012.1 coordinate 5,250, forward strand.
ACGCATCAACATTAAAAAAACGCAATTGGAAACGGACGAAGTTCTGTCGGTTCTTCGCAAAACGGAAGGCGTCGCTTCTGCGAACGTCCTGACCGACAGCCAGTTGAAAGACTTGCTGAGGCCGTGGCTGGGCGATTCTTTTTTGCTTGACGACCTGCCCATGCCGCGATTGATTGACGTTCGGCTGATCCCCGATACGCACGTTGATTTGGATAAACTGAAAACCGTGCTGGCCGAACGGGCGCCGAACGCTTCGCTTGACGTGCACAAGCTGTGGCTCGGAAAGCTGGTGAAGCTGGCTCAGACGCTAAGCCTTTTGGCTTCGACGCTTTTGGCTTTGGTTATCGCAACGACGTCCGTCATCGTAATTTATGTAACCTGTTCGGGGCTTGCCGTTCACCGCCCCATTATTGAATTGTTGCATTTGATCGGCGCGCATGACGATTACATTGCCCGCCAGTACGCCCGCCGCATCGCTCTCCTGTCTTTTTTGGGCGCCGCCGTCGGTTTCGGCTTTGTATTGCCCGTCATCTTCATGGTATCGTCTTTGGCCGAAGGAATACGGGGCGGGTTGCTTTCCGAAGCGGAATTCGACGTATGGTCATGGAGGTAGCTTTCCCTGATTCCCGTTTTCGCCGTCATTTTATCGACTCTGACGGCATATTGGACGGTACAAAAGACTTTAAGGCGACTGCCGTGAAAATCAAATCGAAAAAATTCGCCGTCGCAGGAATCCTCGCCGCCCTGATATGGGGCGCAGGGCTGTTTTCTTTTGCAAGCCGCGTCCGTTCAACGGCAAAAGACGATGAAACGCGGACGGACGCCATCATTGCCTTAACGGGCGGAACGGATCGCGTCGCCACGGGTACCGAACTGTTAAAACGGGGAAAAGCCGAAAAACTGTTGATTTCGGGAGTCAACCGCGCCGTCGATTGGAACCTGTTGTCCCGAACAATCGAAACATTGCCCGACGACATTGCCGACAAAATCACTCTGGGACATGTTGCCGCCGACACTTGGGAAAACGCTCTGGAAAGCAGGAATTGGATGGAAAAAAACGGTTTTTCGTCGTTGCGCCTGGTCACCGCCGCCTATCACATGCCCCGAAGTTTATCGGAATTCAAAAACGCCATGCCTGACGCGACGATCATTCCTCATCCCGTTTTTCCCGCAAATTTCAAGCATGACGAATGGTGGAAATATCCCGGAACGGCGGCTTTGCTGATTTCCGAATACAACAAATTCCTGCTGGTGTCCCTGCGGCACCTGTTGCCCTTCTTTCCCGACAAAACCATTTCTGAAGACGAGTGAGTGCCTATGAGATATATCCGTTCTTTCCTGTTTAACCTGTTTTATTTTTCATGGACCCTGTTCTTGTCCGTCATCGGATGCCTGTTAGCGCCCTTCCCCCGGCGGATCGCTTTGGCGAACGCCCGCTTTTGGGCAGTCGGCACAATGAAAGCCATGCGCTTTTTTGTCGGTCTTTCTTATCGTGTCGAAGGCATTGAAAATTTACCCGACAATTCCGCCTTTATTATTGCTTCAAAGCATCAGTCCGCCTTTGAAACGATCGCGTATCACGCTATTTTCCCGCGCCCCGTCTTTGTATTGAAAAAAGAGTTGCTTTGGTTGCCTTTGTTCGGATGGAATTTACTGTTGACGGGATGTATCCCCATTGACAGATCGTCGGGAATGAAAGCCATGCGCTCCATATTGGAAGGCGCTCAAAAACGTTTAAAAGAGGGGTATCCCGTCGTTATTTTCCCCGAAGGAACCAGAACGGCGCCCGGAACAACCGTAAAATATAATCCCGGCGTCGGATTGCTCTATGAACAATGCGATGTTCCCGTCATTCCCGTCGTTTTAAATTCGGGAGAATTCTGGAAAAGAAAAGCTTTCGTTAAACAGCCGGGAACGATTACCGTAAAAATCCTGCCTCCGATGCCCAAAGGCTTGCCCAAACGCGAATTTATCGATCGTCTGCAAAACGAAATCGAATCGGCTTATAAAGACTTGCCGCGCGATTGAGCGATCAGTCTGCCGCTCCATTCGGTCAAAGCGTTCAGCGCCGTTTCGGGCGAAGCGTCCGAAGATAAAAATGCCCGTTCCCTTTCGTCCGCTTCGCGCAGGGCGGCCGTTTTGGTTTCGGGCCAAACGCCCGTATCCGCGTAATGCTTGGCTCTCATCACGAAAAAGGCCGCTTTACGCAAAGCGGCGGCGGACGCGGACAAATCCGCGTCGAAAATTAAAGAATGAACTGCGGCATGATATAGAGCGGAAGCGCCGAAAACGACGGCCTCGCGAATTTCTTTCTCTTCAAACGGGGCGACAAAGGCGTTCAAATCCCCTTTCAGGGGCTTTGTATCAAAATACAGTTGCAACACGTCAAAGCGCGGCCATTTTTCAAAAACGGCGCGCCCGCATACAAATCCGTACGCCTTTTCGGAAAAAGGCATCGTCCGTACCAAGCGCCTGTAAACGCGCATGTCATCAGAGCGTAAAACGTCCAAAATGACAACCATGTCGATATCGCTGTTTTCCGTCGCTTCGCCGCGCTTAAAACTGCCCTGCAAGCCGACGAACAAAACCCTGTTTCCGAACGTTTGATCTAATCTTTCGCAAAATTCCGCGGTCCAGGCATCAATATCAAACAAAGCCGTTACCTCTTTAATAAAAAAGCCGTCGGGGACGAAGAATCCCCGACGACGGCAAAAATTCGAAACGGAATCAAGCCTTCGTTTCTTCGGCCTTTTCCGAAACGACGCCTTCTTCCTTCGCTTTCAGGCGCAGGAAAATATAAGAGCACAAAGGCACGCTCAATAAATACAAAACGCTGACGACGCCGACGGTCAGCCACGGTTCATAAACCAAAGCCCCCGCAAACAACCCCGCGCACATCAACACGGGAATGACGAAACGAACGGGAATGCGGAATTTTTTCAAAGAAACGGTCGGCAAACGCGACGCCATCAAAAACGCGCTGATGAACAGGAACAGCTCGACGAACCATCCCGAACGCATGAAAGCGGCTCCGAAATAAGAATGCAACATAATCGGCGTCAGCGCGACCAATGCACCGCCCGGAGCGGGCAAACCGACAAAGAAATGCTTCCAGTAATTCGGCAGGGGATCGTCATCCAGCATGATATTGAAACGCGCCAAGCGCAACGCGCAACAGATGGGAACCAAAAGGGCGAAGATCCAACCGACGGGAGAAGTCGTTCCCAAGCCCCAGAAATACATCAGCAACCCCGGAGCGACGCCGAAGCAAACGACATCGGACAGGGAATCCAATTCGGCGCCGAAGTCGGAAGTGCCCTTCAGCATGCGGGCGACGCGCCCGTCCAAAGCGTCAAAAACCGCCGCCATCAATATGGCAAACACCGCCAATTGAAAGCGCCCTTCCATAGCGAAACGAATCGACGTAACGCCCGAGGATAACGCGAAAAGCGTTACCAAATTCGGCGCGATACGGTTTAACGGCAGATCTTTGATCCGCTGACGGGGACTTTTTAACATTACGACACGACTCCTTCACGTCCTTTGCCCTTCACGGAAACGTCCGCAAGGATTGTTTCGCCCGCAACGGCGATCTGGCCTTCAACGACCGCGGGCGCGATTTCTTTAGGCAAATAAACGTCCAAACGGCTGCCGAAGCGAATCAGCCCGAAACGCTCGCCGGCCTTTAATTCGCGGCCTTCCTCGACCTGGCACAAAATACGGCGGGCGACCAATCCGGCGACCTGAACAAACGCAATCTTATGTCCCGTTACCGTTTCCATGGCCAGCTGGTTGCGTTCGTTGTTTTCGCTTTCCTTATCCAAGGACACGTCAACGAACGCGCCGGGGCGATAGGCGATCTTTGTGATCTTGCCGCTCATGGGCGCGCGGTTAACGTGAACATTGAAAACGCTCATGAAAACGCTGATTTTGGTCATCGGCTCGGTTCCCAGCTCCAATTCTTCGGGAGGAACCTCTTCGGAGATTTTGCTGACAATGCCGTCGGCCGGGCTGACAACGAAATTATCGCCCTTCGGCGTAACGCGTTCGGGGTCGCGGAAGAAATAGTAACACCAAACCGTCAGAACGACCCCCAAAACGCCGAGCGGGCGGCACAGCATCCACAACAGCATCGTAACGGCGGCGAAAATGCCGACGAAACGCCATCCCTCCGTATGGATCGGGGGCAGGACGTAACGGCGCCAGGACAAATCGACACGGGACATAAAAAACCTCCTAAAATTAGTTTTCTTTTGTTTTAAGCGATTCCCGCACCGCTTAAAAGCATTTTTTCTTTCAGCCCTTTATTTTTCCGCTTTCTTCGGCAGGACAAACACCTGATTCGGATAGATCAGGTCGGGATCCCTGATCTGATTTTTATTCGCCCGATAAATCGTAACGTAAGCGAAACCCGATCCGTACAAATGCTTGGCAATCGTCCACAGATTGTCGCCCTTGACAATCCGGATGCGGCGCTGCTTTGACGTATCCGCCCCGCCCGCAACCGAAAACGGCACTTCGGAACGGGCGGTTACTTTGCCGTTTTCGTCCGTTTTATCGGCGCGAATCGTATATGTGCGGCCGTTTTCCATCTTTCTTAACGATTTGAAGGACCAATTCCCTTCTTCGTCCGACGTCGCAGATCCCAAATAAACGTTGTCGGCGTACAGATTGACTTTTCCGCCGCTCCGCATCGTCCCGCGGATGACGAAAGCTTTTCCGTTATAGTTCGCGGAGCTGATGCCGACAAAGGCGGATTCGTCCGCTTCGGGTCCCTGCAAAACCTTTACGTCTTCGGCATCCGAAGACACCAAAACGGCGATCGTATCGTCCGTTTTTTGCGTTTCGGGAACGGTAACGACAACGATCTCCGCTTCTTCGCGCGCTTTAACCGCATCGTTTTTCAACCACATCTCGTGCGTGCCGACGATCAAAGGCTCTTCGGGGATATAGACCCATTCTCCGCGATCATCGACGCTGATCCGCGCCAAAACGGCATCGCCGTCCATCAGCGTCAAAGTATCGTTCGGAACGCCTCTGCCCGCCGCGACCATGGTTCCGTCGGGTTCGACTCGGACGATGTCGAAAAACGGTTTGACCGCGGTATCGGGAACTTCCCGCTTTTCCTCAACCGTTCGCGTTTCTGCGGCAGGAGTCGCCGTTCGCGTTTCGGATGCGACAAAAGAAGGAACCTTTTCGCCTTCTTCGTTTCCGACAAACAAAACAAACAGGACGACCGCGGCCGTCAGAACGATCCCCGCACCTAAAAAAACCTTTTTTTTCACGGCAAACATCCTAAAAAATAAAAAAAACTCAAAAGCCTCTTGCAGGAAAGCAAATATCGCGTTATAAGCCTTCTTGTTACCTTCGGAGTGTAGCTCAGCTTGGTAGAGCACTACGTTCGGGACGTAGGGGTCGTAGGTTCAAATCCTATCACTCCGACCAATATTAAAGCCTTGTTTCCTACGGGTTGCAAGGCTTTTTTTATTTATCGCAAATTGCCGTTTTTGCCTAAAAAACGTCGCTATTCCCGTACAAAACCCGCGTGGTCTTATTTTCTGTTTGTTCTTGGTTAAAATTACGGTTTTCCGCCGTTTCACGCCCTGAATGAAAAGACGGATTTTGCGCCGATAAAAAGTATCGGAGCGGCGTCCGTATCGGCACAAGTCCATATCCGCCAATCTGCAAAACGGCGTTGAGCAGATCGTCTTTATATTTCGTAAAAAGCGCTCCTTTAAAAAAACTTACAGACGTTCGGCCGCGAAAATCAGTTTATTTTCCCGAACGTCTCCGATACGGGAAAAGCGCTTTTCATTCAATCCGATCCCGAAAGCCTCATTTTTTAATTCGTATTTCCGCCTGCCTGTTCTCCTGTGCCGCCGTTTCAGGCCGAGCCAAAACGGGCAAGGACGGGCGGGGTTCCATATCAACGAATATTTTTTCGGGTTTGACGCCGACCTCCAAAAAGACTTCCGCCGTATTCAAAGCGCGACTGAATGCTTCGCGCGCCGCGTTTGAGGCCGTTCCCTTATAGCTTTCATAGCCGACGACGCAAACGTCCGCGTTCGCGTATTTCGCTTCATACGCGATCTTGCGCACTTCGGCGGCTCCCCGTTCGCTCAACAGAACGCTGCCGTATTCAAAATCCAAAACATACCGTTTTTCCCACAAAGGAGCCGAACACGCCGCCTTTTTTAAATTTCCGCCCGAACGGGCGCACGCGCTTAAAAAAATCAGCCCCAAAAATAAAATCATCCTTTTCATTTCGGCATCCCTTATGGTAAACAGATATTTGTTCCGGCGCGGATGTGGTGGAATGGTAGACACAACAGACTTAAAATCTGTTGAGGCTTGTCCTCGTGCGGGTTCGAGTCCCGCCTTCCGCACCAGAACTTATATTTTGACACAGGGGCGCGCACGGCGCCTCTTTTTTTTATGCGTTTCGCCCAAAAAGAAAGGCGGAACCGCGTCCGCCTTTCCCCGTTTGCGCTTAAAGCAACTGTTTGCCCGCGCGCTTGCTTTCATATATCTCTTTTTTCTGCCGGCGTTTCGAATGGAACTTTTCGCGACGACGGACAAAGACCACGAACAGCATCGGAATGACAAAGATACCGAACGCCGTTGCGACGATCATGCCGCCGAACACCGTCGTACCGATTGAACGGCGCGCCATGGCGCCCGCACCCGAAGCGACGACCAGCGGAAGCAAGCCCAAGATGAAGGAGATGGCCGTCATCATGACCGCGCGGAAACGCAAGTGAGCCGCTTCCGTCGCCGCTTCTTCGGGCGACAGCCCCTCTTCGCGAAGGTCTTTTGCGAACTCAACGATCAAAATCGCGTTCTTTGACGCTTGGGCGATCAACAAAATGAACCCGATCTGAGCGTAAATATTGTTGACAAGCCCGAAGGTATAAATGAACACCAGAGCCCCCAACAGGCCGACGGAAACCGACAGCAAAACGGGAATGGGAATCATCCAGCTTTCATACAAAGCCACCAGGAACAGATAAGCGAACAGGAAAGCCAAAACCAGGATGGACGCCGTTTGTCCCGCCGCCTCGCGTTCCTGAAGAGACATACCCGTCCATTCATATTCGTACCCCTTGGGCAGGACTTCCCTTGAGATGCGCTCCATTTCCGTCATCGCGTCCGTCGAGCTGACACCCTCCGCGCCCGAGCCGTTGATCTTAACCGTCAACATATTGTTGTAACGGGTCAAAACCTGCGGTCCCAAAATGGGCTTGATCGTCAGCAAAGAACGCAGGGGCACCATACCGCCCTTATCGTTGCGGACATAAAGCTTAAAGATGTCTTCCTGCGAACTGCGGTCGTCTTCGCGTCCCTGTACGTTCACCTCATAGACCTTTCCGCCCAGGATGAAGTCGTTGACGTAATAATACCCCAGCATCGATTGCATTTGAGCGTAAACGTCCTGAATGTTAACGCCCAGAATCTGAGCCTTAACGCGATCCAGATCTACGAACAGCTGCGGGTTTGACGTATTGAACGAGCTGTACACCATGTTCAGCTTCGGATCTTTGTTCGCCGCATCCAACAGCTTATTCATGACTTCTTCCATCTGTTGCGGCGTGTCGCCGCCCGCGTTTTGCAAACGATAGTCAAAGCCGTTCGCCAAACCGATACCCGGAATGGCGGGAACGTTGAACGGACGAATCAATGCTCCTTGAATCTGCGAATATTTCGGATACAGGTTCGCAACGATCGCCGCGACCTGCATGGATTCGTCGCGACGAACTTCATAGGGTTTCAAACCGGCAATCATCATGCCCAAGTTTGAACCGTCGCCCGCGATCAGGCTGTGCCCCGAAACCATCATCACCTTATCAACGGCGGGATGGGTTTTCGTAATGTCATAGACTTCGCGCAAGATCTCTTTCGTTCTGTCCTGCGAAGCGCCTTCGGGCAGTTGGACGTCAACCATGAACACGCCCTGATCTTCGTCGGGCAGGAAGCCCGCGGGCGTAATTTTGTTGAGCCCCAAAGCCGCCGCAATAACGCCGATGATAATCAGGATGGACAACGACGCGTGACGAACCAAACGCCTGACCGCATTCGTATAAAGATCCCTGCCGCGGTTAATCTGAGCCATACACCACGGCACCAAACCGCGCGTCGGCTTTTCTTCGTGACGCAACAAAACGGCGCAGAGCGCGGGACTCAAAGTCAAAGCGTTCAACGCGGAAATCATCATTGAACACGACACGGTGATCGCGAATTGCTTATACAACTGCCCCGTAATGCCGGGAATAAAGGCAACAGGCACGAACACGGACAAAATAACCAGCGTAATCGCGATAATCGGCGCCGTAATCTGACTCATTGCCTTGGCCACGCAATCCGGAATCGACATATCGGGTTCTTCCGAAATAACGCGTTCCACGTTTTCCACGACCATGATCGCATCGTCAACCACGATACCGATAACCAAAACGATGGAGAGCAAAGAAATCGTATTCGCCGAAATCCCGAACGGACCCATAAAAATGAACGTTCCGATCAGGGATACGGGAACGGCAACCGCAGGAATCAGCGTTGCGCGCCACGTCCCCAAGGACAGGTAAACCGTCAGCAAAACCAGGATGAAGGCTTCAAAGATCGTATGAACGACTTCATCAACGGTTGCGTTAATGAAAACCGTCGTATCGAAAACGATCGCGTAGTCAACTCCGTCGGGGAAGAACTGTTTCATTCTTTCAAGTTCGGCTTTGACTTTTGTCGCCACGGACATCGCGTTTGCGCCGGGTCCCAGGTTGATCATCGCGCCCGAAGAAACGTTGCCGTTAAAGAAGGCCGTTCCGGAATAAGACGTCGCGCCCAACTTAATTTCGGCGATATCCTTTAAACGGAGCAATCCGCCGTTTTCATCCGAACGCAGGACGATGTTCCCGAATTCTTCGGGCGTGCTCAGACGACCCGCCGTTTTCAGGGAAAATTCCAACTGCTGATCGGCGGGCGCGGGCGAAGCGCCGACGGAACCGACCGCAGGTTGAATGTTTTGCGAAGCGATCGCCGAAATGACGTCCTGATTCGTCAGCCCCAGATTGGACAAACGCTCGGCATTCAGCCATACGCGCATACTGTAGTCCGTATCGCCGAAGGTATTGACTTCGCCAACACCGGGAACGCGCGCCAAAACGTCCTTGACGTGAGAGTTCATGTAATTGGCCAGATAGTCGTTGTTTCGCGTGCCGTCCGGCGAATACAAAGAAAACGCCATCAGCATTGACGTCGTATTCTTTTTAACGGTAACGCCCTGTTGCTGAACTTCGGTCGGCAGCTTTGTCGTAATCTGGTTCACGCGGTTTTGCACGTTAACCGTATTCATGTCGGGATCCGTTCCCAACAGGAACGTAACGCGCAAAGAATACGTCCCGTTGTTCGCGCTGCTGGATTCCATGTACAGCATGTTATCGACGCCGTTGACCTGCGATTCGATGACCTGAGCCACCGTTTGCTCGATAACTTCGGCGCTCGCGCCGGGATAGGTGGCGGAAACGGAAACGGAAGGAGGAACCACGTCGGGCAGCTGCGCCACGGGAATGGTCGTGATCGAAATCAGGCCGGCAATCAAAATAACCAGCGAAACCACGATCGCCAAACGCGGGCGCGAAATGAAAATTTTAGAGAACATTCGCTTTCCCCTTATTTTTTCTTGCTTGTCTTGGCAGCCTTAACTTTTGCTTTGGCCGCCGCGGCGGGAGCATCAACGACGACTTCTTGTCCGGGGCGCACCTTTTGCAGACCGTCCGTAACCACGCGCTCGCCTTCCTCCAAGCCGTCAAGAACAACGATGTCCTTTCCCTGTTCGGTTCCGAGAGTAACGGGGCGATTCACGATTTTATTCTGAGAATCGACCGTATAGACATATTTGCCCGTCGGCGCGGACATTAACGCCGCCTGAGGAATAACGATCTTTTCAACGGGGGATTCGTATTCCAGAATTACGGTAACGAACTGTCCCGATATCAGCTGTTGCGCCGGATTGGGAAAGCCCGCGCGCAGGGTCAGCGTATCGGTATTGTCGCTGACGACAACGTCGGTGAAATTGATTTCCCCGCCGTAACGGTAGATCGAACCGTCAGCCATTTTCAAAGAAATGGACAGGTTATCGGTCGCTTTCAGAATGCCTGCTTCCTGCAGGGAAAGCATTTCCTTTTCGCTGATGGAAAAGATGACGTTCATCGGGTCAATTGTCACCATTTCCGCAAGCGTCGTGTTCACGGGCAGATATTCGCCGGCGGAAAACGCCGCCAAACCGATCTTTCCGGAGAACGGCGCCTTAACGCTCGTATAGCCTAAATTGATCTTTGCCAGATTCAAAGCGGCCTGAGCCTGCAAAACCTGAGCCTTGGCAACGCTGTCCTCGGCCTCGCGGGTATCAACGCTCGACTGCGAGATGTTGCCGGTTTTGCGCAATTCCAAAGCGCGGTCCAAATTCAGTTTGGCGTTTTTGGCATCGGCGCGGGCTTTTGCCAAATCGGCGGAGGCTTGGGCGACCTCGGCTTCAAACGGCTCGCGTTCCAACGTGAACAGCAACTGGCCTTTTTTGACGACATCGCCTTCTTCGAACAGGCGATCCTTCAGAAATCCTGCGACGCGCGCCTTTAAGGTGACGGAATCGACCGCATCGACGCGTCCCGGAAAATCAAAACGTTCGACATAACCGCTTTTCACGGCGGCAGTGGTCGTAACATGCGGCTTTGCGGCGACGGGAGCGGCCGCTTCTTTCTTTTTCTGACAGCCGTTCAGAACCACGAGAGCCGAAAAGACCAAGGCAAAAACGGATAAAACACGACGATTCACAAACATTCGATTTCCCCCCGATGGAGTTTTACGCATACAGTTCCCCTTCCGCAAAGGGATAAACCGACTTTTTTATACATAAGTATAATTTATTTAACAAGCGGATTTTTTATAAAAAAAACGTGTCCCGAAGCCACCACGACGGATATTTTTTTTCAAGAACGGCTTTGGCTTCGCGCATCAATGCTTCATCCTCAAACAGCGCGAAACACGTCCCGCCGCTGCCCGACATCCGGGAAAGGATTGAAAACTCACATTTTTCCAAGGCATCCAAGACTTTTTTTATTTCGGGTTCAACCTTCAGGGCGCTTTCCGTCAGATCGTTGCGACGCTTTTTCAGAGCGGGAATGAAATTTTCGGGCAGAAAATCCTCATCCGACAGCGGAGCGGGCGCGGAAAAGGCGCCCGAACGTTCTTTAAACACCGACGGAGTCGCGACGGGTTTATTCGGATTAACCAGCAGAATCGGCATGCGGGGGACGCCGGGAACGGTATCAAGAATTTCGCCGACCCCGGAAACGTGCACGGGGCAAGCGTTCAGGCACGAGGGAACGTCCGCGCCGAGAGAAAGAGCCAGCGCCGACAAACGTTCGGCGGACAGGGGACATCCCCATAATTTTTGCAGAACCGTCAGAGTCGCCGCAGCGTCCGACGACCCGCCGCCGATTCCCGAAGCTATCGGCAAATTTTTTTGCAGGACGATTCGGGCCTTCGGTTCGATTCCCGCGGCCTCCGCCAACTTCAATGCGGCTTTTATCACGATGTTATCGGCGGACGACGGCAGTCCGGCGGCAAAAGGGCCCTTAATTTCCAAGGAAAGGCCGTCCGACGGAAAAGCCTCCGCGACGTCGCCGTATTCCGTAAAGGCGAACAGGCTGTCAAGCGAATGATACCCGTCGGGACGTTTTCCGACGACATGCAGATACAAATTGACTTTCGCCGGAGCCGCCGCCCGAAAACGCATGCTTATTTTTCCTTTTTAACCAGAGCGTTCGTTCCGTCGGCCGCCGTTTTCACGCCGTCGTCCCGATCGGCGAACACGACCTTGTCGCCCACCGCGTCCAAACCTTTTTCCAGTTTCGCTTCCGTCCGCTCGCGGTCGCCCGGCATAAAGTCGTCGTTCACATCCAAGGCCTTGCGCCACTGATAACGCGCTTCACGCTTGCGCCCGCTGCGCCAATAGGCATCGCCCAAATGGTCGTTGATGACGGCGCTGCCGGGATCAAGGGAAACGGCCGTTTCCAATACGGGAACGGAACGTTTATAATCTTTGAGAATATAATAGGCCCACCCCAGACTGTCCGCGATAAACCCCTCGTTCGGCGCTTTAAGCGCGGCGCGTTCCAGCATGATTTTGGCTTTTTTGACGTTCTTTCCCTGTTCCAGCCAAAAATACCCCAAATAATTCAGAGCCAACGGCTGATCGGGGCTTAAAAGCAACGCCCGTATCAGATCCTGTTCGGCGGCTTTGGGACGGCCGCTGCGCTCATACGCGACTCCGCGGCTGTAAAACAGTGTCCAATGCTGTTTTTGAGGGAACGGAATTTTTTGAATCGCTTTCGTATAAGCTTTCGCCGCTTCCTTATACTGTTTGTCCGTCAAAAGAATGTCGCCTGCCTCAATCCACGGCAAAGGCAGATCATCGCGCTTTGACGCCAAATCCTCCAGAGTCTTTTCGGCTTTTTCTATTTGTTTCTGTTGCGCCTGAAGCAACGCCAAACGCATGCGGCTGGCGTAATACGTTTCGGAATCTTCGGGATCGCTTTCGTAAAGCGCCGCCGCTTCGGCGGTTCTGCCCTGCGTTTCCAAAAGCTCGCCCAACAGAACGCGCCCCAAGGACAGTTTCGGATCCAGATAAAGCGCGAAACGAATAAAGAAAAGTGCGCTTTCGGAACCGCCCTTTCCCGACAGACTGCTGGACACGTCGAAAAAAGCTTCGGCCATCCCGGCCTGAGCCGTCGGAACGCTCATCGGCACGGATGCGGCGTCCGGAGATTCTCCCGCCGTAAAGAACCTTTCGTCGGTCAGAGTATAGGAGCGGCTGGTTTTTTTATAGGCGTCCATTAAAACGGCAAATTTTTTCAGATCCTTGCGCCTCAACAGAAAATTGCCGTATGTCTGTGCGGCGCGGAGCGACAGCCCCCCGGGTTCCTGCAATAATTGCTCGTAGCTTTCTTCGGCGCCCTCCGCGTCGCCGAGCATATCGCTCATCAGCGCTTTGTGAAAAACGTAAAGGGCTTCCGTACCGCGGCCGTTTACGGCCTCAAGAGTTTCCATCGCCTTTTCGGGGCGGTTCATGCCCGCATAAACCCACGCCTCCAGCAAGGGCACCAAAAACGCGTTTTCCTTCTTATTCGGGAAATCCTTCAAAACCGCCAGCGCATCGGCGTATTTTTCCTTTTTGACGTTTTGAACGATGACGACCAAAGACGCCAGCAACGACGAAGGGTCGTTTTTCAATTCGGCTTCGGCATAGGGCATCGCTTCGGCGGTACGCCCCTCCAGCGCCAAAAGGGACAGCATTTCCGAAACCAAAGCCGCATTGTTCGGATCGGCCTTAACCGTTTCGGATAAAAAATCGATCGCCTTTTTATAATCGCCTTCCTGACGAGCCTGTAAATATTGAACGTACGGACCGACGGCGTCCGCGGAAAAGGAAAGCTCCGCCGCGTCCGTTTTTTCCTCTTCGGGAACAGCTTCGCGCGCCGTTTTGTCAAAAGCCGCGCTGCCCGCCGTGTTTTCAGGGACACAGGCGGCCAAGACAAAAAGCGACAGCAAAAATGCGTTCAACCTTATGCTCATTCGTTTTTCTCAAAAGCCGACAAACAAACAAATCCTTTATTAGCATACCCTTTTTGTTCTCCGAATAACAAATTTTTTTCAACGGCCGTTAAAAAATTTCACTCGGCATCAAAATATGTTACCGTGTCTGCCATGAGCGGAGATTCTTTAGACCCTTTGGCAATGCTGGAATGGTATCAGACGGCCGGCGCGGACGAAGCAACGGCGCAAGACCCCGTTGACCGTTTCGTCGCGTCGGAAAAAAAGGCCGAACCCGTTCTTCCCGCCGTCCGACCTTCGCCCGAACCGATGCTTTTCAGCGCCGCCCCCCTGCCGCCCGCTCCGCGGCCGACGGTCGCGGATGCCGGAACGCGCGCGCTGGCGCGCGGCGCTTCGACGTTGGAAGAGCTGAAAAAAATCATGGAAAATTTTGACGGATGTTCCCTGAAGGCTTCCGCATCGCATATGGTCTTCGGCGCAGGCGTTGAAAACCCGGAAGTCATGATCGTCGGCGAAGCGCCCGGCACGGAAGAAGACCGCCAGGGCATCCCTTTTGTCGGCGTCAGCGGACAGTTATTGGACAAGATGTTGGCCTCGATCGGGCTTGACCGCACAAAGGTTTATATTTCCAACATTCTGCCCTGGCACCCGCCCGCCAACCGCAAACCGTCCGAAGAAGAAGTCGCCCTGTTCGTGCCTTTCATCCGCCGCCATATCGTTTTGGTGCGCCCGAAAATTCTGTTGATGCTCGGGGGCAGCGCCGTTTCCGCACTGACGGGCGTAACGCAGGGCATCACCAGAGCCCGCGGCAAATGGACGGTCTATTCGGACGAAGAATTCAGCCTTCCCGCTTTGGCATCTTTCCATCCCGCCTTTTTGTTGCGTACGCCCGCTCAAAAAAAGATGGCTTGGCGGGACTTTTTGATGCTGAAACAAAAGCTGTCCGAACTTAATGCCTAAGCCGAAAACAACTTGCCGCAAAACGCGCGTTTTCCCGTCAAAGGGCGTCCCGATACGGCGCGACGCGCGAAACGCTTCGTTTAAACATTTATACGGTAATTTTTTCGGACTTAACGTTTGCCTGCTTTAAAAAAGCGCCGTTTTGCCGCGCATTTTTTCGGACGACAAAAAAAGCGGCCCGAAACGGGCCGCTTTTGCCGTAAAAAACGTTGTCAGCCGGCAAGCTGCAGAATGCCGCACAATTTCGTCGTCGCATCCTGCGTATTCGTTTTTTCCAAAGCCGCCAGCTCGTTCGCCAAACGATCCAGAGCCTGCTCGTAGATCTGGCGTTCGCTGTACGACTGGTCGGATTGAGATTGGGAGCGGTACAGGTCGCGAACGACCTCGGCGATCGAAATCGGATCGCCCGAATTGATTTTTGCTTCGTATTCCTGAGCGCGGCGGCTCCACATCGTGCGCTTAACCTTGGATTTGCTTTTCAGAGTTTCCAGCGCCGTGTCCATAACGCTTCGGTTCGACAGTTTGCGCAGTCCCGAATTTTTCGCCTTGACCATGGGAACGCGCAGGGTCATGCGGTCTTTGTCAAAATGAACGGCGATCAGTTCCAATTCCTGCCCGGCGACCGTGTCCTTCGTTATGCTTAAAACTTTGCCGACGCCGTGCGCCGGGTAAACAACGAAATCACCGGCGGAAAAAGAAGTTTCTTTCGACATGTCAAATTTCCCATCTTTTCGGAAAGTTGCTCTCCAGCGGCAGAAAAGGCCGTCCCCTTCCGATTAAAGACGGACTTGATATTCATTTTGCCGCAAAAAAAGAGGAAGCTCGTTCCGCAGAGGAGCCTCCCGATCTGCACGCTTAATTATATACCACAAAAAACGGCTTCTGGGTAGTCGAAGTTTCCTTTTTCGCCATATTTTTGCCATAATTCCGAAATATTCCGTTAAGGATTCTTTAAACGGTTTAAAAACCCTCGGGAAAATAAAGCGTAAAAATGACAAAACATGCGACACGCTTTCTTTAAAACGGGAAAAGCCCCGATTCGCAACGAGTCGGGGCTTATCCGAAACGAAAACGTCAGACGGACAGGGCTTCGCGCACCGAAGCGAATTTTTCGTCGGGACGGGCGGCCAATATGCGCGCTTCTTCCCTGACGGAACCTTCCAACCCGCGGCGCAAAAGCGTCAACACCATGTTTTCGATTTCCAGCACCAGCCGGCGGGTCAGGTTTCCTTCCTCTTCGGCGGAAATTTTTCCGCTCTTGGCTTCAACCAGCGCAAACAGGCTTTCCGTATCGTACGCCATTGCCGTCACCAGATACGCCTTTGCGACTTCGGCGACCGAAGCCGAACATTCCTGACGCATCTTGCCGACGAAATTGACGCTGACGCGGTTAACCATATTATTGGCCAAAACGGTGGATGCGATCTCGCGACGCAACGGATGTTTCAATGCGTCGTCGCGCCATCCTTCCCGCAAAGCCTTCGGGAAATAGGACAAAAGCACGCCTTCGGCCATAACGGGATCGTCGGGCAAATCGCTGTTCAGGATATGGTCGTACAGCGCCATTTTTGCATACGCCATCAACACGCACAATTCGGGACGGGTCAGCCCCAAACCGCGGTCAAAGCGGGCGTCCATTTCGGCGTCCGTCGGCAAAAATTCCAAAGCGCGATCCAAACGCCCCGACTTTTCCAAACGAGCCATCAGTTTTTTGTTTCCGGGTATGCTTTTCGCGCCGCGGTGCGACATATAAGAAATAATCCTGTTTTGCTGGTAATTGTCTTTCAGCACCAGTTCCGCCACATCGTCCGTCATTGACTTCAAAAGCGCGTTGCGCGCTTCAAAACTCAGGCGGCCTTCCGCCATCGCCGCATTCAGCATGATCTTGATGTTGACTTCGTGGTCGGAGCAATCGACGCCGCCCGAATTGTCAACGGCATCCGTGTTCAAACGGCCGCCGTTCAGAGCGTATTCGATGCGCGCGCGCTGAGTCAGCCCCAGATTTGCCCCTTCGGCCACCGCTTTGGCGCGCAATTCGTTCGCGTCAATGCGACAGGAGGCGTTCGCGGCATCCTTGGCTTCGGGCTGAGTTTCCGACGAAGACTTGACGTACGTCCCGATACCGCCGAAATACAACAGGTCAACGGGCGCCTTCAAAATCGTTTTGACCAGTTCGTCGGGCGTCATGACCTTTTTGCTCGTCCCCAAAGCCTTGCAGGCTTCGTCAGACAAAGAAACGCTTTTTTCCCTGCGGTCGTAAACGGCGCCGCCCGCCGACAGTAGCGAACGGTCGTAGGCGTTCCAGCCCGCTTCTTCCTTAAACAGGCGTTCGCGCTCCTTAAACGAAACCTCCGTATCGGGATTCGGATCGATGAAAATGTTGGAATGGTTGACCGCGGCAATCAGCTTGATACGACGCGATAACAGCATCGCGTTGCCGTACACGTCGCCCGCCATGCTGCCGACGCCGACGCAGGTAAAGTCTTCGGACTGACAGTCGCGCCCCATCTCGGCGAAATGGCGTTTGACGCTTTCCCAAGATCCTTTCGCGGTAATCGCCATGCCTTTATGATTATAGCCGGCGGAACCGCCCGAAGCAAAAGCGTCGCCCAGCCAGAAACCGTATTCGGCCGACAGGGCGTTCGCATAATCGGAAAATTCCGCCGTCCCCTTATCCGCGGCGACGACCAAATACGGATCCTCGCCGTCATAACAAACGACGCGATCGGGACGGACAACCTGTCCGCCGACGATATTGTCCGTAATGTCCAGCATGCCGCGAATCAACGTTTTATAACATTCGACCGCATTCGCGACGATTGCCGCCTTATCCCCGTCTTCGGGCGGACGTTTGGGGAAAAATCCCCCCTTCGACCCGACGGGCACGATGACGACGTTTTTTACCTGCTGAGCTTTGACAAGGCTCAGGATTTCGGTGCGGAAATCGTCCTTTCGGTCCGACCAGCGGATACCGCCGCGCGCAATTTTTCCGAAACGCAGGTGAACCGCGTCAACCGCATCGGAATAAACAAAAATTTCCGCCATGGGAACGGGTTTCGGCAAACCGGGGATGCGGCCGCTGATGAATTTGAAAGAAACGTAGTCCTTGCCGTTTTGGAAAAAGTTCGTCCGCACCATCGCTTTCAAAGCGGAAAAAACGGCTTTCAACGAAGGATTCTTCGGCATTTTTTCCGAAATCTCCGCCTCGGCTCTTTCAAGAGCTTCTTTCGGCGCCGTATTGTCGGGATCAAACTTCGAAACGAAATAAGCCAGCAATTTTTCCGTCAGTTCGGGGTGGTCGCGATAGGCTTCCGTAACGGCGCCCTTCGTCGCGATCGAGGTTTGACGGATATAGGATGCAAACGCATTCAGCAAAAACTCTTTTTGTGAAGGATTCATGAGCGTTTCCTCTAAAATTGAAATCACTTGGACAATATACTTACGCGAAGCCGACGACAAGCATTTTTACCGCTTTGCCGTTTTATGCTTTTCTTCGGCCGAAAGAAAGGTTAAAAAGAAATTAAAAAACGATCAAGGAATCGAATGAAAACACCCTCCGCGTATGAAAAGGCGGCTTCGTGTTCCCTCAACGCGTTGCGCTGGATCTTTTTTTTCGCAAACGTCGCCCTGTTGCTCGGCCTGGGGTTCAGGACGGCGCAGGCGTGGATTTCCGCTCCGTCGGACTTCCGCGAAATAATGCGCCTTTATCCGTCGGAACCCGAATTCGCCGACATAAAAAGCGCCGAACACCAGATGAAGGGAGCCTTGATCTTCGTAACGGCCGTATATGTTATCGGCGCCTTCTTTTGTTATGAACTTTTCATTAAAACAAAAAGCCTGTTAACAAACCTGACGGCGCCCCTGTTCATCGGCTTTCTGCTTCTGATGGGAGAAAGTGCGAATTTCTTCCTGCCCGCGTTGGATAAGGCAAGAGCCCTCAGAACATGCGAAAAAGCGGGCATTGCATGGGATAAAAAAGCGCATTTTTGCGACGTGATGCAGCTGGAACGCAAGCGGTTGGCGGAAATAAAGGCGCAAAAGAAAAAAGCGGCGCGCCGAAAAAGAAGATAAACGAAGGTTTTGTTTCTTTCGCCGCGCAAAAGGCCTATCCTGAATCCGTTCGGTTTCATACGGAGGAAAAAACATGTCAGACCTGTTGCACCTTTATTTGCCGTCGGCGCATCCGACGATTTCAAAAATTCTTGTTTCTCTGGTCGTTTTGGCCGCCGCCGAGATATTCGTCCGCATCGCGGGAAGGACGTTGGAAACGACCTTCCGCAAGATACCGTCCCTTGACGAAACGTTCCTGCCGTTGACGAAAACGGTCGTCCGCTATTCCGCGTACGGCGCGGCGGTATTGGCGGTATTAAGTGTTTTCGGCGTCGATACGACGGGAATTTTCGCCCTGCTCGGCGCGGCGGGAATCGCCGTCGGGCTGGCATTAAAGGATACGCTGTCCAACATTGCCGCAGGAATCGTTTTGTTGTTTTTGCATCCTTTCAAAAACGGCGATTATATCGAAACGCCCTCAGTCGGCGGAAAAGTCGCGGAATTGAACCTGTTCGTAACGATTTTGGAAACGGCGGACGGCTTGAACGTTACCGTGCCGAACGGCGTTTTATGGGGAGCCCCCGTAAAAAATTATTCGCACAATCCGACCCGCCGTCTGAGCATTGAAATCGGCATTTCCTACGGCGATTCGATTGACGCGGCCTTTGACGTTCTGCGCCGGCTGATTGACGAAGAGCCCCGGATTTTAAAGGATCCCGCCCCCCGCATCTTCTTAAAAACTCTGGCGGACAGCTCGGTTAACATAGAAATGCGGGCGTGGACGAACAATGCGGATTTCTGGGACGTTCAATGGGACATGAACAAAAAAATCAAAACGGAAATCGAAAAAGCGGGTTTGTCTTTCCCGTTTCCTCAACGGGACGTGCATCTTTTTCAAAAATAATACTATACATTCGGATAATTATATGTAATTATAATTTTGATCTCCTTTGGTAGGAAACATCAAGAAGCAGAAATATCTAAAGACTCCGGATAAAACTGCTTTCTAACTGGCCGCATTTTAATGTACCCTGAAACAGGTTCGTTAAGATGCGGTCTTTTTTATCGGAGGCAGGCTTTGCAAAACGACGAAAACCGTACGTTGGGCGCTTTTTACGCATCGCGCTGCGGGCGAAGCGTCGCCGCGCAGCTGTCGGCATTCATCGAAAGCCGCTGGCCGTCCGCGGAAGGCCGACGCATTTTGACGTTAGGATATGCGACGCCGTTTTGTTCCGTTCTGGAAAGGAAAAAACCGCAGGTCATCATTGAAGCCGACCCGACCGACACGAAAGAAACCCGATCGGCATTGAAAGTATCCCCCTTGTCGTTACCGTTTCCCGACGCGTCGTTTCATGCCGTTTTGGCAGTCAACGTTTTGGAACGCCTGTTACAGCCCGAAATGCTGTTAAAAGAGGTTCGAAGAATCCTGATGAACGGCGGTTCGGTCATCTGCATCACGCCGAACAAATACAGCCTCTGGGGCGTCCGCCGCGACGCGCCGCCGATGCGAAACAGGCTGTTTTCGGCCAAAGAAGCCGCGGAAATGCTGAATGCCAACTTATTGAACGTTACATATCAAAAAAGCGCGGTTTTTCTGCCGCCCGCCGCTTATACCCGTAACGTCGCCATGCTGGATGAATTTATGTCTTATCTGCCTTTGTCGGCGGGAGCGTTCGTTCTGACGGAAGCCCGCAAGCAAGCCGTTGCCCTGCCTCAAAAAATCAAAGAAAAAAACTATAAGTCCGCCCGCATTACTAAAGCGTCGATTTTTTCGTCGCCGCGGTCATAATAATTTTTGCGACGCCCGACGGTTCGGAAAGAATGTCTTTCGTACAGACCGATCGCGTGACCGTTATCAACGGCGACTTCCAAAAAGATTTCCGAAACGCCTTTTTTCCGCAACAGTCCGAAAGATTCGTCCATTAAGGCGTCCGACACCTTTTTTCCCCGATATTCGGGAAGGACGCCCAAAGCGACGATATCCGCCTGACCCGGACTGAAGGCATACATGATGATTCCCGCAGGATTTGAATCCTCATAGGCAATCATCCCGAACGCTCCGGGCATCAGCAGCATTTGACGCATCGTCGCTTCGTTCCAGCCTTTTTTAAAACAAGCGGAATGAATCCTGGCATACGTTGCGGCGAACGGCGCGCCGCATTCTTTTATTTCCTGCATCCCGACACCTCCGCTTCCCGAAGGTACAAGGGCTGCGGATACGTTTCCGACGGTGTTTTCGTTAAAGACAACAGCGCCGCCGTTTCCGCCGTCGGCATCGGCATGTCCGCGAACGGCACTTCCCCGTTTTCCTCTATCAGCCGCGGAACGCCGTTGCCGATAAAAACAATCCCGTTCAATGCCGCCAAATCCGCGCCGCAAGCAACGGCGGGCGCCGATACGGCCGCGCCGTCTTTAAAAAAGCAAACGTAAAAATCGTCGCGTTTCGTTTCCAAAACAACGCCCAAAGTTCTGTGCTCGTCGGGATGCGTTGCATAAAAATCAAACGCCGCCGCGTCGCAAACGCTGACGCCGACCATGGGCAACCCCGCCGCCAGAGCCAATCCTCTGGCCGCCGCAAGCCCGACGCGCACGCCCGTGAACGATCCCGGCCCCGTCGTTACGGCGATATATGCCAGATCGTCAAAGGACGCTTTTGCCCGCTCCATCGCTTCCCGAACCATCGGGATCAACGCTTCGGCCTGCCCGCGCTCCATTTCTTCCGACACCGAAGACACCGTTTCTCCGTCCAAGGAAACGACCGCCGCCGAACAGGCGTCATGAGCACTGTCCAAAGCTAAAACAAACCTTTTCACGGAACGACGCTCCCCGTTTCGTCAAGACTTTCCAGGATCAAACGGTCAAGATCCTCGCGTTCGCGCTTGTCGTACCCTTCTGGGGTTCCGCCCTGCTCTTCCTTTACTTCGGGAGCGTTCAACAACCTGAACAGCTCGTCGCCTTCGTCGGGAACGGCGTCGGGCGCGACGGGCGTTTCGGGCAAAGGCTCTTCCGCCAAAGGATCGGACGGAACAAATTCGACGGGCTTTGACAAATCCTTTACGGGAGCGGACTTCTTCGCCGTTCCTTTCACCCGTTTCATGCCGTTCAATTTTTCAAACAGAGCGTCCAATTCGCTTTCATCATCCTTTTCCGCCTTTGTCGGCGTGTCGAACAAGGATTCGGGCAACTGTCCCTTAACGTTTTCCGTAACCGTTTCCAAATAAGGCATCGTCGCGCTGCCTTCGCGCAGGCCCGGCAAGGTCTTCGGCGCCAGCGTCAGGATGATAAAGTACAGCAGTACCAAAATAATCAGCCCGCGCAACAGGCCGAAAATCAATCCCAGAAAGTGATCCAAACGATTTAAAACGCTTTTTTTGACCTTGATCGTAATCTTTGAGCAGATCAGCGTCAAAATCACCAAAGCGACAAGCGATGCCGCAACGACCGAAGCCAGGTTTGCAAACAAAGGATTCGAAATATAACGGGAAACGTAGGGCGCCAAATAAGGCATCAGATAAAAACCGGCGACCGTCGCCAAAAACCACGATCCGATCCCCAACATTTCGCTGACAAAGCCGCGGCTTAAAGACAACAGCCCCGATATCAGCAACACGGCGATGATAAATATATCCGTTCCCGTAAGGTGTTCCATTATGAATCCCGCCTGTTTTCAGCCATTCCGAACATATCAAGCAACGTTTTCAAATGGCCGATTTCGGTAAGTCTTAACACAGTATCCGATTCTTTTACTGATTTTTTATTAACGCGCGCGGGAGGAATCAAAGCCCTTGCAAAGCCGAGCTTTGCCGCCTCTTTCAACCTTAATCCCGGCTGAGGCACGGCGCGAACCTCGCCCGACAGGCCGATTTCCCCGAAAACAACCATATCTGCGGGAACGGGAATTTGCGACACCGACGACAAAAGCGCCGCCGCGACCGCTAAGTCCGCCGCGGGCTCCGTCAAACGGATGCCGCCCGCGACGTTCAGATAAACGTCCTTGTCCGACATACGCACGCCGCAACGGGCTTCCAAAACCGCCAACACCATCGCCAAACGTGAAGAATCCCATCCGACGACGGCGCGGCGCGGAGACCCGCCGCCCGAAATGCCCGCCAACGCCTGAATTTCGACCAGCATCGGGCGCGACCCTTCAATTCCCGCATACACGCAAGACCCCGATATATTGCCCCGACGTTCCGCCAAAAACAAAGCCGACGGATTCGGCACCTCGGCCAACCCTTTGTCGGTCATCTCAAAAACGCCGATTTCGTCCGTCGCGCCGAAACGGTTTTTAACGCCGCGCAAAATGCGGAAATGGTGACCGCGGTCGCCTTCAAAATATAAAACGGTATCGACCATATGTTCCAAAACGCGGGGGCCCGCCAACGTGCCTTCTTTGGTAACGTGCCCGACGAGAAACAACGCGAAGCCCCGCCGTTTCGCCAGCCGTATCAGTTCGTTGCCGCCCGCCCTGACCTGGCCGACGGTACCGGGAGCCGAATCCAGCGTGTCAACGAACATTGTTTGAATCGAATCGATGACGACGACGTCGGGCGCTTCCCCCGAATCCAGCGTTGCCACAATGTCGCGGACATTCGTTGCCGAAGCCAGATCGACATTTGCCGAAGCCAACCCCAGCCGCGATGCGCGCAAACGCACCTGATCAACGGATTCTTCTCCCGATATGTAAACGCATCGCACGGGTTTTCCCGCCGCATTGCACACGCGCGACAACGCGCCCGTCGCCTGCAACAAAAGCGTTGATTTGCCGATTCCGGGATCGCCGCCGATCAACAAAACCGACCCCGCGACCAAACCGCCTCCGCAAACGCGGTCAAGCTCCGAGATGCCGGATTTCAAGCGAAACGATGTTTCGGGGACGCCGCTTAAACCGACAAATTCGATTTTTCGCCCGCCTTTGCCGCCCGTCGCTTTCGGCGCTGCGGCGGCGGGAGCTTCTTCCTCCGCGATTGTGTTCCATTCGCCGCACGCCTCGCATTTTCCCGCCCAGCGGGGATAAACGGCGCCGCAGTTTTGACAAACGAATCTTGAGGTATTCTTAGCCACGCACTTCCATCCGAATCGGGCCGTCCGCACGGCCGTTGATAAACTGTTCGACATAAGGGTTTCCCGTACGGTCAATGTCCGCCGCCGCCCCGTACCAGATAATTTTTCCCTTATAAAGCATCGCGACTTTATCGGCGATCTTGCGCACCGAAGACATATCGTGCGTAATCGTTATTGATGTCGCTCCCAAATCGGAAACGCAACTGCGAATCAAATCGTTGATGACGTCCGACATAATCGGGTCAAGCCCCGTCGTCGGTTCGTCAAAGAAAATCAATTCGGGATTCGTCGCAATCGCCCGCGCCAAACCGACGCGTTTTTTCATGCCGCCCGACAGTTCGTCGGGATACAGCGGCGCTACGTCGGGGGAAAGCCCGACCTGACGCAATTTTTCGATGGCGATTTCTTTGGCTTCGGCACGCTTCATCTTTTTGCCTTCCATCAAGCCGAACGCCACGTTTTCCCAGATGTTCAGACTGTCAAACAATGCCGCGCCCTGAAACAGCATTCCCGTCTTGGAATTGACCTCTTCCATTTCCTTTTCGGACAGCCCGATAATTTCGCGCCCGTCAACTTTGATTGACCCCGATTCGGGAATCAAAAGCCCTTGGATGCACTTAATCGTAACCGACTTGCCCGTTCCCGAACCGCCGATAATAACCAGCGATTCGCCTTTTTTGACCTGCAGATCCACGCCGTCCAAAACGACTTTTTTGCCGAACGCTTTGTGAACGTCGGTCATTTGAACTTTTAATTCTTCGCCCATCAAAGCCTCCTTATTTCGTAAAAAACAGTTCCGTCAGCATATAATTGCAGATTAAAATCAGGATGGAAGCCGAAACGACCGCGTTTGTCGTCGCTTTGCCGACGCCTTCCGCGCCGCCCTTCGAATGATAGCCGTTATAGCACCCCAACAGCGTTACGATAAAGCCGAAGACCGCCGCTTTCGTCAGTCCCGACACGATATCGACCGCCTTCATGAAATCCCAGGTATTGCGCAGAAAATTCACCGCGTTGAAGTCCAGCTTGTAATAACAGATCAAATATCCGCCGTAAATGCCGATCACGTCGCCGATCAGCACCAAAACGGGCAGCATCAGCGTCCCCGCCAAAACGCGCGGCACAATCAAATATTTAAACGGGTTCGTCGATAACGTCGTCAGCGCATCGATTTGTTCGGTTACGCGCATCGTTCCCAATTCCGCCGCCATTGCCGCGCCGACGCGCCCCGCGACCATCAGCGCCGCCAACACGGGCCCCAATTCGCGGGTGATCGTCAACTCTACGACCGAAGCGACGACGCCCTCGGACGAAAAACCCGACAACCCCGAATAGCTTTGCAGCGCAATAACCATTCCCGAAAACATCGTTGTCAAAGCGACAACCGGCAGGGAATAAAAGCCGATTTCAATCATTTGGGAAAACAGCGAGCGGAAATAAAACGGCGGACGCACGCAGTGGGACACCGTATTCAGGGTGAACAGCGCCAACTTTCCCGTTGACCGTAAAAAATTCAAAAAAACGCGCCCGACGGGAGCAAAAACGTTCATCCTTCGCCTCCTTCGCTGATATAACGGCGGTAAATCCGCTTGCCGAGATTGGTTAAAATTTCATAATCAATCGTTCCCGCAAGAGCCGCAAATTCCTTTAAAGGAATCTTTCCGCCAAAAATTTCGGCCGTTTGCGCCGCCCGCAACTCTTCCCAAGGAATGCCCGTCGCGTCGACGACGGTCAAATCCATTGACACGCGCCCCAGAACGGGAACTTTCCGACCGCACAAAACAACCATGCCCTTATTCGACAACGATCGGGGAAAGCCGTCCGCATAACCGATCGAAAGCACGGCAAGTCTTTTGTCTTCATTTAATTCGAATGTCGCGCCGTAACCGACCGTTTGTCCTGCCTTTGCGTTAAAAACGGCCAAAACGCGGGCGTCTAAGCGCACGGCATTATCGTAAAGCGCAATCCCCGGGCGGGCGATGTCCTTATAAAAGCGCGAATCGGGCAGGCGGCTGCCGTCCGATGCGGCAAGGCTGCGCCTGAAATCATACCCCAAAGCCTCCTTCAAACGGGCGCATGCCGCATCAAAAGCGGCAAGCTGCGCTTCATTTTTCGGAGAAGACTTGTCATCAGCGCATGCCAAATGGCTGATTACCAATTCAAACTTTAGCCCCTCGGGCGGACGGGCGCAAAAAGCATCGACGTTTTCGGGCGTTAATCCGAAACGGCTCATCCCCGTATCGACATGCAAAGCCGCCGGCAAAGTTTTTCCGAGCTTTTTCGCATAGGCTTCCCAATTTTCAATTTGGCGCAAAGAACCGAAAACGGGTATCAAACCGTTTTCAAGGCAAAGGGTTTCCGCGCCTTCCCATTCGCCGTGAAGCAGATATATTTTCGCGTCGGGGGCGACCGAACGCACAACGGTTCCTTCAAATGCATAAGCCGTAAAAAACGTGCGGCATCCCGTGCGATACAATTCTTTCGCCACCGCTGCCGCGCCCAATCCGTAAGCATCGGCTTTTAATACGGCGGCGCATTCCGTCGCGTTCCCCAAATGCGCCTGAAGCGACCGACGGTTTTCCGCGATCGCTTTCAGGTCTATCGTTAAAAAAGCCCCTGCCTGTTCGGGAGTCATGGTCACGCCCCCAGCCCCCGTTCAACCGCCGCCAGAGCTTCCGCCGTTTTCGTAACGTCGGAACCGCCCGCCTGAGCCATATCGGGACGCCCGCCGCCGCCCTTGCCGCCCGCCGCCGCGGACGCCGCACGCACCAGATCGACCGCGTTGATTTTATCCGTCAGATCGTCCGTAACGCCGACAACGACGGAAACTTTGCCCTCCGAAGCGCAAACCAGCGCCACGACGCCCGAACCGACCTTCTTTTTCAATTCGTCCGCCATGCCCTTCAATTCCTTGGCGGGAATGTCGGAAAGGATTTGTCCGATAAACTTAACGCCGTTCACCGTTTTCACGTCGGAACCGCCCGCGCCGCCCGATGCCAGACGCTTGCGCATGTCGGACAGTTCGCGTTCCAAACGTTTCTTTTCTTCCTGCATCGCTCGGATGCGGGCGGGAATTTCGGACGCCGAAACTTTCAGCTTTTCAGAAACATCGGATAAAATATCGTCCCGAGATTCGGCATACTTCAACGCCGCAAGCCCCGCCGCCGCTTCTATACGGCGAACGCCCGCCGCCAAAGAACTTTCCGAAATAATGCGGAAACTGCCGATGTCGCCCGTCCTGCGAACGTGCGTCCCGCCGCAAAGCTCTATCGAAACGCGCCCGTCGCCGTCGCCCATCGACACGACGCGAACCTCGTCGCCGTACTTTTCGCCGAACAAAGCCATCGCGCCTTCTTCAATCGCATCCGCAGGCGACATCAGACGCGTCGTTACCTTCAGATTTTTCAAAATGCTCTTATTGACTTCCGTTTCGACGGCGCGCAATTCTTCCGCCGTAATCTGACGCGGCTGACTGAAATCGAAACGCAGGCCGTCGGGCGTAACCGAAGACCCTTTTTGCGTTACATGGTCGCCCAAAATCTTGCGCAACGCCGCCTGTAACAAGTGGGTTACGGAGTGGTGGCGGGCAACCGCCGCGCGGCGGTCTTCGTCAATCGCCATCAAAACGTTCTTGCCGACCGACAGAGAACCTTTCTTCATCACGCCCTGATGAACGAACAGATTGCCGACTTTCTTTTGCGTATCTTCAACGGCAAAAACCGTGTCGCCCATCGAAATCACGCCCGTATCGCCGATTTGACCGCCCGATTCCCCGTAAAACGGCGTCTGGTTCGTAATAACGGCGGCCTTTTGCCCTTCGGCAACGGAATCGACTTCTTTGCCGTCAACAACCAAGGCTTTGACGAGCCCTTCGGCCTGCGTCGAATCATACCCCAAAAATTCCGTGGCTCCCGCTTTTTCCTTCACGGAAAACCAAACGGCGTCCGTCGCGGATTCTCCCGATCCCGCCCATGCTTTGCGGGCTTCGGCGCGCTGGCGTTCCATTGCTTGGTTAAAACCGTTAACGTCAACCGTCATATGCCGCCCGCGCAAAACGTCCTGCGTTAAATCCAGCGGAAAACCGTAGGTATCGTACAGCCTGAAGGCCACGTCGCCCGACAAAACGCCGCCCGAAGGCAGTTTGTCGGCTTCGGCGTCCAACAGCTTCAAGCCCCTGTCCAAAGTTTGTTTAAAACGCGTTTCTTCCAAACGCAACGTTTCGGTCATCAACGCTTCGGCGCGCACCAGTTCGGGGAAAGCGTCTCCCATTGAACGCACCAAAGACGGTACCAAACGCCACATCAGGGGTTCGCGGCATCCCATCAGGTGGGCATGGCGCATCGCGCGGCGCATGATGCGGCGCAGAACGTAACCGCGCCCTTCGTTCGCGGGCAAAACGCCGTCCGCGATCAAAAAGCACGAAGAACGCAAATGGTCGGCAACGACGCGCAGGGAAACTTTGAACTCTCCGTTCGGCTCAACGCCGACGACGCCCGCCGCCGCGTTAATCAGGGATTTCAGGATATCCGTTTCATAGTTGTCGTTCGTTCCCAGCATCACGGCGCCCATGCGCTCCAGTCCCATGCCCGTATCGATGCACGGATGCGGCAGCGGAATGCGCGTTCCGTCGGCCAGCTGTTCATACTGCATGAACACCAGGTTCCAGATTTCGACAAAGCGGTCGCCGTCCTCGTCGGGGCTGCCCGGAGGCCCTCCCTGAATATGTTCGCCGTGATCATAAAAGATTTCCGAACACGGCCCGCACGGCCCCGTATCGCCCATTGACCAGAAATTGTCCTTCGTCGGAATGCGGATAATGCGTTCGTCGGGAAGGCCGGCTATTTTTTTCCACAAATTATAGGCTTCGTCGTCGGTATGGTAAACCGTCGCCGTCAGCTTTTCTTTCGGCAGTCCGAATTCTCCGGTGACCAAATTCCACGCGTAATAAATGGCTTTTTCCTTGAAATAATCCCCGAACGACCAGTTCCCGAGCATTTCAAAAAACGTATGATGACGCACCGTATAGCCGACGTTGTCCAAATCGTTGTGCTTGCCCCCCGCACGCACGCATTTCTGATCGGACGCCGCGCGAACGTAAGGACGCTTTTCCACGCCCGTAAAGATGTTCTTAAACTGCACCATCCCCGAATTCGTAAACATCAGGGTCGGATCGTTGTGCGGCACGAGGGAACTGGACGGAACGATCACATGGTCGTTCTTTTTAAAATAGTCCAAAAACGTCGAACGGATTTCTTTTGTCGTCATCATCGGTGTTCATCCCAAAATAAGAAACTGTTTGACAGAGGTTATAACGCAAAACGGAATCCGAAACACCCCCTTTTTTGAGCGGAAAAACAAAATTTTACCCCTGTCTTGTTGACGGACGGGCTTTAAAGCCGTATCTAAAGATTCAGGACGGAAATTCAAAGGAAACGGAAAAATGGCGATACTGACGATTTTGGAAGTCCCCAATCCTTTATTGAAAAAGAAATCGGCGCCCGTCGCGGAAGTCAACGCCGACATCCGCAAACTGACGGACGACATGCTTGAAACGATGTACAAAGCCCCCGGCGTCGGACTGGCCGCGCCGCAGGTCGGCATTTTGAAGCGCATCGTCGTCATTGACGTAACGCGCGACGACGAACCGAAGCGTCCTTACCGCATGATCAACCCCGTCATTCTGGAACGTTCCGAAACGCACGTCATGCATGACGAAGGTTGCCTGTCCGTTCCCGACCAATACGCCGAAGTCGAGCGCGCCGAAACCGTTACCGTTCGCTATACCGACGAAAACGGCAAAGAACAGACCCTAAACGCCGACGGATTGTTGGCCAT
>CALXYE010000013.1 GCA_944392845.1 uncultured Alphaproteobacteria bacterium
AATATTTTTCATAGACGGGCAAGGCGTCGCCGATGTCGTTTTCAAATTCTCCTCTTTTGACTTCGGCTTTATCGGGATAAAGCGTTTCGTTTTCGCGAATTTCCTTCGGCAACAGTTTGCGCGCCGCGGCGTTCGGGGAAGAATAACGGTATTCTTCCGTGATTTTCGCGCTGATGTCGGGGCGCATAACGAAATCAAGGAACTTATGGGCGTTGACGGGATTTTTTGCTTTTTTCAAAAGGGCGAAACTGTCGATCCAAAAGTTCATGCCGTCGCTCATGCGGACTTCTTCAATGTCGGGATTTTCCCGCATGGCGGCGTAAACCAGCCCGTTCCACGTCATGGCGATGTCAACTTCGCCGTTCAGTAAGGCTTGCGCCGCGGCTTCGGTATCAAAGCCCTTAACGTTCGGCACGATCTTTTCCTTTAAGGTCTGATAAGCCTGCTTAACGTGTTCTTCGTTGCGGTCGTTGATCGAATAGCCGTTCATTTTCAGCCCGATACCCATCACGGCGCGGATGTCGTTTAGCAGCAACAGCCTCTTTTTATATTCGGGGCGTCCCAGATCCGCCAAAGTTTTTAACTTTTTCGGATCAATTTTCTTTTTATTGACGGCGAACGTGCTGGTGCCGACGGTAAAGGGAACCGTGTATTCGTTGCCTTTGTCGAACGGCAGGTTCAGATAGTTCGGGTCAATGTTTTTAAAGTTCGGCAGCAAACGTTTATCAAGTTTTTGCAAATATCCCTGATTTTTCAGCAGCGACGCATATTCAATGGACGGCATGACCAGATCATAACCTTCGCCGCCGTCGGTGATTTTAATTTTGGCGAACATGTCGTCCAAGTTGTCGAAAGTGGAAACGCGGACTTTGACGCCCGTTTCCTCCTCGAACTGCTTGAAAACGGAATCGGGGATATATTCCGCCCAGATGTACATATACAGCTCTTCACCCGAATTCGATCCGCCGCACGCGGACAAAAGGGACAGGGCAAAGCCCAGGCATAAAGCGGTCAGACGTTTCATGCTTTCTTTTCCTTTACTAAATGATAGGACACCATAACGACCGTAAAGGTCAGCGTGAACAAAACGGCGCAAAGCGCGTTGACGTCAGGCTTAACGCCCGTTCGAACCATGGAATAGATTTTCAGGGGCAGGATTTCGTAAGAAGGACCGTTGACGAAAAAGCTGATAATTACGTCGTCGATCGACAGGGTGAAGCTCATCAGCCATCCCGCAAGAATCGCGGGGAACAACAGGGGAATCAAAACGCGGCGCACGATGTCAACCTCGCTGGCGCCCAGGTCTGCGGCGGCCTCGACGATGTGTTTGTTAAAGCCTTTCAGGCGCGCCAGAACGGTCATCGTTACAAAGGGGAAGCAAAACACCGTGTGCGACAGCAAAAGCGTCGTAAAGCCCAAAGGAATGCCCAAAATGACGAACAGCATGACCAGCGATATCGCCATAATGATTTCGGGCGACATCATGATGACGGACAAAGACCCGTAGACGACTTTTTGCCCGATGAAGCGGTAACGGTGCAACGCGACGGCCGTGATTGTTCCGACGACGGTCGCTACGGTCGCCGCGGTCGCCGCCAAAAACAGGGAATTGACGGCCGAATCCAACAATCCCGTATTTTGAATCATCTTGCCGTACCATTGGGTGGTGAACCCTTCCCAAGCGACGGAATAACGGGATTTATTGAAGGAAAACACGATCGTTATGATCAGCGGCGCGTACAAAAAGACATAGACCGCGAACGTGTATAAACCTTTGAAAAACGTTTTTACCATATCGTCTGCTCCTCTTCGGAATTTCCGCTCTTGTAATAGAACTTGAGCAGGAACAGCATAAAGAC
Organism: uncultured Alphaproteobacteria bacterium; assembly: GCA_944392845.1. Classification (GTDB taxonomy): domain Bacteria; phylum Pseudomonadota; class Alphaproteobacteria; order CAAGCB01; family CAG-977; genus CAG-977. The sequence goes on from CALXYE010000013.1 coordinate 1,860, forward strand.
GGTCAGGATGACGCTGATGGCCGAACCGACGGGCCAGTCGCGGGCAATCATGAATTTGTTGCGGATGACGCTGCCGACGACGGTCGAATTCGCGCCGCCCAGAATGTCGGACACATAAAACAGGCTCAGCGCGGGTAAAAAGACCATAATGCATCCCGCGACGATGCCGGGAAAGCTCATCGGTACGACAACTTTAAAGAATGCCGCCAAAGAGCCCGCTCCCAGATCGCGCGCGGCTTCAAGCAGGTTTTGATCCAACTTTTCCAGCGTCGCGTACAGCGGCAGAATCATGAACGGCAACAGTGTGTAGGACATGCCGATGAAAACCGCCCAATCGCTGTACAGAATCTGTATCGGTTGAGAAATCAGCCCGATCTTGAGCAAAAAAGAATTAAGCAGGCCGTTCGTACTGAGGATGGAAATCAGTGCGTAGTTCCGAATCAGGGAATTCGTCCAAAACGGCACGATAATCAGCATTAAAAACAGCGACCGCCATTCCTTTGGCGAACGGGCGATGAAATAAGCGAACGGATACCCGACCAACAGACAAAAGACCGTCGTAAAAAAGGCGATGTTCAACGATTTTAAAATCACGCCGAACAAAACGGTGTCGAACAAAGCCTTATAGTTTTCAAGATTGAGCGGCAGGCTGAGAAAATAGCGGGGATCCTTGGACAGGAAACTGGCCAGCAAAACCAACAGGTTGGGGATGAAAACCATCAGTCCCAGCCATATGAAGATAAAGTACAGAACCGCGGAGCGGCAGAAAGCGTCGGCAGATTTAAGCATCGGGCAGAATGACCTCCCAATCCTTGATCCAGCTGACGTTGACGACGTCGTCGACGGCAAACGCGATGTCGGGGTCGTCTTCGTTGAAGAACTGGGTCGCCTTGATCATGTTTCCGCCCGCCGTCTGAATCAAAAGGTCGATCGTCATGCCTTTATAGACCATATAGCTGATAACGCCGCGCAAAGCGTTTTCGGGGGCTTCGGCTTCGGGATCGTTGACCTTGCTGACGACCATGTCTTCGGGGCGCAGCAGGACTTTGATTTTTGACCCGCGCGCGATTTCGAACGCGGACGGCTTGCGCAGGCGGTAGAACATTCCTTCGACGATCGTGTCAAAGTCGTTTTCCCCGACTTTCATGACCATGCCGTCGAATACGTTGATCTCGCCGACGAATTTGGCGACGAACATGTTGCTCGGTTCTTCATAAATGCGCGTCGGCGTGTCCGCCTGTTCGATGATGCCTTCGTTCATGACGACGATGCGGTCGGACATGGACAGGGCTTCTTCCTGATCGTGCGTGACGAAAACGAACGTAACGCCCAGCTGACGCTGCAGTTCCTTCAGTTCGATCTGCATCGCCTGACGCAATTTGTAATCCAGCGCGGACAACGGTTCGTCCAACAGCAGGATCTTCGGTTGATTGATGAAGGCGCGGGCAATCGCGACGCGCTGCTGTTGTCCGCCCGACAACTCGGAGGGGCGGCGCGTGTAAAACGTGTTCATTTTCACGATTTCCAGCGCCTTGAAGACCTCCTGTTCGATTTCTTCTTTGGGCAGCCCCTTCATTTGAAGGCCGAACGCGACGTTTTCAAAGACCGTCATGTGCGGGAACAGGGCATACTGCTGAAAAATCGTGTTAACGGCGCGGCGGTTGGGCGGCAAATGAGAAATTTCTTTGCCGTTCATGACGATCTTTCCCGTTGTCGGGCGCTCAAATCCGGCGATCAGGCGCAGGATGGTCGTTTTGCCGCATCCCGAAGGGCCGAGAAGCGTCAGAAATTCGCCGTCGTTGATCGTCAGGTCAATGTCGTCCAAAACCTTGTTCGTACCGAAAAATTTCGTGACGTTCTGCAATTCCAGCAAGGGCTGGGAGGAGGGGGCCGTATCCGTCATTTCGTTCCTTTCCCGTCAAAAAACAAAAAAAGGGATTTCTCCGCTTGTAGATCAGGGAGTTATAATACAATATTTCTTTCGGAAGTATTCTTTTTTTCGGTCTTGCAATAAAAAATAAACTTTCCTACTTTTATTCCGTGTTTTTCGTTTTTTCAGAGAGCTCTCTATGGCCCGTTCCAAGCTGAATCGCCGCCGCCGCTTTATTCGGATGCTCGGACGTATCATTCGCCTGCGCAGGCCGCGGACGCTGAAAACGGCGGAAGTCGCCCCCAGAATCGGATGTATTCTGAAATGTGACTTGGGATTATTGTTGGAGCATACGGGAATCTACATCGGCAAAGGCCGAATCGTCAGCCTAAACCGCCACGGTCATATCAGAGTCGAAACGCCCGTCAGCTTTTTTCCTCCGGGAACGAATCCCGCGTCAAACAGGATCTATACGGCCTGTTTCGCGAATACGGACGAAGTTCTTGGCGGCAGGGACGTCGCCGCGCGGGCGAAAAAAAAGATTGACGATCATACGCGTTACAGCGTTTTGTTCAACAACTGTCACCGTTTTTCGGCGGGGTGCATTACGGGTAATTTTGACAACGACGTGATGTCGTTCGCCCAGTTGGAAGAAACGATTTTGCTTTATATCGGGCAGCTGCGCGTTCCCGAACCTTTTTGGAAGCGGGTCAAAAATTTCTTTTTCCGAAAAAAGAAGCGCGTTGTAAAGCCTTCTTCCTTTAACTGGCGTCCCGTTGCCTTCGACGGCAAAAAATAAGCTATTCGCATCTGATGCAAAGGCTCATGTCCGACACCCCTTTGGGACAGCCGCACCGGCTGCCCGTGCAATCGTGCGTTTCGGGGTTGCAATGGATCGGTTCCGCGCAGTTTTGCGGAAAACAGCTGACGCCGCAGACGCCGTTTTGGCATGTTTGCCCCGACGGACAGACAACGCCGTCGCACGACGCCGCGCTGACGCATTTGCCTTCAAAAAGCCTGAATCCGTCGTCGCAAACCGTGCAGGCGTTCGCCGTCGTACAGGATAAACAGTTTTCGGGGCACCTGACGCATTTTTGATTTTCGGCGTAAAAACCGTTTTGGCATTCTTTGCAAACGCCCAGCGTCCTGTCACAGTTGAGGCATCCTTCGCCGCAGTCGATGTCGTTGACTTTGCAGCAAAGCCTGTTTCCCGCGTCAACGCAGGAGGTTCCTTTCGGGCAGGTCACGGCGGCGCAGGTCTGTTTCGGCTTGCATCCGCCCTTGCCGTCGGCGACGAAGCCTTTTTCACAGCGGCATTCGCTCCCTTCGGCGCACGGAGCGCAGACGTAAGTTCCGTCTTTGGGCAGGGAACATTCCTGTCCCGCGGGGCATGAAAACGGATTGCATCCGCAAACGTAACCGTTCGGAGCAGACGGTTTGAGCGTACAAACGGGGGTTTGTTCCGGGCACGGATTGGGCGAACATTTATCATCAACGATGCATCCGCCGCTTCCGTCGGCGATTTTTCCTTCGCCGCAGCGGCACTCTTTTCCGCGGGAACAGGGGACGCATGCCCAATAAATGTCTCCGGCCGTCGGGTCGTTCGTACACGTCATGTCGTATCCCGAGCATCTGACGGCGCATTCGCGTCCGGGCATACAGGTGTCCGAAGACGGATTACAGCCGCATACATAGCCTGCGTTGCTTTTTGCTCCGGGAGAAAGGGGTGTGCACAGGGGCGTTTCGCCTTCGCACGGATTGGGAGAACAGGGATCAACGGGGCCCGCGGGAACGGCAGGCGCGGCGGATCCTTGCGCAGAGCCTTGGGCGGAATCCCGTCCGTGCGAAGAACCTTGAAGGCTTCCTTCTTCCGGAGGGACGTTTTCCGCCGTTTCTTCGTTCGCGGAGTTTTCTTCAAAGGCCGCATCGTCCGCAACGGCGCCCGTTTCTTCTTCCGTTTGTATTTCCGCCGTTTCGGGAACGGGATCCTCTTCGGGGGGCAGGATCTGGGCGGAAACGTTCGCCGCTAAGAATATTCCCAAAAGAATCGGGCACAATTTTTTCACGGTTCCCCTCCTTTGTCGTTACAAGCGGCAACAGCCGTTTTCTTCCTGCGTCGTTCCTTCGGGACAAACGATTTTTCCTTCGAAACAGCGGCCTTCCAAAAGGGTGTAGCCGTCGTCGCAGCCCGTGCAAACGTCGCCCGTGCAGGCCGTACAATGTTCGGGACAGTCATAGCAGGTCAGTTTGTCGGAAGAAAGTTTATATCCCTCAAGGCATTCCGTGCAAAGTCCTTCCGTATCGCATGCGGCGCAGTTTTCGCCGTTCTTGCACGGAAAGGAACAGCGTCCGTTTATTTTGACTTGAGAATACCGCTTTCCTTTGACCGTGACATCGTCGCATCCGCTTTTGCGGCATCGCCCCGATTGCGTGCGTTCGAAGCCCGGAGCGCATTCCGAACAGGATTCGGACGATACGCATTTCAGACAGTTCGGCAAAGCAAAGGTACAGGGAACACATTCGTTTCCCTTTTTAAATTCGCTTTCGCCGCATTCCGAAGCGGCGGGGGCTTCGACTTTTTCTCCGTCGGTCAGGGCTTGCGCCGCCCGTCTGAAACGTTCAACGTTAATGCCCGCTTCGGCGTTTTGCGCCGAAAGCGCCAGACAAAAGCATAAGGAAACAAACGAAAATATTTTTTTCATTTTTTGGGATCCGAACGGTTTTTCATCGGTCAGTATGGCGGGAATATGGTTAAAATTTGATTGAAAGAAAAACGGCGGAGAAAATTCTCCGCCGTTTTGAACCGAAAAATTATTCTTTTTCGGGCATCGGAATCGGTTCGATGTGTTCCGCCTGTTCCGAAAACTTGGTGACCTGTTTGGCCGCCTGTTTCGGGTTGCCCAGAACGCCCGCGCCCGCGATGCACCCGCCTTCGCAGGTCATCATTTCGATCAGGTTTCCGGGAGCCTTGCCCTTCGGATACGTTTTGAACAAACGGACGACCGCGGGCTTGATGCCGTTGATGCAGACGGGGTTCAGTTCGACGCGGCCGTTGACGGCGGCTTTGACCGCCGCGGCAACGCCGCCCGTAATCGCGAATCCGCGGCCTTCCAATGACGGAAATTCGTCGAACTTCGCCTGTTCGCAATTGGCGACTTCGATATCGCCCGCGACAAACAGGGCGCCCAGCTCTTCAAAGGTCAGCACATAATCGATCAGCGGATCGTTTATGCCTTCGTAGCGTTTCGCAACGCAGGGACCGACAAAAACCGTGACCCAGTCGGGATCGCGCTGTTTCGCCAGTTCGGCCGTGTAATGCATCGGCGTTGCCGTGTCGGAAACGAATTTGGACAATTCGGGGACGTGGCGACGCACCGTTTCGATGTATCCGGGACAGCAGGACGTCGTCATAAAGGCGTCTCCGCGCTCCATGCGTTCAATAAACTCTTTGGCTTCGTTTCGGGTCGTAATGTCGGCGCCGACAGCGACTTCGATGACGTTCGAAAAGCCCAGCTTGCGCAACGCCGAAACAACCTGTTCCACGGTACCGGGGAACTGTCCCGCAATGGCGGGGGCGACCATCGCGACGACCTTTTTATCCGTGCGGAGGGTCTTTAAAACGTCGATGATTTGGCTGCGTTCCATGACGGCGCCGAACGGGCATGCGCGCATGCATCGGCCGCAACTGACGCATTTGTCGAAATCGATTTCGGCGCGGCCGTTTTTGCCTTTATGGATTGCGCCGACGGGACAGGCTTCTTCGCACGGGACAATGCAGCGCATGATCGCCTGATACGGGCAGGCTTCCTTGCACCGGCCGCAAGACTTGCATTTTTCGGGATCAATTTTCGCGGGACCGTGCGAAATGTCAATCGCGCCGAACGGACAGTTGACGGCGCAAGCGCGCGCCAGACAGCTTTGGCACAGTTCGGTAACGACGTAACGGCCGGGGACGCATTCGTTGCAGGCGATGTCCAAAACCGTCATGACGGGGGACGTCGGCTTGTCGCGGTCTAAAGCGCGGCGGGCGTATTCGGACAGAGGCGTCACTTCGTCGTCGTCTTCGACGCGAAAGCCGAGCGCCGCCAAACAGCGGGTGCGCAGAATGGCGCGTTCTTTATAAATGCAACAGCGGTAAGGGGTTTCGTCGCCGTTCAAGACTTCGACGGGCAAACGGTCGACGGTTTCGACCAGCTTGTTTTGGAGGAAAGCGCGCGCCAGACGAACCAAAATCTCGCGGCGGAAATGGGTCGCATTATCTCTGATTTCAACCATTATTCTTCTTCTCCTGCGGCCATAAGTTTTGCTTCGATTGCGGCAAGAATGGACGGTATCGTCGCCGAGCAAAGCAGTTTATCGTCGATTTTCACGTACGGAGCGCGTCCGAATTCGTGATTTTTGCACGATTCCAGACAAGTGCACCCTTCAATGATGACTTTGTCTTTCCATTCTTCGGGCAGGACATCTTCCAAAGACTGGAACTGGGCGGCGCCGAAAACGGTACAAGCCG
>CALXYE010000014.1 GCA_944392845.1 uncultured Alphaproteobacteria bacterium
TAAAGCAATAAAAAGTTTTTTCATGAGTAATCCTCCGATTAAGTTTAAAGGCTTAAGCTTAACCGGCGGAACTGGGACTTAGAAAACCGTACTCATTCGGCCACGATGCTTTTCATCCCGATGCATAAAATGCAGGGACTTGGACATAACAGCGTATCCCAGTCCCATAGGGATTGAGATACGGCTTCTTTTTACGGCCTTGCCGTTTCCGAAAAAAGGCCGATGAGTACACAGGGTTTCTACGCCCTCAAACCTGATCCGGTCAGGCTCGAAACAAGAATAGCAAATTAAAAAGGGCAAAGACAGTTAAAAGTTTCGCGGTTTCGAGTTTTCTCCGATAAAGAAAACGCTCCCGTCCTTTCGGGCGGGAGCGTTTTCGGAAAAGTCCCTGTTTAAACGACGGGTTCGCCGTAGTAAGCCTTGCGGTACAATTCTTTGATTTCTTCAATCAAAGGATAGCGCGCGTTGCCGCCCGTGCACTGGTCGTCAAAAGCCTGTTCGGACAGTTTGTCCAGATTTGCCATAAATTCGGCTTCGGGAATACCCGCATCCTTAATGGATTTGGGAATGTTCAGGTCGGCCTTCATTTTTTCCATGGCTTCAATCAGGCGGTTAACCTTCATGTCGCGGTCGTCGCCGCAATCGTCCGCAATGCGCAGATGATCGGCGATCTTTGCGTAACGCCCCTTGACGAACGGGTAACGGTACTGAGGCAACAGCCCCTGCTTCGTCGGATTATCCGTCGCATTGTAGCGGATGACGTAGCTGAACAGCAGGGCGTTCGCCAAGCCGTGCGGCACATGGTACATGGCGCCCAGCTTGTGAGCCATCGAGTGGCACAGACCCAGCATTTCATTCGCGAAAGCCATGCCGGCGATCGTCGCCGCATAATGGATCTTTTCGCGCGCCGTCGGGTTCTTCGCGCCGTCATTGTAGGAATCCTTCAGGTATTTGAAGGACAGGCGCAGAGCTTCCAACGCCAAGCCGTCGCTGAAGTTGTTCGCATAGATGGACGTATAGGCTTCAACGGCATGGACGATGGCATCGAAACCGGAGTAGGCGGCTAAGCCTTTCGGCATGGTCATAACCAAATCGGGGTCAACGATCGCCATGTTCGGCGTCAGGGCGTAATCCGCAATCGGATACTTCTGTCCCGTTTTATCGTCCGTAATGACGGAGAACGGCGTGACTTCGGATCCCGTGCCGGACGTCGTCGGAATGGCGACCATAACGGCCTTGCGTCCCAAATTCGGGAACGTGCAGATACGTTTGCGGATGTCCATGAAGCGCATCGCCAGATCTTCGAACTTGATGTCGGGTTCTTCGTACATCAGCCAAACGATCTTGGCCGCATCCATCGGCGACCCGCCGCCCAAAGAAATGAACACGTCAGGCTGGAAGGCGTTGACCTGCTGCAGGGCGACGTTCACGTTCGACAAATCGGGGTCGGGGCGGACGTCGCTGTAAACGCGCGTTTGAATCCCCAGCTTTTCCAAAATCTCGATGATGCGTTCAACGTGTCCGATCTGTTCCATCGTTTTGTCGGTAACGAGGAAGGCGCGCTTTTTGCCTTTCAGTTCCGCCAAAGCCAAAGACAGGCATCCCGGCTTGAAGTAGATTTTCGGCGGGACTTTGAACCACAGCATGTTTTCGCGGCGTTCCGCGACCGATTTCACGTTCATAAGATGTTTTACTCCGATGTTTTCGCTGACCGAATTGCCGCCCCATGAACCGCAGCCCAGCGTCAGGGAAGGAGGCAGTTTGAAGTTGTACACGTCGCCGATGGCGCCTTGGGATGAAGGCATGTTGATCAGCGTGCGGCCCGTGATCATCGTGTTTTGGAACAAATCGATGTGTTCCTTGTTCAGCGGGTCGGTGTACAAGACGGACGTATGCCCGGCGCCGCCCAGCTCGATCAGCTTGCGCGCCGTATGCACGGCTTCTTCAAAATTCGGAGCCTTATAGAAGCCGAGAACGGGAGACAGCTTTTCATGCGCGAACGGTTCGTCGTCGGCGACGTGATCGGCTTCGGCGATCAGGATTTTTGTTTTCGGATCAACCTTGAAACCCGCCAGTTCGGCGATTTTCGCGGCGGACTGGCCGACGATCGCGGAATTCAAATGTCCGTCAATCATGATGGTTTGCGCCAGCTTCTTCTTATTTTCGCCCGTTACGAACACGCAGCCGCGCTTGACGAATTCTTTTTTAACGGCTTCGTAAACGGGTTCTTCGACGACGACGGCCTGCTCGGACGCGCAGATCATGCCGTTGTCAAAGGTCTTGCTCATAATGACCGAGCTGACGGACATTTTGATTTCCGCCGTCGCGTCAATGATAACGGGAGTATTGCCCGCGCCGACGCCGATGGCGGGTTTGCCCGAACTGTACGCCGCCTTGACCATGCCGGGGCCGCCCGTCGCCAGAATCAGGTTGATGTCTTTGTGCCTCATCAGCATGCCGGACAGTTCGACGGTCGGATTTTCGATCCAGCCGATGATGTTTTCGGGGGCTCCCGCTTTGACGGCGGCTTCCAAAATGATCTTGCAGGCTTCAATCGTCGATTTTTTTGCGCGCGGGTGCGGCGAAAAGATGATCGCGTTGCGCGTTTTCAAAGCCAGCAAAGACTTGAAAATCGCCGTGGAAGTCGGATTCGTCGTCGGAACGACGCCCGCAATGATGCCGATGGGTTCGGCGATGCGGCGGTATCCGAAATCACGGTCGTCTTCCAAAATGCCGCAGGTCTTCGTATCTTTATAAGTGTTGTAAATGTATTCGGAAGCAAAGTGGTTTTTGATTACTTTGTCTTCGATAACGCCCATCCCGGTTTCTTCGACGGCCATCTTTGACAGATAGATGCGGTGAGAGGCGGCGGCGACGGCGGCGGAACGGAAAATATGGTCAACCTGTTCCTGCGTGTACGTCGCGTAAATTCTTTGAGCTTTTTTAACGCGTTCGACCAGCTCGTCCAATTCCTTTGCGGAATCGTTCGCTGCGGTTTCAGGCGTTTTTTCGGGTGCTTTCGTCATCCTTGATTGTCCTTTGAAAAGCGGTGGTACCCTGAATTGAGTATTTCTATATCGATATAAATATACTCATTCGTGCCTTTAAAATATACAAACATTTTTTTTGAAAATCAATACGGCTTTTAAATTTTTTATTCGGACGAAAAATTTTTATAACACGTTGAATTTTAATGATATTTTTTAAAAAAATTTTGCGGCGGGAAAAAAATATTGAAAAAAAGGACGGCTTATCGATAATAAAATATCGATTTTAAGGAGCTGTCATGGCAAAAGTTTCAAACGTTCCGACAATCCGCCGACTGCCGGGGTATCTGCATTTGTTAAAAGAGCTGAAGGAAGAGGGGCAGGAAACCGTTTCAACGACGTTTTTGGCTTCGGAAATGCAGATTGATCCGATCGTCATCCGTAAAGATCTGACGATGACGGGGGCTTCGGGAAAACCGAGGACGGGGTTTGTCGTCGCCGATCTGGTTGAGGCGATTGAGAATTTTTTGGGCTGGCGGACGACGACGGACGCTTTTTTGGTCGGCGCGGGAAACATCGGGTCGGCGCTTTTGGGCTACAGCGGGTTCGCGTCGTACGGATTAAGGATCGTTGACGCTTTTGACGCTTCACCCGCCAAAGTCGGCACGATTGTCCACGGACATTTGATTTTGCCGATGGACAAGTTGCCCGACCGAGTCGCGACCGTCAAGGCGCGCCTCGGCATTTTGACCGTTCCCGCCGATGCCGCCCAGGAAGCCGCCGACCTTATGGTCGCGGCCGGGATATTGGGCATTTGGAACTTTACGCCCGTTAAGATCAAAGTTCCTTCCGACGTCGTTACTCAAAAGGAAGATCTGGCTTCGGGGTTGGCGGAGCTGTCCGTTCGCGTTAAGCTGAGGGAGCTTTAAATCCGTCGGCCGAATACGGTTAAAGACGCGGCATTTTCTGAAAACGTTCGCACGGACGCGGCAGTTGAACGGGCAATGCTTGAAAGCGGCTCCGCCTTCGAAATAAACGGCGGTATTTTCTTCCGTGCCGCCGCGGAAAAAGGCGCGCGCCTGAATGCCGAAAAGACGGGAAATAAACGGACGCGGATAAAATTCTTATCGTGCAATTCTTGCCTTTGCAATCAACGGGACTTTTGTTGCATAATGCAAAAAGTTTTTTATAACGGAGGCGCCGTCTTTTTATGTATGAAGCGGAACTTTCTTTTGCCGAACGGCTGGCCGACGCGGCGGGCGGATGCGTTTTAAAGTATTTTCGCCGCCCCGTCGCCGTAGAGGACAAGGCCGACGCTTCGCCCGTTACGGCCGCCGATAAGGAAGCCGAAGCCCTCATGCGCGATATGATTCGCCGCGATTTTCCCGACTGCGGAATCGTCGGCGAGGAATACGGGCGCGAAAACGGCGGCGCGGAGCTTGTTTGGGTGTTGGATCCGATTGACGGGACGCGCTCCTTCATTACGGGAAAGCCCGTATTCGGAGTTTTGATCGCGCTGTTGAACAAGGGCCGTCCCGTTTTGGGCGTGATTGACCAGCCTTATACCAAAGAGCGCTGGACAGCCAGAAAAGGCGGGCGAACGCTGTTCAACGGGGAACCCGTCGTGACGCGCAAGGGCGTTCCTTTGAACAAGGCGTATATGTATTCGACGGGCGGGCGCGGCATGTTTTCCGAAGAGGAACAAAAACGCTTTGACGTTTTGGAAAGCCGCGTCGGCCTGACCCGTTACAGCTCGGACTGTTACGCTTACGGGCTGTTGAGTTCGGGATGCATTGACATTGTGTGCGAAGCGGGGATGAAGCTGTATGATTACGCGGCGCTCGTGCCCGTTGTTGAAGGAGCGGGCGGCTTCATGTCGGATTGGCGCGGGAATCCGCTCGGCGCGTCGTCAAACGGAACGGTGCTGGCTTTGGGGGACGAAGCCTTGTTTTCCGAAGTCGCGGAGGCGCTGAAATGATAAGGGCGGCGGTTCTTTCTCTGTTTGCTTTTTTCCTGTTTTGCGGCGGCGAAGCGTCCGCCGAAAAGGTCGTGCCCGCTCACGGCGCGGCGATGCACGGCGATATGAAATACAAGAAGAATTTTAAGCATTTTTCTTACGTCAATCCGAACGCTCCCAAGGGCGGGACGTTAAAGATGTCCGCGTTCGGCAGCTTTGACACGTTCAATCCCTATGTCATCAAGGGCGTTCCCGCGGCGGGCATAGGCATGGTATACGATACTTTGATGGTTGAAGCCGCGGACGAGCCCTTTTCCGAATACGGCCTGATTGCCCAAACGATAGAAATGCCCAAGGACAGAAGCCGCGTCACGTTCAACATCAATCCGAAAGCGCGCTTTCACGACGGCAGGCCCGTAACGGCGCAAGACGTCGTTTTTTCGTTCAATGTTCTGCGGGAAAAAGGGCTGCCGCTTTACCGCCATTATTTTGGCAACGTCGATACCGTTGAAGCCGAGGGCGAGCGCCGCGTCGCGTTTAAATTCAAACCCGGCGACAACCGCGAGCTTCCCCTGATTTTGGGGCAGATGCCCGTTCTGCCCGAACACTGGTGGAAGGGGCGCGATTTTACGGCAACGACGCTTGAACCGCCTTTGTCAAGCGGGCCGTACAGGGTCAAAGCGTTTGAACCCGGCCGTTATGTCGTGTACGAACGGGTTAAGGATTATTGGGCGAAAGACCTGCCCGTCATGCGCGGCATGAACAATTTTGACGAGATCCGTTATGACTATTACCGCGACGCGACGGTTGCCGTCGAAGCCTTCAAAACGGGCGCGTTCGATATTCGCATCGAAAACGAAGCCAGAAAATGGGCGACGGCGTATGAAAAATTGCCCGCGCTCAGGAAAGGGCTGATAAAAAAGCAGGAATTTTCCCACGGTTTGCCGAGCGGCATGCAGGGGTTCGTCTTTAATACCCGCCGTCCCCTGTTCAGGGACAGGAAAGTCAGGCAGGCTCTTGCGCTGGCGTTCGACTTCGATTGGTCGAACAAAAGCCTGTTTTACGGGTTGTACCAAAGGACGAACAGCTATTTCGACAATTCGGAAATGGCGGCGACGGGTATTCCCGAAGGCGCGGAATTGGAAATTCTCAAGCCTTATCTGGGGACGCTGCCGCCCGAAGTGTTTTCCGAACCGTTCGTTCAACCCGACACGAAAAACGGTATTCGGGACAACCTGACGCGGGCGTTCGCCTTGTTAAAGGAAGCGGGCTGGACGGTGCAAGACGGCGTTTTGAAGAACGAACGCGGCGAAGCGTTCGAATTTGAAATCCTTCTGGACAGCGTGTCGGCGGGGTCTTGGGAACGGATCGTTTTGCCGTACGTGCGGAATTTGAAACGCTTGGGGATCAAAGCGTCGGTGCGCACCGTCGATCCGACGCAGTATAAGAACCGCACGGATACATATGATTACGACATGATCGTCCACATCTGGGGGCAATCAACGTCGCCCGGCAACGAACAGAGGTATTTTTGGAGCAGCGCGGCGGCGGATATGAACGGGGCGCAAAATTACGCGGGCATTAAGGATCCCGTCGTGGACGAACTGATCGAAACGCTGATCGCCGCGGGGGACAGAAAAGAGTTGGTTGCCGCGACGAAGGCTTTGGATCGCGTGCTGTTGTGGAATTATTACGTCGTTCCGCACTGGTTCGCGCCCGTCAACCGTTTGGTTTACCGCAACAAGTTCGGCATTCCCGAAGGCAAAACGCCGATGAAGGGCGTTCAGCTTTTGTCCTGGTGGGTTGATGCGGAAAAGGAAAAACGGCTTGACCGCGAATACTTAAAAGAGCTGGAATCTGACGCGGAAGCGCAAAAAAACGTATTTCAGCGGCTGAAGGAGATCTTTTAAGATGAAAACGTATCTGTTGCGCCGTTTGGCATTGATCCCTCTGACGTTGTTCGGCATCATGGCGGTTAATTTCCTGTTTATCCAGCTGGCGCCGGGCGGCCCCGTCGAACAGGTTATCGCGAAATTGCAGGGCGGCGCTTCGTCGTTGGGACGCATTTCGGGCGCGTCGGCAGGCGCGGCTGAGGCGGGCGCTTCCGCCGTCGGCATGAGCAAAAGCGGCAGCGCCCTTAATTCAAAATACCGCGGGGCGCAGGGGCTTGATCCCGCCCTGATCGCCGAGTTGGAAAAGCAGTTCGGCTTTGACAAGCCTTTGCACGCGCGTTTTTTGGATATGGTTAAAAATTTTTTGCGCTTTGATTTCGGAAAAAGCTTTTACCGCGACGAAAGCGTCATCGGGCTGATTGCCGAAAAAATGCCCGTATCCGTGTCTTTAGGGCTGTGGACGACGCTTTTGATCTATCTGGTGTCGATTCCGCTGGGCATCAGAAAGGCCGTTCGGGACGGAACGGCGTTTGACGCGGCGACCAGCTGGGCGGTCATCATCGGTTATGCCGTTCCCGCCTTTTTGTTCGCGATGATGCTGATCGTCCTGTTTTGCGGAGGGCGGTATCTGGATTGGTTTCCGTTACGCGGGCTGGTGTCCGAAAATTGGAACGAGTTGGGATTTTTTGCCAAAATCGGCGATTATTTTTGGCATTTGGCGCTGCCCGTCGCTTCGATGGTTGCGGGCGGGTTCGCGGGGTTGACAATGCTGACGAAAAATTCGTTTTTGGACGAGATTAAAAAGCAGTACGTTTTGACCGCCAAAGCCAAAGGCTTGGACGAGAACGGCGTTTTGTACGGGCATGTTTTCCGAAACGCGATGCTGATCGTTGCGGCGGGCTTTCCCGCGGTTTTGGTCGGAATGCTGTTCACGGGATCCGTTTTAATCGAAGTGATTTTCAGTTTGGACGGGATCGGGCTGTTGGGGTTTGAATCGGTCATGACCCGCGATTATCCCGTCATTTTCGGAACGCTTTACATTTTCGCGCTGATCGGCCTGATTTTGAATCTGATATGCGACCTGACATATCGGATGATTGACCCGCGCATTGATTTCGGAGGCAGGTATGCGGATTGAATTTTCGGAGCGCGCCCGCCGCCGCTGGGCAAAATTCAGGGCGAACAAGCGCGGCTTTTACGCTTTGATCGCGTTCGGCATCGTGTTTTTTCTCAGCATGGGGGCGGAGTTTATCGCCAATGACAAGCCGCTGTTGGTTTGGTATGAAGATTCCGTGTATTTTCCCGTCCTGAAGGATTATCCCGAAACGACGTTCGGCGGCACGTTCGAAACGGCGGCGGATTATACGGATCCGTACGTTCGGGAATTGATTAACGCCAAAGGCTTTTTTATCATGCCGCCGATTCCTTATTCCTACGACACCGTGAATTACCGTTTGGACGAACCCGCGCCGTCGCCGCCGTCTTGGGACAATTGGTTGGGGACGGACGATTTGGGACGCGACGTTTTAGCGCGGTTACTGTACGGGTTTCGCTTTTCCCTGTTATTCGGGTTGGTTCTGACTCTTTTCTCATCGTTTTTCGGCATTGTCGCGGGCGCGGTGCAAGGGTATTTCGGCGGTCGGACGGACTTGTTTTTCCAAAGATTTTTGGAAATTTGGGGGAATCTGCCCCAGCTGTTTATCCTGATTTTGGTTTCCAGCGTGATTGCGCCCGGCTTTTGGACGCTTTTGTTCGTTTTATTGCTGTTTTCGTGGACGGCTTTGGTGCCGGTCGTGCGCGCCGAATTTCTCCGCGCCCGAAATTTTGATTACGTCAAGGCGGCGTATGCCTTGGGCGTTCCCAACATTGTCATTATTTTCCGTCACGTTTTTCCGAACGCGATGGTGGCGACGCTGACGTATTTGCCCTTTATTTTATCGGGCGCCGTCGTTTCTTTGACGGCTCTGGACTTTTTGGGCTTCGGCCTGCCGCCGGGGGAACCGTCTTTGGGCGAGCTGGTCCGTCAGGGCAAAGACAATCTTCAGGCGCCGTGGCTGGGGGCGGCGGCGTTCGTGTCGCTGGCGTTCGTTTTAACGTCCTTGGTTTTTATCGGCGAAGCCGTGCGGGATGCTTTTGATTCAAGGAGGGAACCGTGAGTCTGCTTGAAGTCGGGGATCTGTCCGTGCGTTTCGGCAATGCCGATCCCGTCGTTAAAAAGGCGAGCTTTAAAATCGACAAGGGCGAAACGCTGGCTTTGGTCGGCGAGAGCGGTTCGGGCAAATCGGTTACGGCGCTGTCGATTCTGCGGCTGTTGAATTATCCGTACGCGTCGCATCCTTCGGGCAGCATCCTGTTTGACGGCGAAGAGCTGACGGCCGCGGACGAAGAAACGTTGCGCGACATCCGCGGCAACCGCGCGGCAATGATTTTTCAGGAGCCGATGACGTCGCTGAATCCGCTTCATTGCGTTGAGCGGCAGGTTTCGGAAACGATGATCGTCCATAAGGGATGGGGCAGGGAAAAAGCCCGCGCCCGCACGCTGGAGCTTTTGGAATTGGTCGGGTTAAGAAACGCGGCCGAACGTTTGGGAGCTCTGCCGCACGAGCTGTCGGGCGGCGAACGCCAGCGCGTTATGATCGCCATGGCTTTGGCGAACGATCCCGACCTGCTGATTGCGGACGAACCGACGACGGCTTTGGACGTTACCGTTCAGGCGCAAATACTTCACCTGTTGAAACGGCTGCAAAAGCAATTCGGCATGGCGATGCTGTTCATTTCCCACGATTTGGACGTCGTGCGCCGCATTGCGAATCGCGTCGCCGTCATGAAGGACGGCGAAATCGTTGAAACGGGAACGGTCGGCGACGTATTGTCCCGTCCGCAACATCCTTATACGAAAATGTTGTTGAACGCCAGACCGTCGGGAGAGCCCGTTCCCGTACCCGACAAAGCCGAAGAGTTGCTTCGGGCTGAGGGAATTACCGTCCGTTTTCCGCTGTCCCGCGATTTTTGGGGCAGAAGGGAAAAGACGTTTGCCGCCGTTGACGGCGTTTCCCTGTCCGTCAAACGGGGAGAAACGGTTGCTTTCGTCGGCGAAAGCGGTTCGGGGAAAACGACGCTGGCGTTTGCTTTGCTGAAATTGCTGGACTTTGAAGGGCGGGTCTTTTTCGGCGGGACGGATTTGGGGACTTTGAACGGCGCGCGCCTGCGCCCGTTGCGTTCAAAAATGCAGATTGTTTTCCAAGACCCGTTTTCTTCGCTGAATCCGCGTCTGACCGTTGAAGAAATCGTCGGTGAAGGGGTGAAAGTTCATAAGAAAACCGTCAGCGCGGCGGAACGGCGCGAAGAAATCAAGCGTGTTTTGGGCGAGGTCGGCTTGGACGAAAGCGCGTTGAACCGCTATCCGCATGAATTTTCGGGCGGACAGCGCCAAAGAATCGCCGTTGCCCGCGCTTTGATTCTTCGCCCCGACCTGATCGTTTTGGACGAACCGACCAGCTCTTTGGACGTTTCGGTACAGGCGCAAATTATAGATTTGTTAAAGGCGTTACAGAAAAAATACGGGTTGGCTTACCTGTTTATCAGCCACGATATGCGCGTTGTCAAAGCGATTGCCGACCGCGTTTATGTGATGCGGAACGGCAAAGTTGTTGAATCGGGCGCGAATCCGTTTATATTTAAAGAGGCGAAAAGTTCGTATGCCCGCGATTTGATGGCGGCGGCTTTTGATTTTGACGCGCACGGAGAAAAATAATGGCGGAACGTGAAGATAATAATACCGAAGAACTGAAAAACAGCGTTTTGCAAAGGACGTTCGGCAAAGAATCCGTCATGAACGTCAAGGTTGACGTTACGGTCATTTTGGGCAGTTCGATGCTTCGCGTGTACCAGCTGTTGAAACTCGGCCGCGGGGCGGTCATTGAGTTGAACCAGAAAACGAACGATCCCGTAGAGATTTTGGCGAACGAAGTTCCCATCGCGCGCGGCGAAGTAATCGTAACGGACGACGGCAATATCGGCGTTACGCTGACCGAGTTGATTAAGTCCAAAGAAAACTCCGCCGTTTAGGCTTGCATTGTTTTTGTTCAAGAAAACCGCACCGTTTCGGGCGGCGCCGTATCTCATGGCGTCTTTGAGGGAACGGAAGGCGTTTTGTTTTGCGGAAAAGAAAATAAAAGGCTGAAACCGCCCGTTTCGAAAAGCGCGGGTGATGTATCCGTTTACCCGAGCGGCGCGTCGGTGGGATTTTTTTATGGAAAGAAGCCGTTTTTCGGAAAGGGCGCGTAAGAGCAGATTTCGTGCGGAGGCGGCCGTTTCGGCGGGACGGAGTGGGCGAAGCGCGGAAAATCGACGGACGGCAAAGGGAAATGGAGAGCGAAAAATAATTGCGTTCCGAATTTTATTTGTCGAGCGGCAGGGATAAAGCCCGTACTTATTTGCCCGACGGACGGAGCGGAGAGCTTGTACGGCGGGAACGGCGTTAAAGAGAAAGAGGAAACGGGAAATAAATATCCCGACCTGAAAGACGGGGAAAATTCGTTCCGACGTCTAAGAAAAAACGCGAAAAATCCGCCGCAAACGCGGGGCGACGCTTTCCCGCGTTCGGTTAAGTTTAAAAATTAAAACGGTGATTCCTGAACGGCCGTTTGGCAGGTATAAGGGCGGTCGGGGCTTGGCGCCTGTTCAATATTCCATCCGCGGGTACAATCATAGCCGCAGGGTTTCGGGTATTTTTTACAGACAATTTCCCGCCCGTTGAATAAATTTCCGCGGCGGTCATAAAAAAAGCCCGCGCCGCAAACCTGTTCGCAGGCGTTGTCGTATCGTGCCCGACGGTCGCCGTGATGTCCGCCGTGTCCGTGCGCCGCCGCCGAAAAGGACAAGACGGTTAAGGGCAGGGCAAAGAAAAACAAAACGGATTTTTTCATGAAAGATCCTCCCGTTCAAACGGGCACAGTATAGCATTAAAATAATAAAAATTTTTCAGATTTGTTTTAAAAAACGTTTATGATTTTTTCACGCCCGAAAGCGCGGCGTTCGGCAAAAAAAGTTTATGTTTCAGGCAAAAGAAAAGCCCCTTTCGGGGCTTTTCCTTAAATCGTTACGATATTACCTGCACCAATCGGCTCCCTGTTGACCGCCAAGGACGCAATATTCCTTGTTGCCGGTCTGCATGGCCGTCTGGCAGGTGTAAGGCTGTTCGGGACCCGTACCGTACTTGATATCCCAGCTGTACGTGCATTTATAGCCACAGTCCAGAGGATATCTGGTGCAGACTTCTTCCTTGCCGCCCCACTTTGCGCCCGGACGGTCATAGACGAAGCGCTGCTTGCCCCAAGAGGGATCGTCACCGCAGATCTTACGGCAGTGCTCGGTCTTCTGTTTTGGGCCCCACTCCTCCTCATTTCCACCGTTGTCCCACGGGCAAGTAACTTTACCGACATCGCGGCACGGACCGTAGTTACCGTCGCACTCTAAATGATGGCAGGTATAATTACCGTCAACGCCCTTCTTGAAGTTCAACTGAACCTGTTTTTCCCATTTGATGGGACCGTTAACCGTAACCTTATCGTTAAAGGTGATCGTATGGGAATTTTTAGTGTAGTTGTACCCCGCAGTCAAGCTCGCTGTTTTAAACGAACCGTTGACCGTGGCGCCCTGCCACATACGGATGTTGACGGAACTGTAATTACCGCTGTTCGGTACGTTTACCGTCGCTTTAGCGCCGTAAACGTCCCAGCAGGCCGTCGTTCCGCCCGAAACTTTTTCCGGAATGTTGATCGTTCCGTTGGCATTCTTATAGAAGCCGCGTTTCGCACCGTCGTACGGGCTACAATCGCTGTTCGGCGTTTCTTCCTCGGGAGAAGGCGTTTTGCATCCGCCGTTCCCGTCGGCAACTTTTTCTCCCGGACACTCGCAGTCTTTGGCTCCAGATTCACAGACTATGCATTTGTTTTCAAAGCAACGGTAACCGCCTTCAGTCCCTTTTGCAGTCTTACAGTGTTCGTTCGTTAGGCATTCAACGCATTGATACTTGTGAGGAGGCGTTTCTTTACAATGTTTGCCGTCATTAGCGCAATAGGGCGTGCCCATCGTGCAGATGTCAACGCATTTACCATCGCCGCCGCACTTTTGGTTCGGACCGCATTCTTCATCGTTCAGGCAGTCGTAATCCTTGTCGTCGGCATCTTTGCCCGGCGCTTCGGGGATGTCTTTTCCGTTATAGATCTTATTGTCTTCAACTTGCGCGCCCAGCTTTACCGAAGCGGCGATCTGGAACGCTTTGGACATGTCCAACGTCGAAGCATAAGAGGGATTCGGCACCAGCCAAAGCCCGGCAATAAAAAATAACAAGTATTTCATTGTCTTGCTCCCGTGTTATTTTCTCCTACTATCAAATATATCAAAAATGATTTTACGAAAACACCCCTGTTTTTCGAAGAAAAAGACGAAAAACGACGTAACACATTGTTTTATAAAGATTTTTTGCTTTTATGACAATACTGGGGCGAAGTATGGCTAAAATATGGCAAAAATGTGGCAAAGCCGAAATAAAACGTAAGCCGTTGTTTTTATTCGTTGTTTTTATCAAAATCCAACGAAAGCTCTTTGGCCGTTTTCGCGCCGAGCGCTTTTAACCGCGTTGCGAGGCTCAAGGCATTGCCGCGCCCTTCGGTTAATTTCAGGATTGCGGAGTCATAATTTTTGCGCGAAGCGTCCAAAGCCGTTCCGATTTTTTTCATATCTTCGGAAAAGTTGGCGATTTTGTCGTACAAAAGGCCGCCGACGGTCGCGATTTCCTGGACGTTCCTGTTTTGCTTTTCCAATCGCCACAGATTTTCCACCGTCCGCAGGATCGGCAGCAGGGAAGAAGGCGTCGCGATGACGACTCCGTGCTTGTAGGCAAAGTCATAAAGCGCGGGATCATGCTTTACCGCGTCGATATACGCGCTTTCGACGGGAACGAAGATGATCACGTAATCCAGCGATTTTTCCTTTAAAAGTTTCTGATATTCCTTTGACGACAGGCCGCAGATATGGCGTTTGATGCAATCAACGTGGCGATCGAGCAGGCGGCTTTTTTCTTCTTCGCTTCCGTCGCATGCCGCATAGTCCATGTAATCGTTTAAGGAAACTTTTGAATCGACGATGATGTTGCGTTCGTCGGGCATATAAATAATAACGTCGGGACGGCGGTTTTTGTCGTTCTCGTCCTTAAAGTTTTCTTGAGTCGTGTAATTTATGCCCTTTTGAAGTCCCGATATTTCCAAAACGCGCTCAAGCTGGAATTCTCCCCAGTTGCCTTGAAGTTTTTTGTTTCCCCGCAAGGCGTCCGTCAGGTTTTGCGCGTCTTTGCTGAGGTTTTTGTTCATTTCCATCAAACCGTTCAGCTGATTGGCAAGGCTTCCTTTGTTTTCCAGGTTTTCGGCGTGCACTTTTTCAATTTTCGCCTTAAAGTCTGCCATTTGTTCCTTAAACGGTGACAGCAACGCGTCCATGGATTTTTTTTGTTCTTCCCCGAACGCCGCCGTTTGCGATTTTAAAACTTCACCCGATATGTTTTGAAAACGTTGAAGCAGTTCTTCCTTGTTTTTCATCAGGTCGTCCAAGCGTTCTTCCAAATATTTTTTTTGATTTTCCGAATCGGAGCGAAGCCTGACGTTATCCGCTGCCAAAGCGTCCTTTTCCTTTTGAAGCGCCGCGTTCGCCGCGTTCAATTCTTCAATGCGCCTGTCCTTTTCCTGCAAAAGGGCGTCGGCGCGGGCGACGGCGATTTCCGCCGACTTGTTGCGTTTCGTTTTAAAAATCAGCCCCGCCAAAACGGCGACGATAATAAACAGGATAAGGCTGACGATTTCTAATCCGTATTGCTGCATCGGGAATCCTTTTGCGGAAAACGTTCTGAAAGCCAGTTCAGAGCATCGTTTGAAGAGCCGAAGTCAAACAGGTTGACGTGCCGTCCTTCGGGATAGGTCTTGATCGTTTTGTCATCGGAACCCGCCGCCGCAAAAACGCGCCGCGCCTGTCCGACGGGAACCGTCTTGTCGCGTTCGCCGTGCAAAACCAGCAAAGGCGCGCGCAAGGAACGGATGCGTTCTTCGGTCTTATACGTATCCTTCATCATCAGCGTTAAGGGCAGGAACCAGTATATTTCCCGCGCCGCGTCGACAAAAGACGTAAAGCCCGCTTCCTGAATCAGGGCGGCGGGCGGTTTCTTTTCGGCCAAAGCGTTCGCAACCCCCGTTCCCAAAGACATGCCGTAATAAACGATCGGCGCGTTCGGACAAAGCCTTTCGGCCGTTTCGCGGGCGGCAAGCGCGTCGCGGATCAGGCCTTCTTCCGAAGGGGAGCCGGGGTTGCCGCCGTATCCGCGGTATTCGGGCATCAAAATGCCGAAGCCCGCTTTTGCCAACGGAATCATTTTGTGCGCCGCGTCGGCGACGACGCCCGTGTTGCCGTGAAAGTAAATCACGACGGGACGGCCGTCGCACGGCGGCAGGAAAAAGGCTTTCAGCGTCAGCCCGTCATCGGTTTGAACGGCAATTTGTTCCATGCCCTCGGGGGCGTCGTGCATATGGGGCGTGACGACGTGTTTCTGCGGCGCGTACATCAATTTGCGCTGAATCGTCCAAATCAGCAGGCAAAGCAACAGGTAAACGGCGATTTCCGCAACAATGATTTTTAACGCCAAATCCATTTTGTTTCCTTAGGCTTTTTACGGGACGGGACGACAGACAAAACCGTATACGCGGACGTTATCGTCGGACACAACTTTAATTTCTCCGTTCGATTCCGCCAGATCGGCGCCCGCTTCGTCAAACAGCAGCTTAAAATCGACGTTGCCGCCGCACGCGTCCAAAATCAAACGGCGCGCAAGCCTTTTGTTATCGGACGCGTTCCCGCCGAATAAACGGATGCGCATTTGATGCAGTCCGTCATTACTGACGGGCAGGGTGTCAACATAGGCGTTGATATTGTCAATTTTGTCCCACCTGCGTTCCGCCAAACTCCACTTTTGGGCTTCCTGATACAGCGAGGCATGCGTCGGCTTTCCCGTGCGGCAGACATAGGAAATGCCGATCGACAGGTCGGCGTTTTGATAAAAATAACGGTCAATGCGCCGCCCGCCGTTCGGACGGACGGAAGGTAAAAGCGTATAGGCGGGCGATCCGCAATCCGACGTCATAATGTTAAACGCCGTTTTTTGCGCCGCACGGACGTAACCCTCCTCAATGCTGGGCAATCCTTTGCGTTGCGGCACCAGCCGAAGCGTCGTGCGGTCGTTTTCGTGGTAACGGTTGACCAGAATATGAAAGTTGTCCGCTTCGTACCAGTCTTTATCCGACGTTTCCCAATACTTGTATTCCCGATAAAGCGGATAGTCCGTTTCATACATCGGTTGCAAGGCGCACGCAGCGGAAAACATCAGGGCAAAGGCGGGTAAAAATTTACGCATCGGCTTCTCCGCCCGAAATGCGCGCCGCCAAAGAGGCTTGCAGGAACAGGTCAATGTCGCCGTCCAAAACGCCTTTCGTATCGGAAGTTTCAACTTCGGTTCGCAAGTCTTTGACCATCTGATAGGGTTGCAGGACGTAGGAACGGATCTGATGTCCCCAACCGATGTCGGACTTGGCGTCCTCCTGAGATTTCAGCTTTTCTTCGCGTTTTTGCAGCTCCATTTCGTACAGGCGCGCCCTCAGCATCGCCCAAGCCGTATCGCGGTTCTGAAATTGCGAACGCTGGGTTTGGCAGCTGACGACAATTCCCGTCGGGATGTGCGTAATGCGTACGGCGCTGTCCGTTTTGTTGACGTGTTGGCCGCCCGCGCCCGACGCGCGGTACGTGTCGATGCGGCAATCCTTTTCGTTAATTTCGATTTTAATCGTGTCGTCAATGACGGGATACACCCACACCGAGCTGAAACTGGTATGGCGGCGGGCGTTGGCGTCAAACGGCGATATGCGTACAAGCCTGTGCACGCCGCTTTCCGTTTTCAGCCAGCCGTAAGCGTTATGTCCCGATATTTTAATGACGGCGGATTTCAATCCCGCTTCTTCGCCCGGACTTTCTTCCAGATATTCGACTTTGAAACCGTGCTTTTCCGCCCAGCGCATATACATGCGCAACAGCATTTCCGTCCAGTCCTGAGCTTCGGTGCCGCCCGCGCCCGCATGGACTTCAAGGAACGTGTCGTTTGAATCCGCTTCGCCCGACAGCAGGGCTTCCAATTCCTGACGCTCCGCTTCTTTTTTGACGTCCCGAAGAGAGGCTTCCGCTTCCGCGACGATTTCTTCGTCGCCTTCCGCTTCGCCCAATTCGATCAGTTCAACGGCATCCTCGAGCGATTGTTCCAAGGAACGGCACCCTTCGATCGCATCCTCCAGACGCGTACGTTCCGCCATCAGCTTTTGCGCCCGTTCGGGATTGTCCCAAAGCGAGGCGTCTTCCGTTAATGCGTTGATTTCTTCCAACCGGTACAGCGCGTTGTCCCAGTCAAAGATGCCTCCTCAGCAGTTCCAGCGACTGCTTGATTTCATTGATGGCCGTTTCGGTTTCTGCTTTCATGAAAACACCTTCGAGAAAATAAAGTTTAAAATACGCCGCCGATTCCGGGGATGCCGTCCTCGACGTCTTCTTCCGTTCTGCGGCGGACGGGAGAAATCCTTTCCGTTTCCTGAGCGCGGACTTCATCGTCCGAACCGTCGATTACGCTGCGGCTGCCGTTAATGTCGTCGCCGACTTTGAAGGCTTCCAAAATGACGTCTTTGTCCCGCCGTTTCGCGGGCAGCCCCGTTTTATGATTCACGCGAACCAGACGGATGCCGGGCGGAATGCGGAACGGAACGGGATGATGATCCTTTAAGGCCTTTTGCACGAAGCTCTTAAAGATCGGCGCCGCCGTTCCGCCGCCGAAATCGTGCGCTCCCAACGTACGGGGTTCGTCAAAGCCCAAAAAGACGGCAATGACCAGATCGGGCGTAACTCCGACAAACCAGTTGTCAAAACTGTCGTTCGAGGTTCCCGATTTTCCCGCGAACGTTTTTCCCAGACTGCGCAAGTGCGATGCGCTGCCGCCCGGCGCCAAAACGCCCGTCAGGATGTTGACAATCTGATACGCGCTCCTCGGATCCGCGATTTGCGCGCGGATGTCCGGGATTTTCGGAGCTTCTTCGCCGTTCCAGCTGTCGGCCTTGCATCCTTCGCAGGGGCGGGAATCCGAATTGTACACGGTGGCGCCCGTTCTGTCCTGGATGCGGTCAATCAGGATCGGCGTGATTTTTTTGCCGCCGTTGACCAGCATGCCGTACGCCGCCGCCAGACGCATTACGGTCGTATCTCCCGATCCCAAAGCGATTGACATTTGGTTCGGCCATTCGTCGGCGATGTTAAAACGTTTCGCGTAATCGATAACTTTGTCAATCCCCAGCCATCTGGCCAAACGGACGGTCATCAGGTTTCTGGATTTTTCAATGCCGACGCGCAAGGTCGTATCGCCGTAAAAACGGTTGGAAGAATTCTTCGGCTTCCATTTCGTGCCGTCGCCCTGATCCATGACGAACGGGGCGTCCAGAATCAAAGATGACGGAGTCAGTCCTTCGTCCAAAGCCGCTAAATAGATGAACGGTTTAAAAGCCGAACCCGGTTGGCGTTTCGCCTGTATCGCCCGGTTGAATTGGCTGCGTTTGAAATCAAAGCCGCCGACCATCGCCAGCACGCGCCCCGTGTGCGGATCCAAAACGACCATGGCTCCTTCGACGTTGGGAATCTGGCGCAGGGCGTAGGTGTTTTCGGGATAGGGCGTCCATCTGGGGCCGTATTTGACTTTCTGTACCCAGATGACGTCTCCGACGCTCAGCACTTCATTGACGGCCGTAATTTCCGGCCCCAAAGTCTGTTCGGGCAGGTTTTTTCTGGCCCACTTGACTTCGTTTAAG
>CALXYE010000015.1 GCA_944392845.1 uncultured Alphaproteobacteria bacterium
CCGTAGAGGATATTCATAAAGAGATCGTTTCCGTCGTAGAAGCGCGCTTATCGGGGGCGTAAAATGACTGAAATCCGAAAGCCGGAAGAACAAAGCGTCTTGTTCGGCCACGATTCCGCCGAACGCGGATTGTTGGAATTGTGGAACAAAAAAACGATCGCCGGTTCTTGGATGATCTGCGGACCGAAAGGTATCGGCAAAGCGACTTTGGCTTATCGGTTGGCCAGATTTGTCCTGTTCCGTTCAAACGAAGGGGAGGGATTGTTCGGAGACGACGGACTGCCGTCAACTTTAGCCGTTCCCGAAACGTCTTCCGTATTCAAGGCCGTCGCGCAAAGAACGCACCCCGACCTTAAAGTCGTTGAGCGCTCCTTAAAAGAAGAAGAACTGAAAAGTCGCCAAGCCGTTTTAAACGCAGGCAAAGCCTTGGATGAAGAAACGGAAAAAAACAGAAAACGTTTCGACGAGATTCGGATATCGGACATTCGGGAAGCCGGGGATTTTTTACGCCGTACTTCCGCTACGGGCGGCTGGCGCGTTATGATCATTGATGCCGCCGACGAAATGAACGTTGAAGCGGCAAACGCTTTGTTGAAATCACTGGAAGAGCCGCCGGAAAAAACGCTTATTCTGTTAATTTCTCATAATCCGGGCCGTTTGTTACCGACCGTCCGTTCACGCTGTCGCCGTTTGGTTTTAAAACCATTGGATGATACAATCGTTGAAAGGATATTGTCCGACGCTTATCCCGACCTGACGGATGAAGATCGCCGATCCTTAACATTGCCGGCAAACGGAAGCCCCGGCAAAGCACTGGAATTTGCGGCAAACGGAGGAAATAAACTGTTTGAAGAACTGACGGCGTTGTTTGTTTCGTTTCCCGATCTTTCCGTGCCCGCTCTATATGAATTTTCAGACAAGATATTGAAAGACAAAGATAAATTAAAAACGGTTCAAGAGTTAATGCTTTCCGGGCTTTCCAAAGCCGCCGTGTCCGCCGCTACAGGAACGGTATATCCGGCGATCGGAAATGAAAAAAACGTTGCAGACAGAATCGTTTCAAAGATACCGCTTCTAAAACTCATGGACCTGATTGACGAGATCCGTTCCGATTTTGCGGATATTTATTTAGACCAAAAACAAATTTTTGTGAATGCCTGCCTGAAATTGCAAAGGGGGGCGGAATGAACCTGACGGACAGCCATTGCCATTTGGATTATCCCGAAACGGACGCGGACGCCCTTATAAAGGCAGCCGAAGAGGCCGGCGTTTCCCGAATGTTAACAATTTCCGTCAAACTTTCCGACCTTTCTCCCGTCCGTATCGCCGAACGGTATCCGAACGTTTTTGCTTCCGTCGGTATTCATCCCGAATATGCCGCAGAAGAAGAGCGGAAAACAACGTTTGAAGCGCTGTGCCTCGCGACGAACCATCCGAAAGTTGTCGGATTGGGCGAAACGGGGCTGGACTATCACTATAATTCGAATACGAAAGAAGAACAAAAACGGCTGTTTCGCCTGCATTTGAAAGCAGCCAAAGCAACGGGGCTTCCCGTCATTATTCATACGCGGGATGCCGAAGAAGACACCTTGGATATTTTAAAGTCGGAGGCTGCGCCGTCTTTATCGGGGGTTCTGCATTGTTTTTCATCCGAAGCGTTTTTGGCGGAAGAGGCTTTAAAACTGGGTTTTTATATTTCAGCATCGGGAATTATCACTTTTAACAAAGCCGAAAAACTCAGGCAAACATTCAAAAACGTTCCCGAAGACCGCTTGTTGATTGAAACTGATTCACCCTATCTGGCGCCCGTTCCGTTCAGAGGCAGGGCAAACGAGCCTGCTTATGTCGTTAAAACGGCGGAAAAACTTGCTGAAATCAAAGGAATATCCGTTGAAAAACTGGCGGAAACGACGACAAGAAATTTTCTGACTCTTTTTAAAAAGGCCGTTTAAAATGAAGGTACGGATACTCGGTTGCGGATCGGCGGGCGGCGTTCCCATGATTAGCAGAGGATGGGGGAAATGCGATCCCAATAATCCGAAAAACCGCCGTTTGCGAACGTCTTTATTAATTCAAAACGGTAGCGACAATATTTTGATTGATACGGGACCCGATCTGCGAGAACAGTTATTGTCTGCAAGAATCAACCGGCTGGACGCCGTTTTGTATACTCATGAACATGCCGACCATACGCACGGGATTGACGATCTGCGCGAAGTGAACAGAGCGATGGAGAAGGGGATTCCCGTTTATGCCAACCAAGCGACCTTAAAGGTTTTAAGAGCACGTTTCGGATACGTTTTCCGCCCCATCAATGTCGGGAAAGAACCTTTCTTTCACCCTTGGCTTGAACCAAATCTGATTATTCCCGGAGAACCGTTCAGAATCAACGGCTTAAAGATCATTCCTTTTTCTCAAGATCACGAATGGACGACAAGCATGGGGTTCAGAATAAACGATTTCGGATATTCGACGGACGTCGTGCATTTATATGATTCTGCACTTTCCGTTTTAAAAGGTATTGACGTTTGGGTCGTCGGTTGCTTGTCGGAAAAAGACCACCCCAGCCACGCTTCCGTTCAAAGAGTCAAGGAATGGGTCGAAATATTGCGCCCGCGACGAACAATTCTGACACATATGTCTATCGGTATGGATTATGATGAATTATGCCGAACACTGCCGAAAGGCATCGAACCCGGATATGACGGAATGGAAATTGAAATCCCGTAAGAGTAAAATCCGGGTATCGAAATAATTTGATTGCAATTCTTAGGGCTTTGTGAGATTATAATAAGTGATTGCTTTAGTAGGATCATAAAAGAAAGCCCCCTAAGAGTTGCCGCTCCTAGGGGGCTGTTTTCTTTACCAAGCTTTAGAAACGAAGCTTAATAAGAAAACGAATGCAAGTCCTAAAACCTGCAGACTTCTTTTTAGTAGGATCACTATTATTCACCCCCTTTCTGATTTCGGGTTGTGAACAAAGCATCAAGCAAAAGATAATCCTGATGCCGTTTCCCGTTTTATCGGAACGGGAAGGAGAACGCCAGCTATTTTTATAGGCTCTCTCCAGAGTGGGGGAGGGCTTTTTAAAAAAAGAAGGCGTAGCGTTCTTTTTTGGAAAGTTCGCCCCTCGGCGAGAGAGAGAAGCGGAAAGTCAAGGACAAAAAAGAGGAGGGGGCTCTCCCAAGTTGGCAGGCGGCACGCCGAAACTTGGGGAAACCTCTTTTTTGCTTGTTTTATCCTTTACTTTCCAAGATTAGCCCCCTTCGGGGGTGTAGGGGGAATTTACCTCTCATCGAAATCGGGAGTTTTTTCAGCGGCTATATAAGCGACGGTACGGACGGAAACATTAAGGATTTTAGCGATCTGTCTGATTTTGAATTTGTTTTTCTTAAGCTGTTTGATCAGGAAGCGTTGAGCATATTTTTTGAGAGCCTTTTTCTCTCTGTTATACCTTGCATAAAGGAAAGCTAAATCATCGGGATTGTAATTCAAATCCGCCGCGATAAGTTCGACGGCTTCGCGCGTTATCATTCCGTGGCTAATCCAGTAATCGATTGAACGGAAGATTTTATTTTTTTCCCGTTTCAGACAACGTTTTTGAACGTTACGGATATTTTTCTGATTACGGATTTCTTTTTTGAGCTCGTCGAGTTTGTATTGGATATCAAGGATTAAGGTTTCGGGGTTCATAGGAAAAGTCTTTCGAAAAGTCTGCAAAGAAAACGGCCATCCGTGAAGATGACCGTTTGTTTTTATTTCACATTATGCAACAGGATGAAAATTGTAAATCCTTGAAAATCCGAGACACTTTAACAAAAAGTGTTTTAACCGATTTTGCAAACATTTGACATAATATACATTATGCGACAATTATATATAAAACGACAATCAGATATAAAAGACGTAATATACTGATATACATTGATATTATCACGATCGTTAGGAAAATTTACGGCATATTATGAAGATGATGAACAGGTTTATAAACATATATTATACGACAAAATTTATTTTTGTTATTGCTGTTTCCGTGATTATAAAAGCGGATAAAAATAACTTTACGTTTTTAAATAAGCAAAAAAAACAAGCGGAAAACTTATACAAACAAATTGAACAGAATATCATTGACGGCCGGCAAAGTTAGGGCAAATCTGATGCTTTCAAAAATTTCCCGTGACCATTCATAAAAAAAGAGGCCCGTTTTTTCGGGCCGCCCTCTTCTTTTTAATCAATGCGTCAAAAAATCTCTGATCTTCATCAATGTCCTGACACGTTCCGGTTTTCGGGATTTAAATGCCGCGTAAAGCAATCTGTCCTGAAATTTTAATTCCGAAGGCGTTATTACTCCTTCGCTTTCCAGCTGTTCCAGCGTTTCCAGAATCAAACTGCAGACCTCGCCATTATCCGACAGATCGTTAAATTTGACCATTAAGTATACAAAATTATAAAAGGCGTTCTTCGTGTTGAATAAACGTAACTTTTGCCGTTCTTTCGCACTAAGAGGCTTATCTTCAAACGCACGTTCAACGGCATAGATTAAGTCTTTGTATTCGATTACTTTTTTTGGCGTAACCTTAGTACTTGTCTGAGAGGTCTGCAAGATGCGGTGAGAGATCAGCGTATAACCGCAAGTTACGACTTTACGCGCGGTTTTCAGGACTTCCAAATTGAACAGAATATCATTGACGGCCGGCAAAGTTAGGGCAAATCTGATGTTTTCAAGAATTTCCCGCTTATAGAGCTTGGTCCACATCAGCATATGTATCTTCTTTTTGCGGACGATATAATCATAAAACGGAGCTGAACTAACCAGCTTTGGCGTTTTGAGCTTCGAAACGTCATAAGGTTCGAAGCGCACCGGATCATCGTTAAAAAAAACGTCGTAATTGCAAACGGAAACGTCGGCATCATACGCTTGAGCGTATTTGAGCAGCAATTCTAAATATTGGGGATGATACAGATCGTCATTGTCCAGAAAAGAAACCCACTCCCCTTCAGCCGCGTTCAGGCCGACGTTTCTGGCCGCGCTACCGCCTTGATTAGATTGGTCAATCAATTTGATGCGGCCGTCTTTTTCCGCATACTTTTTCAGGATATTCAAAGTTCCGTCCGTTGAA
Source organism: uncultured Alphaproteobacteria bacterium (assembly GCA_944392845.1). GTDB lineage: Bacteria > Pseudomonadota > Alphaproteobacteria > CAAGCB01 > CAG-977 > CAG-977. The sequence goes on from CALXYE010000015.1 coordinate 5,121, forward strand.
CCGTCGTTAACGCATATACATTCGAAATCCTTGAACGTTTGGTTTAATACGGAATCCAAGCAGGCTCCGACGAAACGTTCCATATTGTATACGGGAATGATGACGGAAACTTTCGGCATTCTATTTTATGCCAGCTTCATAGAAATAATGGAATCAGGATCTTCAACGGAACCGTCGGCTCCCCTTCCCCGCTTGATCTTATCAACGAATTCCATACCTTTGACGACTTTTCCCCAAACGGTATACTGGCCGTCCAACCACGGACATTCATCAAAACAAATAAAGAACTGGCTGTCCGCGCTGTCGGGATCCATCGCACGCGCCATAGATACCGTCCCGCGCAGATGGGGTTCTTTGGAAAATTCGGCTTTGAGTTTTTTGCCGCTGCCGCCCGTTCCCGTTCCGTGAGGACATCCCGTTTGAGCCATAAAGCCGTCAATCACCCGATGGAATTTCAATCCGTCATAAAACCCCTGTTTTACCAATTCTTTGATTCTCGCCACATGTCGGGGAGCCAAATCAGGGCGCAGTTCTATTTCAACAACGCCGTCTTTCAGTTCCAAAAGCAACCTGTTTTCTTTTTTCGCATCAGCCATAGATTTCTCCCAATTCTTTATAGCGGGCGATCAGTTTTTCGGCGATACCGTCCGACACAAAAGAAGAAATGTCTCCGCCCAAACGGCAAATTTCCTTTACGAATATCGAAGATACGAATTGATGGCGCTCGGATGCCATCAGGAAGACCGTTTCGATTTCGGGCGCCAAACGGCGGTTCATCACGCACATTTTAAATTCGTATTCAAAGTCCGAAACCGCACGCAAGCCTCTGAAGATGATATGGGAATTATGCTGGCGCGTAAATTTAACCAGCAAATTGTCCATCGGCTTAACCTCAATGACTTTTCCCGTTTCCTCGGCAATCACCGCCGCTTCCGAGTGCATCATATCCATCCGTTCCTCCAAAGAGAAGAGCGGATGCTTGATGTCGTTAACGGCGACGGCAATAACCAAACGATCCACGATCGAAACGGCGCGGCGAACGATGTCTAAATGACAGTATGTAACGGGATCAAAAGTTCCGGGGTAGATTCCGACCTGTTCGGACATACTCTTTCTCCGTTATGACTCTTCGCTTCCCGACGACGGCCGTTCCGTTTCGGTTTCGGCGGTTTCGCCGCTTTCCGTTTCGTCGTCCTGTTCATCCTCATAATCTTCGATACAGGTCGCGGAAACGACATGCTCGGCATCATTCAGACGGAACATAATGACGCCCATCGTATTGCGTCCGGCGATGCGAATGTCTTTAACGGGCATACGGATCAGCTTGCCGCCGTCAGTAACCAGCATGACATGAGCCGTATCCGAAACGGGGAAGGACGCCACGACGGAATCCTGGCGCTTCGTATTGTCGATATTCGTTACGCCCTGCCCGCCGCGTCCCGTGATGCGGTATTCATAGGCGGAAGAACGTTTGCCGTACCCGCTGTCCGTAACGGTCAGGATAAAGTCTTCCTCTTCCTGCATTTTACGGAATTCTTCTTCCGACAAAGTGATTGAAGACGAATTTTCCTCCGCTTCGTCGGAAACGGCATCTTCGGCGCCCTCGGCCCTGCGCAAAGCCTTTGCCGCTTTCAAATATGCGTTGCGCTTTTCCATATCCGCGTCCGTATGGCGCAACACGGACATCGAAATGACTTCGTCATCCTTCGCCAGTCTGATGCCGCGAACGCCCGTAGACGTACGTCCGGAAAACACGCGGACTTCCGAAACGGGGAAGCGAATGGATTTGCCGCCCTTAGCCGCCAGCAAGACATCCTGTTCGTCCGTGCAGATCTTAACGTCAATCAGCGTATCGCCCTCATCCAGCTTCATCGCGATCTTACCGTTTGCTTTAACGTCAATGAAGTCCGAGAGTTTGTTGCGTCGGACGTTGCCCGAACGCGTCGCGAACATAACGTCCAGATTTTGCGCTTCGGTTTCATCCTCGGGAAGTTGCATGATCGTCGTAATGCGCTCGTCCTGCTTCAACGGCAACAGGTTGATCAAAGCCTTGCCCGCAGATTGCGGAGAACCGACCGGAAGGCGGTAGACTTTCATCTTATAAACCAGCCCCGCGTTCGAAAAGAACAAGACGGGCGTATGCGTGCTGGCAACGAACAGGTTCGTCACGTAATCTTCTTAGTGCGTATTCATGCCGGCGCGCCCTTTTCCGCCGCGTTTTTGCGCGCGGTACGTCGAAAGCGGCACGCGCTTGATATAGCCCGTATTCGTTACGGTAACGACCATATCTTCGCGCTGGATCAAATCTTCGATATCGTGCTCATACTCGACTTCTTCAATCGTCGTGCGGCGCGGCGTCGCGAACTGTTCCTTAACTTCAAGCAATTCGTCGCGCATAATGCCGTACAGCTTTTCACGAGAAGCCAAAACAGACAGCAGCTCTTTAATAACGCCGCCCAAATCCATCAATTCATTGTGGATTTTTTCGCGCTCCATATTCGTCAAGCGTACCAACTGCAAATTCAAAATGGCGTCGGCCTGAGCTTCGGAAAGCTTATAATGACCGTCGACGACCTCGTGTTCGGGATCGTCGATCAGGTCGATCAGCGGAGCAACCTCGCCCGCCGCCCAGTTTTCATTCATCAGCTTCGCTTTGGCTTCCGCCCTGTCGAACGAAGAACGGATCATGGCGACGACGGGATCAATATTTTCCTTCGCGATTGCCAAGCCGACCAAGACGTGCGCCCTGTCGCGCGCCTTACCCAGTTCAAAAATCGTCCTGCGGCGAATGACTTCTTCGCGAAAAGCGATGAACGCGACGATCATGTCGCGCAAAGTCATCATTTGCGGACGTCCGCCGTTCAAAGCGATCATATTAGAACCGAAACTGGTTTGCAAAGACGTATAGCGGAACAGCTGATTCAAAACGATTTCAGGATGATGTTCGCGCTTGATTTCAACGACGACGCGAATACCCTGGCGGTCGGATTCGTCACGCAAATCGGCGATGCCTTCAATCGTTTTTTCGCGCACCAGCTCGGCGATGCGCGAGATCATGGCCGCTTTGTTGACCTGATACGGAATTTCCGTAATGACGATGGCCCAACGGTCCTTGCGGATTTCCTCGATATGAGTCCTGCCGCGCATAATGATGGAACCGCGCCCCGTCATTGCGGCGGAACGGCATCCCGAACGTCCCATAATCAGTCCGCCCGTCGGAAAATCGGGACCCGGGACGATTTCAAGCAACTCTTCGGCGGTAATGTCGGGATTATCGACGTACGCGACGGCCGCATCAATGACTTCACCCAAATTGTGCGGCGGAATGTTTGTCGCCATACCGACGGCAATGCCGCCCGCTCCGTTGACCAGCAAGTTGGGGAAACGGGCCGGCAAAACGACGGGTTCCATAACCGTTTCGTCATAGTTCGGATGGAAATTGACCGTATCTTTATCAATATCGTCCAGCAACATATGAGCCGAAAGCCCCAAGCGCGCTTCCGTATAGCGCATTGCCGCGGGAGGATCGCCGTCAATCGAACCGAAATTTCCTTGCGACGAAATCAAAGGCACGCGCATGGAAAAATCCTGCGCCATACGCACCATGGCGTCATAAATGGCGGCGTCGCCGTGCGGATGGTATTTACCCATGACGTCGCCGACGATGCGGGCGGACTTTCTGAACGGCTTGTTATAGTCGTACCCGCTTTCGTGCATTGCGTAAAGGATGCGGCGATGAACGGGTTTCAATCCGTCTCGGACGTCCGGAAGGGCGCGCGACACGATGACGCTCATCGCGTAATCCAAATAGGAACGTTTCATTTCTTCTTCGATCACGACGGGCGCGATCGAAGTTTCTGTCGTATTATTTTCTGCAGCCACGATAATCTATATCCGTTTGTTGAATACGATGGAGAAAGACCTAAAGCCTTCGGCTAAAAAGGAATCTCGTCGTCAAAGGCGCCGCCGGAGGCCGCGGGTTTGGAATCCCACCCCGACGACGGGGCATCCATGGCGGGCACGGCGCCGAACGAAGCGTCCGAAGCGCTGTTCTTGCTGTCAAGCAATGTCATCTCGCCGCGATAATTTCCGAGAACGACCTCCGTCGTATATTTTTCCTGACCGCTTTGATCGGTCCATTTACGGGTCTGAAGGGCGCCTTCGACATACAGCTTGGTTCCCTTGCGGACATAGCGCTCGGCAATGTCGGCCAACCCCTGATTAAAGATGACGACGCGGTGCCATTCCGTTTTTTCCTGGCGTTCTCCGGATTTATCCTTCCAGGAATCGCTTGTCGCCAAAGACAGGCTGACGATCTTTTGACCGTTTGAAGTTTGCCGGACTTCGGGATCTCTGCCGACGTTTCCGACCAGAATGACTTTGTTAACGCTTCCTGCCATTATGATTTTCCCTATACGATGTAATACAGATTATCCTCTTTTTACACCGAACCGCCCCAAAAAGGAAAGGATTATTTTTCAATAAAAAAGTGAGTGTTTTTATCCTTTGGAAACAAAGGGTTATTTTATTTCTTCATATGTGTTTCCGGACCATTTGTACACGGTTTGCGGCGGCAGCGCGACAAGATCGCCGAAATCATCGAAAACCAGTCTTCCCAAGACGGTTTCAAACGTTTTTCCGCGCGGTTCCGGGGTTCCGTTCCCGAAAGCCTGCATCCATATTTGCGCCGCCGCATATGAAGAAAGCATCGTTTCCGTCGGTTCGCTTCCCGCAAAACGCAAACCCGCAATCAAAGGAGCCGCGTCAAGGGAATACCTGGCCCCTTCGGCATCAAGGAAATAAACTTCCTGTTTCAGGCTGCCGAGCATCCTGTTAAAATCGGGCGTTTTCAAAACGTTCAACCCGATTACGGGTTCCTTCAGCCCCGCTTCCCTGACTCTGGAAATCAGTCGGACGGCCCGTTTGGAAGACAATGAGGTGATTACGATATAATCTGCTTTAAAATCAGATTGTTCCGAAAGTTTGTTAATATTCTTTTCCAACTGATTCGCGGGCAAATCCAATATCTTGAAACAGCCTTCGGGCAGTTCTTTTTCCAATACGTCCGCAAATTTGTTCGCGCGCACGTCCCCGTCTTTTAAGATAAGGAAACGTTTTTCGCCGCAACGGGCCTTCAGCATTTCGGCAAACCCGTCAAACTGTTTTTCCGTATTGACGGCCAAGCGGAAAACGTTCGGATTTTTCAGAGACGTCAATTCCGGAGCAACGGTTGAAACGGCAAAAAACGGAACCGCCGCTTTTAAATATTCGTTCTGTGCGGAAACGGCCGAAAAGGAGCATGTATACCCGATAACGAAATCGGGCGCCGAGGCGGCTATTTCACCCGCCTGCCGTTTATCCGCGGAAAAAGAACAGTTTTCATGAACCGTCCGAACGGAAACGGGGCGTTCCGCGTCTTTAAAGGCGTTTTCCACCCCTGCGACGATTTCGCGCTCTGCGGCGCTTCCCTCGGGAGCGACGACCGTGACCCTGACGGTATCGTCCGCGCAAGCGTCCGAAGCCAAAAAACATGCCAGAAAACAACAGGGAAGAAAAATCCGAAACTTTGTCATGATGCCTTACATAGCATACTTTTTCGCCGATTTACAGAGAGAATGAAAAATAATCCCGAATACTTGCTTTTTTGGTTGCGCCGAAACCGAAAATACCACAAAGTAGCCGGGAACGAATCAGATACTCCGACGATTGGCGCCGAAAGGGCCGGTCGTTTGTTTTTCACTTGTTATCTAGAGGCGATAATGACAACAGAAAACCTTGACAAGCTCTTTGCGCCGAAATCGGTCGCATTGATCGGTGCTTCAAACCGTCCGATGTCCGTCGGTTCCGTTATTATGCAGAACCTGTTGGAAGGCGGCTTTAAGGGCGACATCATGCCCGTCAATCCCAAGGGCGAAATCATTCACGGCGTTCAATCCTATAAAAGCATTCCCGAACTGCCGAAAACCCCCGATCTGGCGGTTTTGTGCATTCCTCCCCTGGCCGTTCCCGATTCGATTCAAATGCTGTGCGAAAAGGGGACGCGCGCCGCTATCATCATTGCGGCGGGACTGAACGTTGAAAACGATGCCGGCGAAAATTGCCAAAAGAAGGTCGCCGAAACGGCGAAGAAGTACGGCATGCGCGTTGTCGGGCCGAACTGCTTGGGTACGCTGGTTCCCCGTATCGGTTTGAACGCCAGCTTTACGACGACCCCCGCCATTGACGGCAAGATCGCCTTCATTTCTCAGTCCGGCGCTCTGTGTGTTTCCGTTTTGGACTGGGCTAAGCCCAAAAATATCGGCTTTTCGTACTTTTCTTCCATCGGCGACGCCATGGAAGCGGGATTCCCCGACATGCTGGATTATCTGGCCGACGATCCCGATACGAACGCCATTTTCATGTACATCGAATCCGTCAAAGACCGCGAAGGCTTTATGAAAGCCGCCCGCCGCGTTGCGAAAAAGAAACCTCTGTTCGCTATCAAATCGGGACGTTCCGCGGAAGGAACCGCCGCTGCGGCTTCCCATACGGGCGCTCTGGCCGGCGGAGATAACGTTTATGATGCCGCCTTTGAACGCGCAGGAATCATCCGCCTGCAGGATTTGGAAGACATGTACGCCGCCATGCAGTTCCTGGCATATCGCGAAAAAGTCCAAAGCCGTAACGTCGTCATCCTGACGAACGGCGGCGGACCGGGCGTTTTGGCCGTTGACGGCTTGATTAAAGCCGGCGGCAAGCTGACGAAGCTTTCCGACGAAACGAAAAAGAAACTGGACGAAGTACTGCCTTCGACATGGTCGCATTCCAACCCCGTTGACATCATCGGCGATGCACCGGGCAAACGCTATGCAGATTCGCTGAAAGTTCTGCTGGACGCTCCCGAAGTCGAGGACGTTCTGGTCATGTACGTTCCGACGGGCGTCACCTCGGGCGAAGAAGTCGCCGAAAAGGTTCTGGCCGTCGAATCCGAACGCAAATCCGGCCGCATCTTCGGTTGCTGGGTCGGCGGTTACGTCGTTATGCCCGGCATCGAAATGTTCAAAAACTTCGGCCTGCCGAACTTTGAATCGGGCGAAAAGGGCGTTAAGGCCTTCGTTTCCGTCGCGGATTCTCAGGATCTGCGCGCGACCCGTCAAAAAGTTGACGCCGTTAAACCCGAAGTCAAACCCGTCAACAAAGAAGCCGCTCAGGCCGTTATTCGCAAGGTTATGGCCGAAGGCCGCAGCATTCTGACGGAATTTGAAGCAAAAGAAGTCTTCGGATATTACCAGATTCCCGTCGTTCGCACGAAAATTGCGAAAAATGCGGAAGAAGCCCGTAAGATCGCCGAAGAAATCAATGCGACGGTTGCCGTTAAGATTCTGTCGAACGACATCACGCACAAATCCGATGCCGGCGGCGTCAAGTTGGGCCTGAAAACGCCTGACGAAGTCGCGGCCGCTACGGAAGAAATGCTGACGCGCATTGCCAAAAACATGCCGAATGCGAAATTGGACGGCGTAACGGTTCAGGA
>CALXYE010000016.1 GCA_944392845.1 uncultured Alphaproteobacteria bacterium
ACGTACAGCCGTAACACGTAAACCCGTGATTGCCGTTTGTCGTACACAGCTTGCTTTGCGAAGAGCAGTTATTGCCCGAACACGCATCAACGCAAACGTTGCCGCTGCATTTCTGATTGCCCGAACAGTGGTCGTCATTCAGACAGGCGACGCAGGAATAGGAATGGTTGCCTTCGTCAAGGCAGTACCCCGAGGAGCAGGGATTGGGATCGCACACGTTGACGCACGTATTGTCCTTACATTTTTCGCTGTTTGTGCAGTCTGCGTCGGATTCGCACAAAGTTCCCTTTGAAACGCCGCCTTTGGAGGGCTTTGACATTTCGCCCATGGCGGTGCCGAGCTTCATGGAAGCGGCAAGTTGAAACGAAGAATCACTTAAAAGTGTAGGGGGGTGGGGTAGTTGTTCTATCGCAAAGCCGATGCCCGGCACAAGGAAAGCCCCCAGAAAAAACGCAAGGTATTTCTTCATGATGATGTTCCTTCGGAGATGGTTTTTCCGTATATATTTTAAAGATAACACGGAAATATGGCAAAATTATGGCAAAAACGGAAAGAATATAAAAATAACGCTTCCTCTAAAAAGAGGAAGCGTCATTTTGGTTTTGTTTCAATAAGTTGTTATGCGCAAACCAAACGCAAATCATCTTTGTCCTCGGCGCGTTCGTCTTCATCGGGAGCGGCGGCCATCAGGTCAATGATCTCATAGCTGCTTTTGTCTGCAAACATTTCCGATAACAGGGCGTTCGTTTGCGTATGTCCCGACCGTTTGCCCGAAAATTCCGCAATAATCGTATGTCCCGACATGTACAAGTCGCCGACGGCGTCCAACATTTTATGACGGGCAAATTCGTTCTTATAGCGCAATCCGTCTTTGTTCATGATCATATTGTCGTTAACCAAAATGGCGTTGTCCAAAGAACCGCCGCGAGCCAGACCGACGGAGCGCAACATTTCGATGTCCTTCAGAAAACCGAACGTGCGGGCGCGGCAGAAGGAATTTTTAAAGTTGGAAGCGCTCAAAATCAAGTCGGCTTCCTGGTGTCCGATAATCGGCGCTTCAAAGTCGATTTCAAAATGCATTTTCAGATTTTCGCCGCTTGTCGGACGCAGAACAACTTCTTTGTCGCCGTCTTTGAACGTAACGGTTTTAAGGATGCGAATCGCCTTGACGGGGGCGCGCTGAACCTTAATCCCCGCACATTCAAGCAGGAACACGAAGGGAGCCGAGCTGCCGTCCATGACGGGCGTTTCGGGACCGTTGATGTCGATCATCAGGTTATTGATGCCCACGGCGTGAATTGCCGCCATCAGGTGCTCGATCGTCGCAACGCGCACGCCGTCCTTATTGCCGATACAGGTGCACATGCGCGTGTCGACGACGTAATCATGAAGGGCGGGAATGTAGGCATCCTGCCCGGCGATGTCCGTGCGGTGAAACACGATCCCCGTGTTCGGTTCCGCAGGTTTCAGCGTCATGGAAATCTTATTTCCCGTATGCAGTCCCGTGCCTACGCAGGAAATCTCGTGCCTGATCGTTTTCTGCATATATTTTTCCATGTTCATGACCTTGTCCCTTTATTTTAAGGTTCTTCCATACCTTACTTTTTAACAACGCCCCGCCGCATAAGCAAATCAAGCTTTGTTACGTTTTGTTACATTAAACCTTTGTTAATCCTTGGGGGGCGGGCGAAAAAACGGCCGAAATTTCGTTCGGCCGTTTCAAAAAGTAAAAAGACTCAGCGCTGACGCAAAAAGGCGGGAATGTCCAGTTCTTCATCCGAAGGCATTTTTTTCATTTCTTCGGGAGCCGTTTCGCCTTTCTCTTCGCCCTGAGGATGCGCCGCCGTCCTGCGCCCCGTCACGAATTGGAACAGGGAGGGGCGGGGCTTTTCTTTTTCCGCGGGCTTAACGGCGGGCGGCAACGGAGGCGGCGGCAGATTCGCGAACAGCTCGTCCTGATGCGCGGGTTGAGGTTTCGGAGCTTCAACCTGATCTATGTCCAAGCGGTGCTGCGCCGTAAATTCGGAACGGGGTTCGGAACGGCGAAAGGCCGATTCCGACGCGGGTTTCGGCGTAAAAACGTCAAAAGCGGGGGCAGGACGCGATTCGCCCGACGTTCCGAACAGCTCTTTGGCCGACGGCATCGCCGGCAGGCTGGGGCTGGCGTTCTTCTGGCGGTATGTCTGCTGCAACGGCGCAGGTTGAGGCGCCGGAGGCGGCGGAACGACCTCTTCCTCCGTTTCGGGTTCGGGTTCAATGTTTAAAAGCTCTTCCGTCGCTTCCTCTTCCGAAAGCTCTTCTTCCGGTTCGGGGGCGGCTTTCTTAAAGACGTTCAAAGGCTGGCGCGCGGGTTCCGAAACCGTCGCGGGCTTCGCAAAAGCCGAGGTGAACGCGGGCGCGGGAGCCGCCGAAAAGACCGATGTCGCGGTCTGCGCGAACGGATTAGCCGTTTCCTGCGGGCGGGAAATACCCGTCGCAACGACGGAAACGCGGACGGATCCTTCCAGCGAAGCATCAAACGACGCGCCGAAAATGATGTTGGCTTCAGGGTCGACTTCGCGGCGGATGCGGTTGGCCGCTTCGTCAACTTCGTACAGCGTCAGATCCGCGCCGCCCGCGATATTGATCAGGATGCCTTTTGCACCCGTCATTGACGCGTCATCCAACAGCGGATTCGCGATCGCTTCTTCCGCGGCTTCCAAAGCGCGGTTTTCACCGCTGGCGACACCCGTTCCCATCATGGCGCGGCCCATTTCGGTCATGACCGTTCGGACGTCCGAAAAATCAAGGTTGATAATGCCCGGCGTGATGATCAGGTCGGTGATGCTCCGAACACCTCCCTGCAAGACTTGGTCGGCGCGTTTAAACGCGTCGGCGAACGTCATTTTTTCATCGGCGACCAAAAACAGGTTCTGATTCGGGATGACGATCAGGGTATCAACGTATTGAGACAGCTCTTCAATGCCTTTTTCGGCCATCGCCATTCTGTGGCGGCCTTCAAAGGTAAAGGGTTTCGTAACGACGCCGACGGTCAGAATGTCGCGCTCTCTGGCGAGTCGCGCGAAAACGGGAGCCGCTCCCGTCCCCGTGCCGCCGCCCATGCCGGCAGTGATGAACACCATATTCGCGCCTTCCAGGACTTCGGCGATCTGATCCAAGGCCTCTTCGGCGGATTCCTTGCCGACTTCGGGGCGGGCTCCCGCGCCTTGCCCCTTCGTCGTTTCCAACCCGAGCTGAATCTTTCGTTCCGCCAAAGAGTGGTTCAGCGCCTGCGCGTCCGTGTTGGCGACGACGAAATCAACGCCTTCCAGTTTTGACTGAATCATGTTGTTGATCGCGTTGCCGCCCGCGCCGCCGACTCCGATAACGGTTATTTTAGGCGTCAAAAGGACGATGGGCTGCTGTTGAGGCATTCCGATGTCCAAAGGCGCGGAAACTTCCGCCGTTTGGCTGTTTGCTTCGGTTTGCATGGTCTCCGTCATGTCTGTCTTATCCTTTTATGAAGATGTTTTTTTACCTTTATACACCGAAACTCTTTAACAATTATCTAAGAACCACTGAAAAAATCGGGCGATCCTGCCCTGATTTTTTTGGATGTCTTTTTGATAGGCGGGCGCGTCAACCTGCGCGTTCAGCGCATAGCGCAACAGCCCCAGGCACCCCGTATAGGTCGGGTAAGACGCAGGCAGAATCAGCCCGTTCGGATCTTCCATGCCGTCGGGTTGGCCGATTCGTACGTTTTTTTGCAAAACCGAGGACGCCAGTTCGCGCACGCCCTGAAGCTGACTGCCGCCCCCCGCAAGGACGAAATTCAGGCACAGATCGTAGAAACCGCTTTGTTCCAGTTCGCGGCGCACCAGTCCGAAAATTTCGCGCGCCCGCATGATGATGACGTTGACCATTTCGATTCGCGGCACCCTGTACACGGATACGCGGGCGTCTTCGCCCAACAGGGGGATGTCGATTTCTTCCGTGCTGTAACGTTCGGACGGATAAACGGAACCGTTCAGCGTTTTAATACGCTCCGCGTCGGCGAACGCCGTTTTAAATTTAACCGTCAGATCGTCGGTGACGTGGTTGCCTCCGACGGGAAGGCGGGCAACAAAGACCAGCTGTCTTTCGTAAAAGACGCCGATGCCCGTCGTTCCCGCCCCCAATTCGATGACGGCGCTGCCCTGTTGCATTTCTTCTTCGTGTAAACAGGCCAAACCCGCGGCATACGGCGGGGCGACCTTTCGGGCGCAAATCAGGTGGCATTTTTCCAAAACGGAATTCATGTTCCGAACGGGAGCGGGCGGTGTTGAAACCTTGTGAAGCGATACGGACAACCTGTCTCCGAACAGGCCGCGCGGGTCGCGAATGGCAAATGCGTCGTCCAAACGGTATTCCGTCGGGATGCAGTGCAATATCTCGTCCCCGTTCTTTTCGATTTTGTCGCGCGCTTTTGTCGTCAGACGGCTGATATCGCTTTGAGTCACTTCCGCGCCGCCCAGCAACAGCGAAGAATGGATCAGCTCTGATGAAAACTGGCGTGCGGTAACGTTTGTTACGACGGTTTCGATGCGCTCTCCCGCCGCTTTTTCCGCGTTTTCGACGGCATTCCTGACCGAATCGACCGTTTCGGGCAAATCGACGATCAATCCTTTTTTCAGCCCCTTGCTGCGGTGCGTTCCCGCTCCGACGATCAAAGCCTTGTCCGCGGCGACGGGGCGCGCCAGAACGCAGCACGTTTTCGACGTGCCGATGTCAAGCGCCGCAATCAATCCGTTTTTGTTCAATATCCGCGTCATAACTTCGTTCCCTGTACCGCGCCGTTCATTTTTTTTGCGGAGGCTTCTTTTTTATTTGCTTTTTTGCGGTTCGGTCCGTCAATTCGCACCGTCAGTTTGTCGGGCAGGCGCAGGTCAATCAGCGTGATTCTGCGCTTTAATATCGCCTGAGTCCTGTCCAGACGCGCCAAACGCCCCCAAGCCGAAGCGGGGTCTTTTTCGGGAAGGTAGACGGTAATGCCTTTTTCCAGATCGTCAAGAATAACGTTCCAGCGCCGCCGCCCGACGCGCACGGCGGCTTTTACCCGTTTTGCGACGTCGGGTTCCTGTGCGATGAATTTTAAAAATTCGGGCGTTTTTTCGGGGGCGTCTTCTCCGACGACCAAAGGCAGGCCGTTCAGTTTTTCGGCCTTGGTTTCCACGACCTGTCCGTCTTCGTCAACGGGATTATAAAGCCCGTTGTGCTGCCAAACGGCGACGGGCGTCCGTTCCTGCAGACGGACATACAGGCAACACGGCAAGCGGCGTTCAATGCGTACGCTTTTGACCCAAGGCAGACGCCGTATGTTGTCGCGCGCCAAATCGATGTCTACGGCGGTCAACGGCATTCCGCGCGCGGCGTTCAACGCGTCAAGCAATTCTTTTTTAGGCGTTTTTTCGCGACCGCTGACGAATATCTCGTCCAAACGGATGCCTGCGGACAGAGCGGCTTCCTGAAACATATAGATCAGTCCCGCCTTTTGTTCCGCATAAAAGGAAGAACGGGGGAACCAAACGGCGAAAGAGGACAGGAGAAGCAGGATAAAAGCCGTCGTGAACGGACGGATCTTTCCCGTTTTTTCCTTGACCTCCTTTGCGCCGTCCTTCATTCGCCCCATTTAGCGTTCTCCACCATCCACACAACGATGTCCTTGTAGGAAAAGCCCGCGTATTGCGCGATTTCGGGAACCAAGGACAAAGACGTCATCCCCGGCTGCGTATTCGTTTCCAAAACGGCGAAGCGCGGCTTTTGTCCCGGTCGCGTGTCGTCATAACGGATGTCCGAACGCGATATGCCGCGGCACCCCAAGACTTTATGCGCTTCTTCGGCGATGTAGAGGGCTTTTTCATAGTCCTCTTTCGGCAGATTGGCGGGAATGACGTGTTTCGCGCCGCCTTCCGAATATTTTGCTTTATAGTTATAAAATTTTTCGGCGGGCAAAATTTCCAAAACGCCCAGAGCCTTGCCGTTCATGACGGCGACGGTCAGCTCGCGGCCTTCAATGTATTCTTCGGCCATGATTTCATCTTCGTCGGCGTAGGGGTACTTTTCGCCCTCAAACGGTTTTTTGCCGTCATCGTCCTTAAAAATGTACACGCCGACCGACGAGCCGTTGCTGACGGGTTTTAACACGAACGGACGGGGCAGGACGTTTCCCGCCAAAATGTCTTCCTTGGTGACGATTCTGTCAACGGCAACGGGCAGTCCCGCCATACGGTAGAGTTTTTTGGCCATGATCTTGTTCATTGCCAAAGCCGATGCCATCCGTCCCGAATGGGTATAAGGGATCTGCAGCAAATCCAAAACCCCCTGGACGCATCCGTCTTCGCCGTATTGACCGTGCAGAGCGTTGAAAACGACGTCGGGCTTTTCCTTTTTCAGGGCGGCGACAAACGGTTCCAAATCATGCGACAAATCCAGCGGGAAAGCCTTATACCCCGCTTCGTTCAAGGCTTTCAAAACGTTTTTGCCGCTGGACAGCGAAACGCCGCGCTCGGCAGAACAGCCGCCCGTTAAAACCGCTACTTTTTTAGTCATTCTTCCCGTCTCCAAAAAGTCCGGAACGCTTGGAAGCGACGCCGATGCGGCGAACCTCCCATTCCAACCTGATATTGCTTGCCTCAAAAACCTTTTTGCGTACCGTTTCGGCAAGCGTTTCAAAATCTTCGGCCGTTGCTTTGCCCGTGTTGATGAAGAAATTACAGTGTTTCTCCGACACCATGGCGCCGCCGACCCTTAACCCGCGGCATCCCGCTTTGTCAATCAGCTGCCAGGCTTTCAGCCCGACGGGGTTTTTGAACATGGACCCCGCCGTCCTGACGCCGACGGGCTGGGAGCGTTCGCGAATCTCTCTGTATTCTGCCATGCGTTTCTGAATATTTTCTTTATTTTCGGGGCGGCCTTCGAAAACGGCGCCCGTGAATATCCAATTGACGGGCAGGGGATTCAGCCTGTATTCCAACGGAATTTCCCCCCTTGAGATTCTGAATTTCTTACCGATGCCGTCAACGCCCGACATTTCCGTCAGGATGTCTTTGATTTCGGAGCCGTGCGCTCCCGCGTTCATGCGGATCGCTCCGCCGATCGTTCCCGGAATCCCCGCCAGAAATTCAAAACCGCTTAAACCCGCGTCCGCGGCCGCTTTGGCGACTTCGGCATTTTTCGCGGCGGTGCCGCAGATCAGACGGTTGCCTTCAACGGATATTTTTGAAAATTCCTTGCCCAAGCGGATAACGACGCCCGGAATGCCGCCGTCGCGGATTAACAGGTTTGACCCGCCCCCCATGACGGTCACGGGAACGTTCGGACGGGCGGAAAGGAACCAGCTCAGGTCTTCTTCGTCCGCGGGCGTATAAAGAATCTCGGCAGGGCCGCCGACTCCCAGCCAGTTCAGATTGTTCAGCGGCGCGTTCGCGGTAAGGCTGCCCCGTACTTCGGGCATCAGCTTCATCAATCCCGAAGATTTGCCGAAAAGGTTTTTAATGAATGAAAACATTCCCACTCCTTCGCTTTCAGGCGGACAATTCTTCCAACTGTTTGGGCAGAGCGTAAGCCCAGTGCGAAACGTTGCCCGCGCCTAAGCAAATGACGATGTCGCCGGGAGCCGTCAGTTCCCCGATCAGTCCGGGCAACTCTTCGGGCGAATTCAAAGAAACGACATGGCGATGGCCGTGTTGGCGCAACCCTTCGACCAAGGCTTCTTTCGTCGCGCCTTCTATCGGCGCTTCCCCCGCCGCGTAAACGTCGGCGACAATCACGCAGTCGGCGTCGTTAAAGCAGGTGCAAAAAGAATCGAACAGATCCGCCACGCGGCTGTAACGATGAGGCTGGAACACGGCGATAACTTTGCCGCGGGCGACGTCGCGGGCGGCTTTTAACGTCGAGGCGATTTCAATCGGGTGATGGCCGTAATCGTCAATAACCGTTACGCCGCCGACTTCACCCGTTTTCGTGAAACGGCGCTTTACCCCCGTGAATTCCGCCAAAGCCGTCTTCAAATCGGAATCCAACAACCCCAGCTGAATGCCGACGGCGATTGCCGCCAAAGCGTTTTGGACGTTATGACGGCCGAACATCGGTAGCCTGAACCCTTCGATCAGGCGCGCGGGCCCCTTGCCGTTGACCCTGTCGGAAACAAGAACGTCGAACGTGATCAATCCCGGTTCCGCATGAATGTTTTGCGCGGACACTTCCGCTTGGGGCGTCAGGCCGTAGGTTACGATGCGGCGGTCCGAAACGGAGGAAATCAGCCCCTGTACGGCGGGATGATCCGCGCACAGGCATGCAAAGCCGTAAAACGGAATGTTTTGAACGAAGGTGTGGTACGCTTCCTTCATTTTTTCATATGTGCCGTAATAGTTCAAATGTTCGGGATCCATATTCGTTACGACGACGGCGGTGGCGGGCAATTTTAAAAAGCTGCCGTCCGATTCGTCGGCTTCGGCAACCATCCATTTGCCGTCCCCCAGATGGGCATTCGTACCGTAAGAATTGATGATGCCGCCGTTTGCGACCGTAGGATCCAGCCCCGCCGTTTTCATGACTGCCGCAATCATGGAGGTTGTCGTCGTCTTGCCGTGCGTACCGCCGACCGCGATCGACCATTTCAGGCGCATCAGTTCCGCCAGCATTTCGGCGCGGCGAACAACGGGGATGTGATGGAAACGCGCCGCCCTGATTTCGGGATTGTCGTCGTGAACGGCCGAGGAAACGACAACAACGCCGACATCTTTGACGTTCTCTTCGCAGTGACCGAGGAAAACGGGAATTCCCATACCCTTTAAGCGTTTGACGTTCGAAGATTCGGCAATGTCCGACCCTTGGACGCCGTATCCCAGATTATGCATCAGTTCGGCAATACAGCTCATACCGCTGCCGCCGATGCCGACAAAGTGAACCACACCCAAAGAAAAAGGC
>CALXYE010000017.1 GCA_944392845.1 uncultured Alphaproteobacteria bacterium
TTCCGCGAAAAAATTTGACAATGCGCAGGAATATCGCGAAGCGCTGCAGGAATGGCGGGAAGATAAAGAAGAGCGCGTCGGCGAAAAGCTGGGGCTGTTAGCGATGATCCGCCTGCAGGAAATGCAGATAAAAACGGGAAAAATGGCGATAGGCGTCCATGAAATGATGGCGGATGCGGCGGAAAACGCCGTTGAGTTTTCCGAAAGAACGGCGGGGCTTGATCCCGAATCCGAAGAATATAAGAAGGCTCTTAAAGACCTGAAGAAAGAAACGAAAAAGGAAGACAGCGTTAAAAAGATGAAACGTTTGGCCCGTTCCGCCGCGAAAGGGACGCCCGGCATTTCTGAAACGCTACAAAAAATAGGTTTGTATGCGCGTAACGAAAAGGCTTTGGATGCCGAGATCGCCAAGGGCGTCAAAGCAAATGAAAAGATTGTCCGCGCCGCAGAAAAACAAGAAATAAACGCCGCCGTCACGATGGCGAAACTTCGCGGCAAAAGCGGCCGATAGACGTAAAAAGCCTCCGTTTCGGGGGCTTTTTTGATTCGGAGCCTTACTCGCCCAGTAATCTGATCTTCATTTGCCGCCGCCAGCGGTTACGGACGGCGTGGACGGGAATGAACAGGCACAAAAGTTTGACGATTCCGAACAGGAAACGGCGGAACATGACTTCTTTCGACGGCTTCAGGCGAAAACGCGAAAAGACGGCTTCAATATTTTGACGATTGCCGCGCCATTCGGAAAACGGGTTTGAAACGTCGTATGACGCGTTGTCGAACACGATCCGCGTAATGTCCTTTGAAACGGCGGTTTCTTTGAATTCCAAAGGCCGCATTGCGGAATCGTTTTCCAAAATCAGCCAAACGATTTCCTGCGCGGGGAATTTGGCTTTCATGCGGTCGAATTCGCGAATCAAAACGTCGTCGGGCGTGTTTGAGGTCTTACTGAGCCAAACGAACAAGATTCGTTTCGCTTTAGAAATGTCGTCATAAAAACGTTTGATGCGCCTGCCGTATTTGGCTTCAACTTCGGGCAGAGATTCTTTCGGCGGGACGCCTGCGGGGAAATCGTGCGCGGTATAAAGCCCCGTTTTCGTATTTTTATAGAAATCGTGCGTCGTGTCTGCGGCCGCGGGGTTCGGATAGGACGCGGGTTCGAAATATTCCGTCGCCAAAAAATCCTTAAAATCCGAAACGATCAGGGATACCGCGCATTCGACGGGAGCCCAGCCGACCCAGTCGAGCGGATAGGACGCGTTTTGAAGTTTAAATTCCCTCAGATAATACGAGCAGGCACAGTCGTCGCCGAGGCTAAAAATCAGATCAAACGGTCGTTCGTAGTTTTTCATGTTCCGCTCCGTACGTTTTTGAACGCGGGAACTTTAGCCGTTCGCCGCGCGGAAGTCAATTCGGCGGGGGAAAAGAAGGATTTTTTGTAAAAGTCTTTGACCTTTATATTGATTTAGTGATTAAAATTGTAAAAAAGATTTTCAGAACGGAGCGCAAGATGAACGAACGGGAAATGTCTTCCGAAATCGGGAAAATGAGCTTTGAAGAAGCGCTGAGCGCCCTTGAAGCGATCGTGCGCCAGCTTGAAACCGGAAAGGTCAAGCTGGATGACGCCGTTGAATTTTATGCCAAAGGCATGATGCTTCGCCGCCATTGCGAGGAAAAACTGGCGGCCGCACGTTCGAGAATCGATAAAATTGCGGCTTCTCCCGCGGGGGAGGCCGTCGGACTCACTTCCGTTTCCATGGAGTAATGATATGGCTAATTTATCCGCTGCCGTAAAAGAAACTTCCGCCGAAGTCGCCGCCGAAATAGACAGGCTGTTGCCCGTGCCGAACACTCCCGAACGCCGCGTCGTTGAAGCGATGCGCTATTCCGCTTTGGCGGGGGGGAAGTGTCTGAGGCCGTTTTTGGTGTTGCAAAGCGCCGCTCTTTTCGGCGTTGAGCGTTCAAAGGCTTTGCGCGTTGCCGTCGCATTGGAAATGGTTCACTGCTATTCCTTGATTCACGACGATCTGCCCGCCATGGATAACGACGATATGCGCCGCGGCCAGCCGACCTGTCATAAGAAATTTGACGAAGCGACGGCGATTTTGGCGGGTGACGGCCTGCTGACGCGGGCGTTCGGCGTAATCGCTTCGGACGAATGCCTGTTTGAACCCGCCGTGCGTTGCCAGCTGATTGCCGAATTGTCCAAGGCGGCGGGAATGTCGGGAATGATCGGCGGCCAGATGCTGGATATTCTGGCGGAAGGCATGGACGATACCGACCTGCCCGAGATCATCCGCCTGCAACAGATGAAAACGGGGCGTTTGTTCTCGTTCGCGTGCGAAGCGGGCGCGATAATGGGCAAGGCGTCTTATGAGGACAGGCAGGTCTTGAAATCCTACGCCCGCGATATCGGATTGGCGTTCCAGATTACGGACGACATTCTTGATGCCGAAGGGGACGAAGAATCGATGGGCAAGGCCGTGCGCAAGGATCTGGATGCCCATAAGGCGACCTTCATCTCTCTGTTGGGAATTGAAAAGGCAAAGGAACAGGCGGACGCCCTATCGTATCAGGCGATCGCCTCTTTGGAATGTTTTGATGAAAAGGCCGACCTGTTGCGCGATTTGGCGCGCTTTATCGTGGAAAGGCGTTCATGAAGCCGTCTGCCGCCAAAAAAGAACGGAAGGCTGCCGAAAGCAAAGAAAAACAAGTTATCGACTTTCCGCTTTTGGATTTCGTCCGTTCGCCCGCCGACCTGAAAAAGCTGCCTGAAGAAGACCTGCCGTA
>CALXYE010000018.1 GCA_944392845.1 uncultured Alphaproteobacteria bacterium
CCAAACGTATCGCCGCCGTCCATAACGGATAATCGGGCGACGGAACCAATACTTCATCACCGTTATCCAAAAAAGCTTCCATGCTCATTAAAATCAGGTCGCTGACGCCGTTGCCCAGATAGATGTCGTCGATCTGAACGTCGGGAATCTTTTTTTCCTGACAATAATGCATTACCGCCTTGCGCGCGGGAAAAATGCCTTTGGAATCCGAATAACCGTCCGCAAACGGCAGATTCAAAATCATATCCTTGACAATCTCTTCGGGCGCGGAAAAGCCGAACGGCGCAGGATTGCCGATATTGAGCTTCAAAATCTTATACCCCGCTTCTTCCAAACGGTTTGCCGCCTTCAGAACGGGGCCGCGAATCTCGTAACAAACGCCGTCCAGTCGCGAAGATTTATGAAACTCTCTCATTGCCGCCACTCCTTAAAGCTATTTTTTCGATTCCAAAAAATTCTTGACCCTGCCGTATTCGGACAGCGTCATCACGGGAGAAAGCGAAAAATCGCCGCTCTCGTCGAAATTTCCCATTAACAAAGGATAATCCGTAAAAATATCGTTTCCGTGAATGAAAAATTCGCCCGCGCGGCGGTTCGGATCAATAATCCGCCACCCCATGATGCCCGCGATGATGCGTCCCATTTCGTTATGGGTAACGTACTTTTTGCCTTTAAGCTCTTCGTAAAGCTCCCGATCGGGAGAATCCATATAAAGCATGAACGGAACCAAGACGGTTTCGCGCTTCAGAATATTGTGGCCGTACAGCCCGTGCTGTCCCAAAAGCTGGCCGTGGTCTGAAGTCATGGCGAACACGCCGTCCGCGGGTTCTTTTTCCCGAAACGTTTCAAAAATATCCGCAATGATATCGTCCGTATAAAGGACGGCGTTGTCGTAGGCATTAACCAATCGGCGGGAACGGCCGCCTTCTTCCGTGGGATATTTCGGAAATTCGGGCCCCCTGTGCTCGTAGTTCTCCGAATACGGGCTGTGAACGGTACGGAAATGAAGCACGACGAAGTGCCTGCCTTCGGACAGATCCAATTTTTTGAACAGTCGAACCAGATAATCTTCCCTAAACTTCGCATACATCAGCGGATCGTTTTCCACCGTTCGCAGATCATCAATGAACTTTGTGCCGATGCTGTATGTATTCTTAGCGTCCTGCGCCGATATCCAATGGGTCTTGTACCCCGCTTCCTTTGCCAGCCTGAACAAATTCACGGGATCGTTCCTTAAAACGTCCAGATTTCCCGGCTCGTTCATCAGATCGAAAAAGATCGGCAGAGCCGAATGGGTGGAAACGGCCGAAGAAATGCCTTTTTTATACACGAATTTCGGATCGTTTTTCAGCAGCGACATGCGCGGCGTCGTCGGACGGGGATAGCCGAACAGTCCCATATGTTCATAGCTCAGGCTTTCGCCCATGATAAAAACGATAACGCGCGGCGTTTTTTTATCCGACCGCAGAGCCGAAACGGGGCGGTAAGTGCCTTCGGGAACGACGGGAGACGTCGGCAACAGGCGCCCTTTAACCAAATAATACGAAAACGTATTCCAGGAATTATGGATGGAATTGCGCGTTTCCGCAGGCAGAAAATGCTTCAGGGACTTTCGGGACGCCCGTTCGGGCTTTTGCGCCATTGTCCCGATAACGATCAAAGCGGCCAGAACGGAAAAGCCGAACTGCTTCCTGTATTTAAAAAAGAAATATGCCGTCCCGCCGAACGTCAGGAACAACATCGGCGTAACGAACCAAACGTCCTTGATCGCCCCCATCCCCGAAGACCAGATATCGGGAAATTCAACGAATATCTTATGAATGTCAACGGGACTGATCGGACGTCCCGAATAGGCCATGTAATTCAGCTGGATGATCTGGCAAACAAACAAAAAGACCGTTACCGCGCAAAAAATGACGCGCCCGGACAAGGACAGGAAAAACCCGAAAAGCGTTAAAGCGAAAACAAATACGGCATCAAAGCCGATACGAAAATGAACGGAAGAAAACTGCAATACATAATCGGGCAGAATCGCCGCGACGGCGAACAATAAAGCAAACAGGAAATTATACTTAAAGCGGCGGATTATTTTTTTCATTTTTATCACCGAATTGCCCCTAAAAAGGGGATACTAATCAAACGGAGGAACGAAGACAATACTTTTGTACGGCTCCGCGCATTTTAACGTCGGGACGGATTAATATATACTGGCAACAAAACGCTAAAACTGTTATTTTTATTTCGTGAAGGGGGGAAAAGCCAATGTCGCATATGTCGGATGAAGCGTTAAAGCGGGATATCGAAAAAACCGCATGGCGGCAAAGCGATTCTTTTTTATCGGCTTTGGCGGAAGGCCGCCCCGTTTTGAACATTGAGCTGTCCCGCGCCGCGTTGGACGAAACGAAGCGCAGAATCCTTGAAAACGGATGTACCGAAATCACCGTTGCCGCCGATACGGATTATTTTAAGGAAATATCCGCCTTTCTTCCCGAAACGAAGGCCGAAAAACTGACGGTCGTCAAAAATCAGTCTTTATATAAAGAACTTCTGGACGCGGAATTTTTCAACGCCGTGCGCCGTTCCGCCGTTTGCGCGCTGGATCTTTGCGACGCGTTCGGCTTTCGGGATGACGATGCCGAAGAGGCCTGTTGCCGGTTATTGGCGGAAAAACGGATGACGGAACTGGGGTTTAACGTTGCGAATCAAAACCTTTCCCCTCTTGTTCCCGAAATCGTCGGAAACCCCGTGCACAGCCTGACCTTACAATACGCCGAATCTCATTTTAATCCGTTGACGGACATTATTTCGGGATTGCCCCTGAAATCTTTTAAAACGGATGATTTCAACAGGCTGTACCTGAAGGGTAAAGGCGCCGTTTTGCCGATGACGATAGAAAGCGTTTCGGTTTTTGATTCGACCTTTTCCCATGACGCCGCCGAAGCAATGGGGGCAGAGCTGGCAAAGCGTCCGCATTTTTCCGAATTGTTATTGGAATCCGCCGCCGTGCCGTGTATTTCCTCGCTGATTGAAACGTTGGGAAAAACGACGGCGCGGCGGCTTGTCCTGCCCGATCTGGACTGCGCGCCCGAAACGGTCGAAGCCCTTATGAAGGCGATGGAAACGCGCGGATGCGCCCTTACGGAGCTTTCGGGCGCGAAAGATTTGCCTTTGAAACAACGGGAAAATCTGGACGACCTGTTGCGCCTGCATGCCAAAGGCGGCGAAGCGCGCGCCGCGATGCGAGCGCTGAAAAACGAACGGCTGGACGGCCTGTTAGCCGAAAAAGGAACGACCGTCCGCACGCTGGCGGATCAAAATCTGTTGTTTTTCGCCGTTTCGGAAAACAGATTTAAAGACGTTTCCGCCCTGATGAAAAAAACGGGCGTAAAGTTGACGGCAGCGGATTGGGCGACAAAAGACGACAAGGGAATCTCCCTGTTGGAACATGCTTCGGGAACCGACGCCCTGAAAGCCGTTTTTCAAAAACACTGCTGGAAAAGCGCGGCGGATTTGCAATCCGTTTGGAACGCCGTGCCGCCCGCCGAAAAGAAACAGCTTGAATGCGGAAAGCCTCCTTTTTCCTTCCGCCGTTTCAAAAGCGACTTCATGCATTCGGCCGTTTTAACCGCCGTAAAAAAATCGAAATCGGGACGTTAATCCCCCGCTTCGCAGACCTTTGCCGCGCATTTCAATCCGTCCGCGGCCGCGGACATAATTCCGCCCGCATATCCCGCCCCTTCGCCGCACGGATAAAGCCCCGCGACGGACACGCTTTGCATCGCATCGGCGTCGCGAACCATCCTGACGGGCGAAGAGCTGCGCGTTTCCGCCGCCGTCAAAACGGCATCCCCGTCGGCGAAGCCTTTCAGCTTTTTATCCGCTTCCTTCAGCGCTTCGCGTATCGCTTCAACGGCAAAAGAAGGCAAAACCGCCCGAAGATCAGACGGTTCAACTCCGGGACGGTAAGACGGAACGACGCGTCCCAACGAACGGCTTTCGCGTTTTTCCAACAGATCCCCGACCCGTTGGACGGGAGCCTTATAACCGCCGCCGCCCGCCCGAAAAGCAGCCTCTTCAATGCGGCGCTGGAATTCGACGCCCGCCAAGGGATGGTTCGATCCGAAGTCTTCGGGCGTCACGCCGACCAAAAAAGCGCTGTTCGCATTTGCCTTATCACGGGCAAATTCGCTCATGCCGTTCGTTACCAACCGCCCCGCTTCGGATGCGGCGGCGACGACTTCCCCGCCGGGACACATGCAGAACGTATAAACGGAACGGCCGTTTTTCAAATGCACCGCCAGCTTATAATCCGCCGCTCCCAACCCTTTCGGCGGACGTTCGTTTCCGTATTGCGCCCGATTAATCAGGGATTGCGGATGCTCGATGCGCACGCCGACGGAAAACGGCTTTTGCAACATTGTTACGCCGCGATTTAAAAGCATTTCAAACGTATCGCGCGCGCTGTGCCCGACGGCCAAAACAACCGCATCCGCCGCGAATTCTTCAATTTTACCGTCCGCCGCCTCCGTTCTAAGCGTTTTCAACGCTCCTTCCCTGACGCCGATATCCGTCAAGCGCGTTTCGAAACGGTATTCTCCGCCCAAAGATATAATCTTTTCCCTCAAATTCCGAACGACAACCGCCAGTTTGTCCGTTCCGACGTGGGGCTTCGCCTGCCAAAGAATCTCTTCGGGTGCGCCCGCCGCGACGAATTCATCCAAAACCTTTCGGGTAAAGGCATCCTTTTTGATTCCCGTATTCAGCTTTCCGTCAGAAAACGTCCCCGCCCCGCCTTCGCCGAACTGAACGTTCGACGAAGGATCCAAACGTCCCGTTTCCCAAAACAGGCGAACGTCCGCGCGACGCTCTGAAACGGGTTTGCCGCGCTCCAAAACGATCGGACGCGCTCCCGCCTCCGCCAAAGCCAAAGCCGCCATCATGCCCGCAGGCCCCGCGCCGACGACGACGGGGCGCAATCCCCCGCACCGCCAAACGGGCGGGAGGTAAGGTTCCTCAAAGACAAGGGAAACGTCGCGATACGGACAATTTTCAATATGTTCGCGCTCGTTTCCCGAAACGCAAACGTCAAAGGCATATAAAAAATGAATGTTCCTTTTATTACGCGCGTCAACGGAACGCTTGGCGACTTTGACGGATACGACGTCCTTCCATCCCGTCAGATCTGCGATCCTTTGCATCAGCCGCGGCAAAGATTCCGTCAACGACGCCCTGACGTTCGATACTCTGATCATAAAACGCGCTCCCCTTTTGAGATGTTTCGCCGAATATACCAGCGGGCGCGGCAACGGGCAATTTTTCTTTCACATGTCTAAAGGGGCGGGCGCCGTCGAAAAAACGCCTCTCAATCCTTCCGGTGAATACGAAAGGATTACATAAATTCGGGAACGTCCGTCGACTTTCCCCGCCGACGACATCCCTCAAGCGTGCCGGCCCGATCGGAGCGGAACGCGTTCAAAGATTGCGCTTTAAATCCCCGCGACCGTTCCCGTCACGCCAAAATATAATCGTATTCGGGATGGCGCGCGAACCAGCGGACTGCGTATGAGCAAACGGGGCGGATCTTTTTGCCTTTCTTTTCCGCCTGTTTAATCACCGTTTCCGTCAGTTTTTGGGCAATTCCCCGCCCGCGCAACGTATCATCGACGAACGTATGCGTAATCGTCAGCGTGCCGCCCGCCGTATCGGGAAACTCTATCTCCGCCCGCAAAACGCCGTTTTCATCCGTCATAAAGATGCGATTCGGCTCATATTGAAATTCCATAAGCTTCTCCTAAAGAGTCATTGGAAATGATTTTAAATGAAAAAAAGAAATAAAAAAAGCCTTCAATAATTATAAAAATAAAAAACGGCCGCCTCGGATTTAAAGGGCGGCCGTTTGAAAACTCCCGTTTTATTTTAAGTTCTTTGTGAAAAATTCTTCGATTTTATCGAACGGTATTTTATCCTGCCGATCGTACAGATCCGTATGATTTGCGCCTTCAACGATTAACAGCTCTTTATTTTCGCCTTTCAGTTTTTTAAAAGCGTCTTCGCTGAAATAACGGCTGTGGGCTTTTTCTCCGTGAATCATCAAAACCGCGCTTTTGATCTCGGAACTGTAAGTCAAAATCGGCATGTTGATAAAAGACAGAGCCGAAGTCATATTCCAGGCGCCGTTCGAATTGATCGAGCGTTCATGAAAGCCGCGCGGCGTTTTGTAATATGCGTAATAATCCTTCACGAATTCGGGTTCGTTGCCCGTTAATTTTTCAGGAAGCCCCGACGCCTTGGCATACGTTCCGTTTTTAAAATCCTCGGTCCGCTGAGCGTTTAATTTTTGCCGAAGCTCGTAACGTTCGTTTTCTCCCATGGCGTCGAAATACCCGTTGGCGTTGACGCGGCTCATATCGTACATGGTTGACGTAACCGTCGCCTTGATTCTGGTATCCATCGCAGCGGCGTTCAATCCCATGCCGCCGAAACCGCAAATGCCGATGATACCTATCTTTTCGGGATCAACGTCGGGCTGAACGCTTAAAAAATCAACGGCCGCCGAAAAGTCTTCCGTATTAATGTCGGGCGAAGCGACGCTGCGCGGTTCGCCCCCGCTTTCTCCCGTGTACGAAGGATCAAAGGCCAGCGCGATAAAACCGCGTTCCGCCATCGTTTGCGCGTACAATCCCGAAGCTTGTTCCTTTACGGCGCCGAACGGCCCGCTGACGGCCAAAGCAGGCAGCCTGTCCGCCTTTTTTTCCTTCGGAATGTACAGATCCCCCGAAAGCATAATGCCGTAACGGTTTTTAAACGTTACTTTCCTGATTTCGACTTTATCGCTTTTTTCAAAAACCTTGTCCCACGCTTTCATGTCTTCCCCCTTTGCCGTTGCCGCCGTTAAAAGAAACACCGCCGCGGCGCAACAAAACGCCGCCAACAAACTTCTGCTCATTTCCGATTTTCCTCCTTCGGGCATAAAAAAACAAATGCGGCCGTTCCAACCGCTTTCCTTTATTGAAAGTTTAATTCCGCCGCGAAGACATTACAAATACTTATATGTTATACGATTTTATGCCTTTTAGGCATATTGTAAAAAAGCAAAAAAAAATCGCCTCCGAAGAGACGAAAAAAATGGTGCCTGGGGACGGAATCGAACCGCCGACACGGGGATTTTCAGTCCCCTGCTCTACCAACTGAGCTACCCAGGCACGTCACGAAACAGATATATAACCGATTAAAAACCTGCTGTCCAGAACCTTTTTTAATTTTTTTCATCATTTTCGGCGGCGGGAAGGCCGTCTTCGGGAGCTTCGTCGGTTTCGACGGCATAAACGCCCGTCAGCCAGCGGTTCAAATCAACGTCCGCGCAACGTTTCGAACAAAACGGCTTATATCGTCTGACCGCATCTTTGCCGCATACGGGACATTTCAAGCCCGGAACGGGCATATCCGCCACATTGTTTTCCTCAGACATCCTTTACCCCCTCTATGCGCACCGTTTCGGAGCGTATCAACGATATATGCGCTCCGAGCCGTTTTTTCAAGACGCCGAGAAACGGACGCACGCGCGCAAGGACACTCTGCGGCGCGAAAACGGAAACGTCTTCGCGAACGGCGGAAAACCACAAAGTCCCGACAATCCGCGCCGCCCGACGTTTTTCTTCGCCGCCCGCCGCTTCGCTCAGGCTTTTACGTCCGCCCCTGCGCGTCATTTCGACCAACCCCAGCGCCGTCACGTCCCAAACGTTCAATTCCGCCCGACTTTTTTTCAGCGTTTCCGCCAATTCGAAAAGCGCTCTTTTATCTTTTTTTCCCGCGAAATCGACGATCATCTGCCCGCTTAATTCTTTCAGCAGAACCTGTTTCGGAATTTCGCGGGCCGCCTCCGCATTGGCGACGGCGGGAGAAGAGCCCCCCGCGTTCACGTCAAAGCATACGCATGCCGCCGTTTCCTCAACAATCAGCGATCCGCCCGAAGGCAATGCGACCGTTCGGCTTAACGCCTCTTCCAAAACTTCCGTCAATCCTTCGGTTTCCCAAAGATTGCGAAAAGAATGCTTTATAAACGGGTATTTTCCCTTCAAGCCCGCAACCGTTTCGGGGTCGTCGGAAACGGCTTCGTCAACCGCATACGTTTCCAATATTTCTTCAACGGATGAGGGCGGCGAAAGCAAAACGCCCGTTTTTCGGGACGCCGCCCGCGAAAGAACCTGCTTCCAAAGAGACCTCAACCTTTCCAAATCCGCTTTTAAAACGCTTTCTTCAACGCCTTGCGCCGCCGTTCTGACCGTAAAGGAATCTTCGGCGGCCGAAAACATTTCTTTCAAGCGCGTCCGTTCGGGTTCGGGAATCTTTCGGGAAACGGAAACGCCCGTATCGGCGGGCGTATAGACAAAATAAAGGGACGGCAGAGCCGCGCGCGCGGAAACCTTGGCGTTTTTATCCTCAGAAGGCGCGCGAACGACCTGAACGATCAAAAGGCCTCCTTCGCACGGCCTTTTACCCGAACGTTGCCCGTCCGCCCCGCAACACGCTCCGCAATCCTGCAAATACGCGGAAACGCCGCCGACGTTCACAAAATCGGGCGCCGAAACCGAAGCCAGACAAACCGCCCCGACGGGCAGATCCGAGGCTTCGTCCAATCGGAACAAAACGGGCGCATTGCCGTCAAGCAAAACGGCGGCCTCTTCGGCAGGCGTGCGGGAATGAATCAGGCGCATCGGCTATTTCTTTTCGGAAAAATGCGAGAGCAACGCCCCCGTTTCGAACAAAGACAAACCGACAACGTTCGAATATGATCCGATGATTTTACGCACGAACAAAGCCGCGCCGCCCTGTATGGCATAACCGCCCGCCTTGCCTTCCCATTCGCCGCCGTCCAAATAACGGCGTTTTTCCTCAAGGGAAAGAGGTTTAAAAACGACGGCGGTATCAACGGCGCGCAACAAACGCTTTCCGTTCGGACAAATCAAACAGATGCCGCCGCGGACATGGTGCCTGCGCCCCGAAAGCAGATCCAGACATTCTGCCGCCTGCTCCCGCGTTTCCGCCTTGGGAAGGATGCGCCGCCCGCAGGCAACGACCGTATCGGCGGCCAAGACAAAACGCCCCGGATTCTTTTCCGCCACCGCCAGGGCTTTTTGCTCCGCCATGCGCAAAGCATACGGTTTCGGCAATTCGTTTTTAAAGGGCGTTTCGTCAATATCGGCGGGGATGACGGCGGCGGGCGATACGCCGATCTGTTCCAACAAAGCCAAGCGGCGGGGCGACCCCGACGCTAAAATAAAATCAATCACGGAAAACCTCTCTGACGTTTAAAAAAGGCGGACCGTTTGATTAAGTCCGCCGATTTTATTCCGATCAAACGACGTTAATCGTCGCTGTATGTTTTTTCCATGCGTTCGTGGCGTTCCTGCGCCTCAATCGTCAGCGTCGCGATCGGCCGCGCCATCAGACGTTCCAAGCCGATCGGCTCGCCCGTTTCCTCGCAATAACCGTAAGAACCGTCCTCGATACGCTGAAGCGCGGCGTCAATCTTGGCAATGACCTTGCGCATCCTGTCGCGAGTCCTCAGCTCAAGCGCTTTATCGGCTTCGGCGGAAGCGCGGTCCGAAATATCGGGAACGGTCATGCCGCCTTCTTTCAGATTATCCAGGGTCTCTTCGGATTCCTGAAGCAATTCTTCGCGCCAAGCGACCAGCTTTCTGCGGAAAAATTCGCGCTGCATCTCATTCATGAAGGGTTCGTCGGCGGACGGCTTATAGCCTTTCGGTAAATTAATTCCCATCGTGAGAAAATCCCCGTAATTGAAAAAACGATTTTCCCTTTTACACCGAACGGCGGAAAAATGTCAAACATTCCTTGAAAGTTTTGCCAGCTCGACCTCGGCGCGCAATTCAATGTCGTCCAAAATCGCTCCGAGCGACGGTTCCAAGCCTTCTTCGCGGCGTTCGCGCAACATTTGCGCCAGCTCTATCAAACGCGATTTGGGAATTGATCCGTCCAAAATAGCCAAACGCAACTCTTCCAGCCTGTCCAGCAGCGTATTGCCCCGTTCAACCGCGCGTTTCCTGCGCCCGCCGTCGCTTAAAGCGTCGCCGACCGACTGCGCCGCCAGCAAAGCCTCTATCCCGCCGACGGCCGCCGTTCCCATCGCCGAAGACGCATCGGAATCGTCGTCCGCGCCGCCCAAAAAAGACGAAAACTCAACGCCGCCCGACGATTGCGCCGAAGACGCCTTCTTCGCGCCCGAAACGCTTTTTACGGATCCCGAAGATCCGACTTTGCCTATACTCACGATAAAACTCCTCAAACGTATACTTTAGATTCATCTTATCCCGATTCCGCCGTTTTGAAAAGACGGCAAAAATTGCCTTTTGCAAAGGGGCGTGTCCGTTCCGTCGAATTAAGCGTTTTTTGAACGAAATCAGCGCCGTTCGCGGTATTTCCCTTTGCAGGATAAAAATTGGCACGATTCATGCATATCATTTTGCGGATGTTTACCTTTAATCCGACAACGGCAGAGGCACGACATGAAAAACGCGACAAAGATCATGACAAAAACGGCGAAACGCTTGCTTTTCGGCTTAAGCGCGGCGCTTTTGGCATTTTTGACGGGCGTTTCGGACGCGACGGCAAATTCGCGCATCAAAGACATTTCCGACATTGAGGGCATCCGCGATAACCCGTTGATCGGATACGGCCTGGTCGTCGGTCTGAACGGCACGGGCGACAACATTTCTTCCATGGCATTCACCGAAGAAAGCCTTATCGGCATGCTGGAACGTTTGGGCGTCAACA
>CALXYE010000019.1 GCA_944392845.1 uncultured Alphaproteobacteria bacterium
GCCCTCGGGGCAACCGTTGTTCAGCCAGATGAAATAAGCCGCTTCGCGGACTTTTTCTTCGTTTGACATTCAATTTGATCCCAAAAATATTTTTAGTTTTGTTGTCACAGCCTGATTTTTTTCATCACGCCCCTTATACTGTAGCGTTTTTTACGAAAAATTCAATTTTTTTCTCTTAAAACACGCGGACGGAAAATAAAGGCTCCGTTTTAACCTGAAGGAAGCTTGCGCCGATAAGCGCGCCAAGGGGCGTTGTATCTGTTTTCAAAACATTTTTTTGGCGGACGGCGGCGCTTTGCATCGCGTTCCCAATCGTTCACATAAACGAATTTCGATACCGCCGCTTTATATCCGGGCAACAGCTTTTGCAGCGTTTCCCAGCGCTCGGTGACCTGCTCGGGCGGGAAATAACGCTCCCGCTTTTGCAAACGGGGCAATACCGTTTCGGGGGCGGCGTTGATAAAGCGGATCTCGACCGAGTAGCCTTCGCGGATGATGTTCTTATACATATCCAGATGTTTCGGGTTGGCATTGCTGTGTTCAAACAGAACGGGCAGATGCTTTTTGACGGCGCGGTTCAGCAGCTCGTACCCGGCCCAGCGGGCCGGAAGTTCCCACCGTTCAAACGCTCTTTTCGGATCGGCGGCGAAGTCTTTTCGGTATTCGGACAGAGACTCCATGATTTCGTCAAAGCCGATATAGAGCAGGTCGGGGCGGGAAACCTTCAATTTTTTAGAGCGATAGGTCTTTCCGGAAGCGGGAAGACCCGATACGTTGATTAAAACGGGATGCTCGGACGCGTTGATTTCGGCCGTCTTTTTTTGCAGGAGCGCTTCTATCTCGGATTGAATGTCCTCGACCGAAACGCCGTCAGGCAATAAGTTTTTCAAAGAGGTGCCGGGAGGAAAAATGCCGTCCGTAACCGAAGTCATCGCGCCGTCCTGAAAATGATGCGGCACGCTGTCGCGCGGCCGCCGAAAAACGTATAAATAACCTCTATCCGATTTTTTTTCGTTTTGCAACGTTTTTAGCCATTTATGACTGGAAAAGAAAAAAGCGTTTGTGTATTTTTGAAGTATTGATTTTTTATTTTCAGGGAAGCAGTCCAATGGGTCATGAACGAAAAATAAAACCGAAGAAAACGCCCGTCGTATCGGGCAGCGACGTTAAAGAGGTCAGTAAACGCGGATGGGTTCTGCGCGAACGCAAAAATCACCCGATGGACTATTCGGCAAGTTCGCCTATTACGATTGAAGGCGTTTGGCCCGAAATTGATGCGGGACGTTATGCCGTTAAACGCGAAGTCGGCGATACGATGAACGTTTACGCCGATATTTTCAAGGACGGGCACGACCTGCTGAAAGCCGTCGTCATGTGCCGGCGGGCGGATTCCGCGGATTGGTGGGAAGTTCCCATGGTTGAACTGAATCCCGGCTTGTCGCGTTGGGGCGGGACGCTTTATTTCAACGAAAATACCCGTTACATCTATACGATAGAAGCTTGGGTTGACGAATACGGGACATGGCTGGACGGGACGACGAAAAAGCGCAATGCGGGACAAAACGTTGCGCTTGAACTTGTCGAAGGCTCCAATATCGTCCGCAAGGCGCTGGATCGCCTGAACGCCATGACGGACGTGCGCGATCCCGAAGCCCGAACGGCGGACATCGCGCTTCTGACGGATGTTTTGTCCCGTTTCGACGCTTCCGAGGACGAATACGAATGCGCGAATCTTTTGATGTCAGAGGCGGTCGTCGCGGCGATGGATCGTTGGCCCGACCGCGACAAATCCTGCCGTTATGATCGCGAACTGGAGGTCTGGGTCGATCGCGAACGCGCGCGTTTCGGGACTTGGTACGAAATGGACGCGCGTTCTCAGGGGACGCAGCCCGGCGTTCACGGTACCTTTAAGGATTGCGAAGCGCGTCTTCCCGACATTAAGGCAATGGGCTTCGACGTTGTGTATCTGTTGCCGATCCATCCCATCGGCTATACGCACAGAAAAGGCAAAAACAATTCGCTGGTCGCCGAACCCGGTGACGTCGGCAGCCCTTATGCCGTCGGCAGCAGCGAAGGCGGCCACAGGGCGATTCATCCTCAGCTGGGGACGATGGACGATTTTCGCTCTTTCGTCCGTAAGGCGCAGGAGTTGGAAATGGAGGTCGCTTTGGACTTCGCCATCCAATGCTCGCCCGACCATCCGTGGATAAAAGAGCATCCCGAATGGTTTGACTTCCGTCCCGACGGTACGATCAAATATGCGGAAAATCCGCCGAAAAAGTATCAGGATATCGTAAACGTCGATTTTTATTGCGAACGTTCCGAATCTTTGTGGAAAGAATTGCGCGACACGTTCCTGTTTTGGGCGGACGAGGGGATACGCATCTTTCGCGTTGATAATCCGCACACGAAATCCGTCCCGTTTTGGGAATGGGTGATCCGCGAAGTCCAAAATAAATATCCCGATACGATCTTTTTGGCGGAAGCCTTTACAAAACCGCCGATGATGAAAATGTTGGCCAAGGTCGGATTTTCGCAATCTTACACTTACTTTACCTGGCGGGAGAGCAGGGCGGATCTGGAGGCGTACTTTAACGAGCTGACGCAGTCGGAGATGAAGGAATATATGCGTCCGAACCTGTTCCCGACGACGCCCGACATCATGCCGTTCTATTTGCACGACGCTTCCCGCGCTTCGTTCATTATCCGTTTTATTCTTGCGGCGACTCTTTCTCCGTCATACGGGATGCTGAACGGTTATGAATTGTGCGAAAACGAAGGGATCTGGGGCAAAGAGGAATTCGATCATTCGGAAAAATACGAAATCAAGGTTCGCGATTGGAATAAGGAAGGCAATATTAAGGATCTGATCGCCAAGGTCAACTGGATCCGCGGCGAGAACAAAGCCCTGCAGTTGTATGAGAACCTGCGTTTCTACGGTTCTGAAAACGGAAACATCATGTTTTACGGCAAAATGACCGACGACCGTTCAAACATGATCTTTGTGGCGATCAGCCTTGACCCGCATCAGGGGCAGGCGGGCAGGGTGTGGTTCCCTTCCGAGGACATGGGCGTTCCCCCCGGCGGGCGTTTTTGGGTGGAAGAGCTGATGAGCGGGCGCCAATACGAAGTCCGCGGTTCGGAAATGTGGGTGAATCTGTATCCTGCGGGCAATCAGGCGGAGATCTATCGCGTTACTCCGATTGACCGTTTCGGATATTGACGGTGCGGCGCACCGAAAAGTGACGAAACACATAAAAAAGTGTTTCCTATTTTTTTTCGGTGCGCCATACTATGAAATCTTTTGTTCCGACTGAACTTTTAGGTGGCTTCTGATGGTATCTAACTTGAAAGCGGGAGAGATCGTTCTGGTAGAATCGGATACTCTCTCGAAATTGCTTGAAAATAACGCGTTTAAAACGGCTTTATGTTCTCATTTCCCCCATTTTTTGCCTTCGAAACGTTGGTACGGGGCGAAAGACGACGTTATCACGTCGGTCATTATTGAAAATTTGTTTCCTTTAAACGACGCGGAGGATACGTTCTTTTTGATCGTCCGCGTTTCTTTGCAAGAGGCGGAAAAACAGTATTATTCCATTCCCGTCCGTTTGGCGTGGGAAGATGCCGCGAAAAAGATTTTTGAGGCTCAGCCCCAATCCGTCATCGCGACGGTTTGCTACGGAACGAAGCTGGGCATCGTTTATGACGCCGTCGGGGCAAAGGATTTCGCCGCGGCTGTTTTGTCTTTGATGCGCAAGGATGCCGAAACCGACGTCGGCGACGGCGTTTCTTTGGCGGCTTCGGCGACAAAAGCGGGCAAGGAACTGATCAAGTCGGTTAAAGGCGCCGCGCAGAAGTTGCTGGGCGTCGAGCAGAGCAACAGCTCAATCGTCATCGGCAAAAAGATTATATTAAAGATGTACCGTCGCGTCGCCGTCGGCAGCCATCCCGAAATCGCGACGACCAGCTTCCTGACCGAAGAGGCGGGGTTCAAAAATACGCCCGCCTATTTGGGCGACATCGAGCTTAAATTAAAAGCGGGGCGCCCCATGGCGTTGGGCATCCTTCAGGCGTTCGTTCCCAATCAGGGCGACGGCTGGAACTATACGATGGACTATTTAAAAAAGTTTTTTGCCGACGCTTTGGATAAAAAGGCCGGAGGAAACTATCACGCCGAATACTTAAAAATGGTCGAAACGCTGGGCAAGCGGACGGCGGAAATGCACAAAGCTTTCGCGAAAGGCAAGGATGCCGTGTTCGCTCCCGTTCCCGTTGAGGCGGGCGATCTGGAAGCCTGGACGGAGCAGGTTTTGGCTCAGGCCGAAAAAACGTACGGCGTTATGAAAAACGGGCTGAGCAACCTGTCGGGCGAAATCAGGGAAAACACCGAGAACCTATTGGCGCACTGGTCCGTGCTGACGGACAGAATCAAGGCTTTGATCCCCGACGACGTTAAGGCCATGAAGACCCGTTTTCACGGAGATTATCACTTGGGACAGGTCGTTGTGGCGGACAAGGATTTTTACATCCTGGACTTTGAAGGCGAACCGTTGCGCCCGCTGATGGAGCGCCAGATCAAACATACCGTTTTGAAGGACGTCGCGGGTATGGTTCGTTCGTTTGATTACGCGGCGTTCGGCGCCGTTCTGATGTTTGTTGTCCCCGAACACCGCGCCATCATCACGCCGTTGGTCGCCGATTGGCAAAAGCGCGCGACGGCGGCTTTTTTAAAGGGCTATTTCGATAATATGAAGGGATGCCCGTCGCTTCCCGCCGACAAAAAAACGACGCAGGATATTCTGGACCTGTTCGTTTTGGAAAAAGCGTTGTATGAAGTGATTTACGAAGTGGCGAACCGCCCCGATTGGGTGGCAATCCCCTTGAACGGCATGCTAAGATTGATTGACCTTAACGGAGAACGCAAATAATGAAAAACTATCTGGATCAGGGAATTGTTGAAGCTTTGGTTTCTTCGGGCTACGGAGACCCGTTCTCCATTTTGGGGATGCACCGCGGCGACGTTGACGGCGCGCTTTTGATTCGCACCTTTCAGCCGCAGGCGCAAAACGTCTATATTCTGGAATATGATACGGGAAAAGTCATTGCCCAAATGGAAAAAGTTCACAGCGCGGGGCTGTTTCAGTATGAATTCGGTGACGACGTTAAGGATTTCTTTAAGTACCGTTTACGCATCGATTTGTGGAACGGCGGTTCTTACGATACGGAAGATGCTTACCGCTTCGGTCCCGTTTTGGGCGACATGGATATTTATTTCCTGTCCGAAGGGACGCATTTGGACGAATACCACCGTTTGGGGGCTCATCCGATTACGTTGGACGGCGTAGAGGGCGTCAGCTTTGCCGTTTGGGCGCCGAACGCCCGCCGCGTCAGCGTTGTCGGCACCTTCAACTAATGGGACGGCCGCCGTCATCTGATGCGTCCGCGCGGTTCT
>CALXYE010000020.1 GCA_944392845.1 uncultured Alphaproteobacteria bacterium
TTCTTGCCTGCTCAAGGGAAGCCGTTGCCTATGCCGAGCGTCCTGCGAAAGACGTTTTGAAATCGGCCTTTCAAAGCAAAACCTCCGAAGAACAAAATGATTTTGACAGGATGGTTGATACGGCGTATCGGGCGCCGATCGGCAAAGAAATTTTGGATAAATTGGCGGCTTTGAAGTACGACATCGTTTTTGACGACTTGTCCGCATCCAAAGCGGCGGGCACATGCTGTTCTTCCCAACGGCGTATCGTCATAGATCCGAAAATACCTTTTGAAAGTCGCGTCGTAACATTGATTCATGAAGCGGAGCACGCTTTGCAGGGGAGTATCTATGCGGGAGATCTTGACCGGCGGAGTTTGCGCGTCGCAGACGTGTTCAAAAAGGAACGCGCGATGGAGGCCGATGCCTGCGCTCATGAGGCTTTGTTCGTTTGGCAGATCAAAGACGTCGCGCCCGAAATTTATGCGGAGGCCGTCAACGGCGGAAAGGAAACGACATGGGCGTTCGTTTATGAAATGCAAAACGGCGCCGGTGAAGTCAAGGCGATGGAAGCGGCTTTTAAAGCTTGGTACGATTCGCCGTTCCTGCAATCGTCTTATGAGGACAACCACGCGAAATACGTTGAAGGTACCGCAAAATGGGGCGCCGACAAAAACGTACGTTCGTGTTTTTCTTTGTCCTGTACGGAAGGCGAGATATTGGAAAAATGTTTGTTCAACGGCGCGCCTTATGTTTCGCCCGAATTTTTGGCTTCGGAAAATGCCTGCGCCGTTTCTGAAAAGACAAGAACTCGGTTGCAAAAGGTTTTGACGGATTATTCCGCAAAGACGGGAATGCCCCTTGATGCGTCTTTGTCTTCAATGCCCTCTAGAGAATTTTTGTGGGAAAAAGAAAAATTTTCCCATACTCTCGGGCGTCCTGCCGATCAATCGGCGGAATTTGAGGCGTTCGTCGATGCCGTGGCGAAATTGCCCGAAGCCAAAAGCGTTATGGATGATATAAAGGGGGTAAGCCTTTGGTTTGAAAATGCACCCGAAGGCGCTCCGAAGATCAGATATATGCCCGAGGCCGACGCTTTAATCGTTGATTCAAAAGACCCTGCGGCATCGGTCGGGGCGTTGGCCGAAGAATGTTCCGTCATTCGAAGCAGAAGGCTGCTCGCTTCGGAAAGCGACGTTTATAGGTTTGAGCCTTCTTTGGATATTTCCCCAGAAAAGGAAGCGGAGCATTTGAAACGGGTGATTGCCGAAACGGAGCGGGATCCCGCCGCTGCGGGGATGCATGAACGGATGCGCGGGTTGCATTATAAGGTGGCGTTTGAGCGGATTGCAAACGGAGATAAAGCCCGTTCGTTTGCCGTCGGTACGACGCGGCGGCTCGTTATCGATCCGACGCTTCCTTTGAAAGAACAGGCGGAAGGAATGTTTTCCGAGATGAAAAAGGTGATGGAGCGTCACGGCGCCGAACTTCCCATGGTGGATTCTTTGATTCGGGTAAAAAAGGATGCCGCCGCCGCAAAAATGCCCGATGCGGCGAAGCCTTCGCCTCCCGCTGGGGAAGCGGGCGGAAAGACCGGCATCCGCATGCGGCTGAATATGTTGAAAACTTTAATGAAAAGCAGGTAAAGCGACATGGATTTTCCCGAGGTGTTGACACAGTATTTTGAAACCTCTGACGCATCGGAAATCGCAAACCGCGACGCTTTGCTGTCCGTGTTCGCGAATACGCCGCGTTCCGTTGACTGTCTGGGCGGTTTGGCGGAAAGCGGATATAAGGTTTCTTTTGCCGATTTGGGGCGGGACGTTTGCGTGCATCAACATTCGGAAAAACGCATCCTTTTGAACAAAGACAGAGCGCCCGAAGAGTTGTCGAAGGCTTTGATTCAAAGCGGAATCATGCTGAAATACGGCTATCCCTTCGTATGCTTGTCGGCCAGACTTTCGGGGTCGGACGGACAAAGCGCCGCAGACAAGGCGCGTTTTGAAAATATCCTTCGGGGCGTAGCGCGGCTTCCGCACGGAAAAAAACTTTTGAATGATTTGGCGGATAAAAAAACCCGTTTCGCGTTTTTTTTAAACGAAGACGGCGCGGCGGTTCAGTATGACGGAAAACGGGACTGTATCCGTATAAACGAAAATGCGGACGACGCGATGCTGGCCAAGGCTTTTCAAAAATGCGCGGCGGAGGCCGTCGCGTTGGCGGGGCGTTCCGAACGGCGGGCGCTTTCGGATGCCTTCGCTTCGAAAAAAACGGATGAAGCCGTTCGTTTCGATACAATTTTGGATACGGTCTATAAGGCGCCTGCGGGAAAAGAGATTATGGATTCTTTGGCGCGTTTGGGCTATGCGTTCGGTTTTGAAACATTAAAGGATACCGTTCGCGGCTCTTGTTGCGCAGGATCGAAAAATATCGTCCTCAATCCCGTTTTTTCGAATGAGGTTTTGGCGTCGACTTTGGTCCATGAAGCCGAACACGCTTTACAGAGCGAACGGTTGGGAGAATATGATTTTTCTGATCTGACGATGGCTGAAACGATTTCGAAACGCCGCGCCAAGGAAGCCGATGCCTGCGCCTGTCAGGCATTGTTTGCCTGGCAGTTGAAGGACGCCGTTCCCGATGTTTATGCCGAGGCTCGAACAAGCGAAACGATGAAGGCTTTTATCAGTGAAATGATGCTGAGCGGCGACGAACGTCGGGCGATGGGCGCGGCGTTTAAGGAATGGTACGGCGTCAATGTTCTGTGGTACGAAAAGAAACATGCGGATTCTTTGAAGGATGACGCTCAACGGGCGATAAAGCGTCGGGATAACGGCGTTTTTTCCGAAAAATGTCCCGACGGAATGATTTGGAAGGCTTGCGCGTATCAGGGAAAGCCGTATGTCGAGGCCGAGTTTTTAAATTCGCGCGAGGCGACGGCTCTGCCGGATGAGATAAAGCGGGAGCTTTTGGACGAAGCGCGGAACGTTGCGCGGGAATTCGGTACGGCGCCCGACCTTTCCTTAGCCTCCGCTTATTCCAGAGAAGCTCTGCAGGAGCGTCGAAAACTGATCGGACAGTTATGGTTTTCCCATGCTTCGTTCGAGCAAACCGCCTATGCGGAGGCTTTTATGGACGAGTTGGCCAAGGGCGAAGATTTTAAAAAGCATTTGGATTGTTTGAAGGAGCCGTTCATTTATTTCGAACGTTCGGACAAAAGGGTTGACTATCTGGAAAATTGCAACGCGTTGATGATTGATCCGTCGGACATGGCTGCGGCCGCTGCGGACTTCAGGAAGCAAAGCGAGGCGATCAGGCGGTCGGCGCTTTCCGAAACAAAGAACGACGCGGCGTTTCGGTTGTCTTTTAAACGTTCTCCGCGCGAAGAGATAAAAGAAATGGAACGCATTTTTCAGGGATGTCGGGAGTTTTCGGATGACGTGCCCGCTTTGCGCAAAGAACTGGCGCATTTGGGGTATGAGGTCGGTTTCGGCCTTGAAAAGGCGCATCCGTCGCTGACGGTCGTATCAAAAGGGTCAAAGAATCCGTACGAACGTCGCGAAATTACTCTTCGGGCGGGCGCTCCCGCAAAAGAACTGTCTGCGGCGTTGCTGACGGAAATGAAGAACATCGTCTTTTTACATGCGGACGAGGTTCAAGATGCGGATCTGAAGCGAAAATACGGGGGGACGATTACTTTTTCGGAAAAGCCGAAGACGGAGAAAAAAAGTATCGGTTTTCAAACGCTGTTTCGTTTCGGAAAAAAAAGGGAAAGATGAATATGAAAAGGCAGCCTGCCGCGGCGTTAAGCAGAGCGTTATGGGCAAATTCAAGCAGCGATCACGAACGTTTCGCGATGCTGTTGTCAACGGCGTATTCTTCGGAAAAGGGCGCCGATATGCTGGACGAGGTTTCGGCGCTCGGATATAAATTTATGTACGAAGGATTGTGGGGCGTGAACGCCGCCTGCAACCACATAAGCAAAACGATTGTTTTGGATTCGTATCACCGCCCTGAAAATCTGGCTCCCGCTTTTATTCACGAAGTTAACCACGCTTTGCAGTTCTCACGTATCGTCAAAGACGTTTCAAAACTGAAAGTTGGGGATTACATCGCTTTGCACAGGGCGTTGGAAGCCGACGCCTGCGCGCATCAGGCGGATTTTTCGTACGGATTGAAGGATGTTTTTCCTCAAATGTATGAGGAAGAAATGAAATCGCCGATCATGCGGGCCTACGTTTCCGAAATTGAAAAAAACGGCGGCCGCAAAAAAGCGATGAACGCGGCTTTTAAGGCTTGGTACGGTTTTGAAAAATATCAAACGTCTTATGAAGATCAGCATTGCAGGGATATTTTGCATATCTGTTCATTGGCGCGAAAGGATCCGAAGGGCGGCTATTTTTCGGAAACGATGGGCGCCGCCGATATTTTGAACATCTGTTCGTTTGAAGGGAAGCCGTATGTCGAACCGTCCTTTTTGGCTTCCGACGCCGCGCGCGCCGTTTCGGAAAAAGGCAAAAATAAGCTGTCCGAGGCTTTGGCCGACTTAAACCGCGCAACGGGTATCGGGGACGCTTCCGTTGCGGCGCTTCCCGTCCGCGGAAAGGAAAATCCGCCCCTTTCCCTGATTCAAAAGGTTCGCGGTACGGGCGGACGGTAAGAACAAGCCTCCGAAACGGAGGCTTTTTTTTATTTCTTTTTATTTTTTGTTTCGTATGCGTTCAGAATCGATTTTGCAAAAGCGTCGGGTTCCATATCCTTTAGCGCTTCATTCGCAATAAATTTTTTCGAAAGCCCCGTTAAAGCATGCAGTGCGGATATCTGTTCCGCGTCCGCGATATCGGGCGTTTCGTCGCCTTCCGCGGCTTCGGGATTATCGTTGCGGAAAGCTTCTCCCTGCATTTCCGTATAATTGGTGTAAGCAAACCTCAGGATTTCCGTTTGTTTCTTTTCTTCGGGCGTTGCGTTTTCCTTTTCTAAAATAACCAGAATCCTGTTCTTGCCGTAAGTCCAAAAACCGCCCGTGGATAAATCCGTCAGGCCGCCGACGGACAGGTTCGACAGGTTGTACGTCATGAAAACGTTGACGGTTGATTTCAATACGGTTTCCTGAGGCCTGTAACCGTCGGCTTCAAGGCGGATATCGTATCGGAACATACTGTTGGACAGGCGGACGCTGCACGGCGTTCGGCATGTCTGCTTTCCGTCAATAAAGACGTCGGCACTTTCAACGTTTGAGGCGATTCTGACGTTTGTATTGCTTCCGCCTACGATCGTGCCGCAGGCCGTGACGGACAGCAATGCGGTGAAAATAAAAGAAATTCGTTTTTTCATTTTTCCTCGCTTCGGTTCTTAACATAATATGCTTTGGCGTTTGAATGATTATTTATATGCCGTTGAAAGGAAATGCCATGGATGAAACGCTTGAAGCGCTGATTGAAGAATATAAACGTTTTCCTCAGGTTTCGGCCGTTTCCGTCGGCGGTTCAAGGTGCGCGGCGACGGCGGATGATGCGTCCGACATAGACCTTGAAGTTTTCGTAAGCGCTCCCGTTCCCGTTGCCGAACGATTGGAAATCATCAAAAAATATTCGTCAAAATATGAGGTTGGCGGCGAGTACTTCGGTTTCGGGGACGAATTTTACGTTGATGCGATGAAACGGGACGCGGACGTGCTGTACGCCGAACGGGAACGGATGGAAAATATCGTTGAAAACGTTTGGGAGAAGCATATTCCCGCCAACGGCTATACGACCTGTTTTTTATTTACCTTGAAAAACTGTTTTCCCGTTTATGACCGCGACGGCTGGCTCGTGGGGATAAAAAAGCGTTTGGATACGCCGTATCCGAAAGAATTGAAACGGAACGTCATAAAAAGAAATCTGATGCTTTTAAAGGACAAGCCTTTCGCATCGTATTACAACCAGATAGAAAAGGCTTTGAGGCGCGACGATTTTAACAGCGTAAACCATCGAATTGCCGCATTTATGGCGTCTTACTTCGATATTATTTTTGCAAATAATGAAATGCTTCATCCGGGGGAAAAGAAACTCGTAAAGTATGCTTTGGAGCATTGCAAAATTCTGCCGAAGGATTTTTCGGAAAATATAAACAGACTGCTTGTCTTTCCGAATCCCGATATTTTGGACGTTCTGGACGATATGGTTCGCAAGCTGAAAGCATGTATCGCGTCGGATGCGTAAGCAAAGTCATATAAAAAAGCGTTTAAACGGAGTATGATATTAAAAAACGAATTTTGACGGAGGCTTTCATGACGACGGGAAAAACAACGGTGATCATACCGGCGCGCGGCGGTTCAAAGGGAATTCCCCGCAAAAACATCGCGCCGCTTTACGGTAAGCCCATGCTGGCTTGGAGCATTGAAGAAGCGTTGAAGGCCGATACGGCCGATCGCGTGATCGTTTCGACGGACAGCGACGAGATAGCGGCGGTTGCCAAGCAATACGGCGCCGAAGTCATTATGCGCCCCGAAGAAATCAGCGGCGATTTCGCAACGTCCGAAAGTGTGCTTCTCCATGCCCTTTATACGCTTCAGGAACAGGGAGACGAACTTCCCGAAACAACGGTGTTTTTGCATTGTTCGACGCCTTTGACTTTGGCGGAGGACATTGACGGCACCGTCCGCGCGATGAAGCGGGCGGAGGCTGATTCAGCTTTGGCGGTCGTTCCGTTCTACGGTTATTTTTGGAAAACGGACGAAACGACGGGCGAGGTTGTTCCCGTCGGACACGAAAAAGGCGAGCATTTGCGCCGCCAGGAACGGACGCCTGAATATCTGGAGGCCGGAGCGGTTTACGTCATGAATACGGAAGGATTTTTGCAGCATAAAAAACGCCTGTTCGGACAGGTCGCCGTGTATGAAATGCCTTCGGAACGCTATTACGACATCGATACGCCGACGGATTTGACGGTGGCAGAGGTCTTGATGGCCAAACAAGTCAAAGACGGCTTAAGGTAAAAAACGAACAGCCCCCGAAATCGGGGGCTGTTTTTTTAAACGCACTCGACACATATGCTAAAGCCGCTGTATCCGACCACTTTGGGGGTTTTCCCGCTCGGGCAATAACCGGGCGTGTTAACGCTTGTGGGGTTCATTTCAAGTTTAGAGCCCGGCGGGCAGTCTTTGGAACAGCAGGAATAACACTGATTGCTTCCTGACATTTTACAGCCATAACTCATTTCAAATCCGGGATGCCCGCTATTGCAATTTATAACATCCGTCGGACAAGGGATCGGGACACATTTACCGCATGCGACGCCTCCCGAAGCTCCGTTCGTCTCCAGTTGCCACGCTCCGGGCAGCCCGTAACAATCTCTTACGGAAGTGCTGTACCCAGAAGGACAGGAAGGTGTGAGTGTGATACACTTACCGCAAGTTCTCCCGCCCGAAGTGCCGTTTGTTTCCAATTTTTGTCCGCTCGGACATGACGTTACTGAAGTATCGTATCCGGACGGGC
Source organism: uncultured Alphaproteobacteria bacterium (assembly GCA_944392845.1). Taxonomy (GTDB): domain Bacteria; phylum Pseudomonadota; class Alphaproteobacteria; order CAAGCB01; family CAG-977; genus CAG-977. The sequence goes on from CALXYE010000020.1 coordinate 7,455, forward strand.
ACGGCGAAGGATAGCAGGTGCCTTCACTGCAATATTCGTCAGACTCGCACGTTACGGTAGCGCACGGATCATTGGGTTCGACATAACATGTTGACCCGTTCCAGGTTCCTGTCGTACAGATGCATTCTCCGTTTGAACAAACTCTTCCGCCCGTACATGAAACGTCCGCACACGGATCTTCGGGCTCGACGTAGCATTCGGAGCCGTTCCAAGTGCCTTCATAGCAATAACAGTTTCCGCCGCTGCAATACTG
>CALXYE010000021.1 GCA_944392845.1 uncultured Alphaproteobacteria bacterium
GAGGGAAGGGCGGCATTTCGCGAAGCGCCCGAATACGGAAGAGTCAGGGCGGCAGGCGCCGATTGCGGAAGGTCAAACGTTTTCGGGGCGGACGGCGGAACGGACGTCCGCGACGCGACGGGCGCGGCGGCGGGAGAAGGTGCCGCGGGCGCGGATACGGATGAAGCGGGTTTGACCGGCGCGGCGGGGGAAGAAGCCGCGGACGCGGATACGGATGAAGCGGGAACCGAAGCAGGCTTGACCGGCGCGGCGGAAGCGGGCGCGGGAGCAGGCGACGGAGCGGCATTTTTTTGCGAAGCGGCGGGCGCGGCGGGGGGGCCGCCTGCGAAATCGGCTTCGTCGAACAGCCCGTCCAATCCCTGGGCGGCCAGCGGCCCTGCAAGACAAAGGCCGAATGCTAAAACAAAAAACTTTTTCATGGCTCCCGCCCGAATTTAAGGAAAGATTTAACAAACTTTTATGATTATAGACATATCCCTCAATTTTTTTAAACAGGAAGAATGACGAATATGGCAAAAATCAGATCACTCGGCGTATTTTGCGGATCGGCGAACGGCAAAAACCCCGCTTTCATGAAAGCGGCGGCGGAACTGGGCGGATTGCTGGGCAAAAACGGCATCCGTCTGATTTACGGCGCGGGGCACACGGGGCTGATGGGCGCCGTCGCGGAAGGCGCCCTGAACGCGGGCGGCGAAGTTGTCGGAATCATCAACGACCTGTTGCAAAGTCGCGAAATCCCGCGTTTAAAGCTTAGCGAACTGAAAGTCCTGCCGTCCATGCACGTACGCAAGGATGCCATGGTTGAAGCCTCCGATGCGTTTTGCGTCTTGCCGGGCGGCATCGGAACGTTGGACGAAGTGTTCGAGATCGTCACCCTGAAACAGATCGGCGAACTGTCAAAACCGATCGTTCTGTACAATGCTTTCGGATTTTGGGAACCCTACCGCGCAATCATCAATACGCTGATCGACGAGGGCTTCGTCCGCCCCGAACACGCGAATCTCGTAACATACGTCGATAGCGTTGAAGGCATCCTGCCCGCCATTGAAGCGGAGCTTGAAGAAAACGAAAGAAAAAAAGCGGGTTAACGCGGCAACAGCATCGCCAAAGCCGTGTATTCGGGCAACATCAGATAACTTCGGCTGAACGAAATGCCGATCCGTTCCGACGGCATGATCTTCAGGATTGCGGATTGGATCTTCGGATCGCATTCCTTCGGCATTCCGAAATAATGCAACGGACCGACGCAGACGCCCTCCTTCATCATGACGCCCGCCGCATATTCGGCCAGCGCCCGCAACAGTTCGGCGGCATATCCGCTCAACAGGCGCGCTTCTTCCGTCCGCCCTTCTTTCATCCACACTTTGAGCGTATCGGAAACGGTCTTTCCCAAATTAACGGCGATCAGCCCGACAACATCGCACGTCCCGTTCGCATCGGCAGGCTTGAACCGGTCGCACAGGCTGCGCCCGTTCGCCAAGCGCGGAAACGGCAACTCTGGCGGCTGTTCTTCCCCCTTTTTCGGCAACAAGAGCAGTTTTTCTCCGTCCGCCGCGCAATGAACGTACGAATACAGCGCCTGAGGGTGCATTAACTCTTCCTGAGCGCAAGCCTGCATCAGCTCGTTTAAGATCGGCACGGCCTCTATTTCCATTCTGCGGCACCATTCGTCCCGCGTTTCCCCGCCTTTTTCATATCCCCAGCGTTTTTCGAACAGGCTCAGTTCGTCCGTATAGGGCGCCAAAAATTTCAAATTCGGCTCTTCAATAACGTTCGGTTCATAATACGACGCGTCAGCCAAAGGCAAGTCCGCCTGCCCGTCCGCGCCGCCGAACAGAAAATCGGGGAGCTCCCTTTCCGCCGCCGCAGAAACTTTTTCATGCGCGGAAACTTCTTCGCCGGGACCGAAAAGGGTATCGACAAGCTCCCGCGCCGAAGCATCGTTCTTTTCGTTTTGACCGGCCGCCGCCATTCAGATTCTCCCTTAACACCCCGATAAAAAAGACAGAAAAAATCCTACTCCCGCGCCGAAAGAATTGCCACATGATTTTTACGGCTTCGTTTTTATATACTTTTATAAAAAATAATTGACTCTCCGCTGACGAAAGTTCATCTTTGCTCTTTGTTGAAATTCTTATATTCTGACAAACGGAATCGAGAATCGGAACGGAAATCCAATGAAGCGCGCTTTAGTCTTAACGACGTTGTTTTTTTCATGCCTTATGCTCGCTTCGTGCGCTTCGGTGCCGGCGGATCCCGCGGCGCGTGCCGCTTTCGAAGCGAACAACGATCCGCTTGAACCGCTGAACCGCCAGATATTCACCTTTAACCTGCGCGCCGACAAATACGTCATGCGTCCCGTCATCAACGGCTATCGTGCCGTAACAACGCCCGATTTTCGCAAAAACGTACGGACGTTCTTTGCCAACCTGAAAACGCCGCTGACCGTCGTAAACGACCTGCTGCAGCTGAATTTTCCGAACGCGGGGCGCGCTTTGGCCCGCTTTTCAATCAATTCCACGCTCGGCTTTTTCGGCGTTTTTGACGTTGCCGACCGTCTGGGAATCGCTCCGCATACGGAAAGTTTCGCGAATACGCTGGGATACTGGGGCGTACCGTCGGGGCCCTACCTGATGTTGCCGCTTCTGGGGCCCTCCAGCGTCCGCGACGCGTCGGGAATGGTAACGGATCTGTTTTTGGATCCGATCACCTACGTTTCTGCGGCAAACAACGAAGATACCCTTTTCGGTATTTCTTTGGGAATTGACGCGCTGGAAGCAATCGCCCAATACGAAAACATCGTTGACCTGATGGACGACGCGCGCAAAAATTCTTTGGATTTTTACGCGTATATGCGTACGATGTATCAACAACACCGCCGCGCGACGATTCAAGAAATCTCGGGCGGTGCGGATTCGCAAAAAGCGTCGTATGAGTTTTCTTTAGACGACGAAGACTGGGAATGAGGAAAAAATGAAACGTTTGATATGCGCCCTTTTAGCCGTCCTGTTCGCCCTGCCCGCCGATGCCGCGGACGAAAAGCAGGTTCAGAACTTCGCTCAGGATTTGGCGAACCAAATCATGGAAAGGGTCGTTTTGGCCAAAACGCCTGCCGCCCAAAAGCGCGCCGCGTTTCGCGAAGTGTTCCTGAAAGCGACGGACATCAACAAAATCGCGCGCTTTACGCTCGGCCGCTACGCCCGTTCGGCGTCAAAGGAACAGTTGGCCGCCTTTACAAAAGCCTTTACGGATAACGTCATCCTGACATGGGCCGACAGGTTTGACGGCTATGCGGGAGAATCGGTCAAATTCCAAAGTACCCGGCAGGACAAAAACGATTTCTACGTTACGTCAATGCTGGACGTTCCGAATACGGAAAACGACATTGAGGTCATTTGGCGCATCAATGCCAAAAACGATAACCTGAAGCTGGTCGACCTGGTCGTTGAGGGCGTCAGCATGATCATGAGCTACCGCAACGAATACTCTTCCGTTCTTCAGCAAAGCGGCGGCGATCTGCAAACGTTGATCAACCTGTTGGATCAAAAGAACGCCGCGTTACGCGCCCCGCAAAAGAAATAAAATCAAAACGTCAAAGCCGCCTTTCGGTCAAGGCGGCTTTTTTCGTTGACAAACGCGCCCGATCTGGTACTCTGCCGCTACTTCCGAGAATGAGGACGGACGATTCCGTCCCGCCGCCGCTTTTGCGGGTCGGACTATCGGGACAATAACCAAATATTACGGAGATAAAAAATCATGTCGAAGCGTTTATCCGCTAAATACAAAATCAACCGCCGTCTGGGCCTGAACCTGTGGGGACGCGCCAAAAGCCCCGTCAACAAACGCGAATACGGCCCCGGCCAGCACGGCCAGCACAAAGGCAAGCCGACGGATTACGGCACGCAATTGCTGGCAAAGCAGAAATTGAAAGGCTATTACGGCAACGTTTCCGAAAAGCAGTTGCGCAAATATTACGCCGAAGCGATTCGTCGTTCGGGCGACACGTCCGAAAATCTGATCGGATTGTTGGAATCCCGTTTGGACGCCGTCGTCTACCGCATGAAATTCGTTCCGACGGTCTTTGCTTCCCGTCAGTTTGTCAACCACGGACACATTCTGGTCAACGGCAAGCGCGTTAACATTCCGTCCTATCTGGTCAAAGAAGGCGACGTCATCGAAGTTCGCGAAAAATCCCGCCAGCTGGCCTCCGTCATTGAGGCTCAGGGGTCGACGGAACGCGAAGTTCCCGAATATATGGAAGTCGATCAAAAAGCATGCAAGGGCACCTTCCTGCATATGCCGAAATTGGCCGACGTTCCCTATCCCGTACAGATGGAACCGAATCTGGTCGTCGAATTCTACTCCCGTTAATTTTAACGGAAACGACGAAAAGCCCTCCCTTTGCGGAGGGCTTTTTTCTTCCCTGAAAAAACTTGGCACGCCGATTGCATATGTTTTTGCGGTTACAGTTTCACAGGGAAGAAAGCCATGGACGTATCTGCCGTTAAATATAACAAGCAATTAAATGCTTTTGCCTCTCCGAAGCTCAGCGTACAAAATACGGGAGATGTTTTCCTGTCGCTTTTGGACAATTTCCGTACGTCGGGATCGGCGGAAGAAAGTTCCGAACGCGTCCTGTCCCGCATTACGGAACACGCAAATACGGCGGCGGTCTTTAAAGATACGGGCAAAAAAACGGTTGCCGAAGCGCCCGCGCCGAAAGAAACGCCGAAAACGCAATACGCTGAAGCGGACGCCCCTTCCGAAGCTCCGAAAACGGATGATGCCGATGGGCAAAAGATTCCCGCCGAAGAAAATACTTCCCGCCCCGCAGATGAAAAAACGCAGACGGACGCAGAAAGCGCCGACGACGTTCGCGAAACGTCCGAAGCGGCGGATAAGCCTGAAAATTCCGAACAAACGCATAAAAAAGACGAAACGGACTCCGAAAACGAAAGTGCCGACGACGCGGCCCTCGCGGCATCGAACGTCTCGGCGGCTTCGGCTTCCGCCGCGGCTCAGGCCGTATCGGAAACGGTAAAAACGGACGACGCCTCTTTCGCGCGTCCGACGGAGAATGAAGACGGCGCCGTTGAAACACAATCTCAATCCGGCCGCCCTTCGCAAACGGCGAACGGCGCTGAAGACGTTCCCGAAACGGCCGCGGGCGAAAATGCAAAAGCCGTCGGGAACGCGGCGGAAGAACAGCCTCAAACGGCAACGGCGGCAAAAGAGTTTGACGCTCTCGTCAAAACGGCTCCCGCCGCGACGCAAACAAAGGCGCAGGCCGCCGACGTTCCGTCCGTTCGGAATGAAGCGGCTTCGCCCGAAACGGCAACAACCGAAGACGCTCCGAAACGGACAAACGCCGAAGCCGACGCCCAAGCGGAAGAACTGTCAAAAGCTCTGCCCGCCGGCAATAAGGTAAAAGTCGAAACGACGGATATGCGCGCCGTTGCAAACGCCGCCCCTGCCGAAAAGGCCGCCTTAAACGCGAAAACGGCGGACGAAGGAGAAGTTCGCACGGATCAGCCGAAGTCTTTTTCGGATGCGAAAACATTCGGCGACGCCGCCGTTAAAAGCGTTGAAAATAACGAACGCGGCTATGAACAAGGACGTTCCGACGCACAAGCCCGGCAACAGCCCCAACAGCAAACGGCTTCCCTGACGCCGAACGCGGCGGGCGCGGCGGCCGTCGGCGGACAAGCGGCTCAAAGCGCCGAATTTCAATCCGTCCTAAAAGGCGGGCAGGAAGGCGTTTCCGGCGTAACGGGCACGGCGGGATCCCAAACGGCGGGCGAAGCGGGACAGCTTCCCTTCAACGTTCAAAACGGCGCATTAAAAGGCAAAGCGGTCGCAGGGACGGCGACGTCGCCCAAAACCGTCCCGACCAACGAACTGGTTGACCAAATCAAGGTCAGCATTTCCAAGGCTGCCAAAGAAGGTCTGGAAAAGATCAACATCAACCTGAAACCGAAAGAATTGGGCAATATCCAAGTCCGTCTGGAAGTTGACGGCGACGGCAACATGAAAGCTTCGATTATCGCCAGCCGTCCCGAAACGCTTGATCTGTTGCAGCGGGACGCTTCCGCCCTTCGGCAGGCTTTGGCTGATGCGGGATTAAAAACGGGCGATAACGCTTTCAGCTTCAGCTATCGCGGAGAACAACAACAAAATGCGGAAGCATTTACCCGAAACGGCAACGGGCATCACGGCGGATCGGAAGCGGGTTTTAACGATCCCGAAACGCCGAACGGCGAAACGGACGACTTAACGGAAGCGATCATCGCTTCGGGCTGGACGTCCCGCCACGCCCTGAACATTCGGGTTTAAAAATAAGGAGGTAGGCCATGAGCGACGTATCAAGCACATCGGCTCTGACGGGAACGGAAGCCTTATCGGACGCCGTATCCAAAGGCAAAGACTCTTCGTCATCGGCCTTGCAACTGTCCGAAGATCTGAACTCGTTTTTGTACCTTCTGACAACGCAATTGAAATATCAGGATCCTTTGAGCCCGATGGATTCCAGCGAATTCACCAACCAGCTGGTTCAATATGCGGAAGTCGAACAGACGATCCAAACGAACAGCTATTTGGAAACGATCATCCTGCAAAACAATATGGGTATGTCCAGCCAGGCCGTCAGCTATATGGATCAGGTCGTTCAGGCGCAAACAAGTTACGTTCCGCTGCAGGACGGATTTGCGAAATTCGCCTATATCACGGACGCGGACGCAACGTCCTGCACGGTTGCCGTCCAGGACAGCGACGGAAACTTCGTCAAAACGTTCACGGGCGAGTTGCCCGCGGGTCGCCACGTCGTCGATTGGGACGGTACGGACAACGACGGGCAAAAGCTTCCCGACGGCGCGTATAAGATTGTCGTAACGGCAACGGCGGCGGACGGTTCGGACGTCGGCGTCACGACAACGGCCTACGGCAAGGTCACGGGCGTCGCTTACGACGGCGACCTGATCGCTTTGGGCATGGGCGACGTCGTCGTCAATATGAACAGCGTCTTGGCCATTCACGGTCAGAACGAACTGAATCCCGACAAATCGGAAGGCGGCAGCGGGAATGACGAAACGCCGCCCGACACGGGAACGGATACGGGAACCGACACGGGAACGGAATCCGAAGCGGCATAAAGAAACAATAACGCCGCGGACAGAAATAATTCGCGGCACGCATTAAGCTTTCTTTCGGACAGAAGCGCCGGTCGAAAGCCTAATCAAAGGGAGAGAAAACATGAGTTTATTTGGAGCTCTTAAATCCGGCGTTTCCGGATTGACTTCGCAATCAAGCGCTATGGGAATTATTTCCGATAACGTCGCGAACATCAATACGACCGGATACAAAGCCACAACGGCAAAATTTTCAACGCTGGTTACCAAACAGGTATCGACGACGCAGTATTCCTGCGGCGGCG
>CALXYE010000022.1 GCA_944392845.1 uncultured Alphaproteobacteria bacterium
GGTGCGAACCTGGCTGAAATGAGCTCTATCGGGATTCCCGTTCCTCCGGGCTTCACCGTAACGACGGAAGTCTGCACGTACTTCTATGAAAACGGCAAGACGTTCCCCGCCGACCTGGCGGAACAGGTCAAAGACGGCGTCGCCCATTGCGAAGCCATCGTCGGCCGCAAGTTCGCCGATCCCGAAAACCCCCTGCTGTTTTCGGTTCGTTCGGGCGCCCGCGTTTCCATGCCGGGCATGATGGACACCGTTTTGAACTTGGGTTTGAACGATGAAACGGTCAAAGGTCTGGCGAAGGCTTCCGGCAACGAACGCTTCGCGTATGACAGCTACCGCCGTTTCATCCAGATGTACTCCAACGTCGTTTTGAACATGGATCATCATGATTTCGAACACGCTTTGGAATCCATGAAGAACGCGAAGGGATACAAGTCCGACGTCGAATTGACGGTTGACGACCTGAAAGCCCTGATTGAAGAATACAAAAAGATCGGCGCCGCGGCCGGCAAGCCCGTTCCGCAGGATCCCGAACAGCAGCTGTGGGGCGGCATCGGAGCGGTCTTTAACTCTTGGATGGTCGATCGCGCCATTTACTACCGCAAGCTCAACAACATTCCCGAATCCTGGGGCACGGCCGTCAACGTCCAGACGATGGTGTTCGGCAACTCGGGCGATAATTCCGCGACGGGCGTTTGCTTCTCGCGCGATCCGTCCACGGGACGCAACGTCTTCTACGGCGAATACCTGAAGAACGCTCAGGGCTAATACGTCGTCGCGGGTATCCGTACGCCGCAGCAGATGTCTAAGGAAGGCAAAAAGGAACGCGGTTCCGACCTGCCCTGCCTGGAAGAAGAAATGCCCGAGCTGTACAAACAGCTGTGCGACATTCGCGAAACGTTGGAAAAGCACTATCGCGACATGCAGGACATGGAATTTACGATTCAGGACGGCAAGCTGTACATGTTGCAGACCCGTAACGGAAAACGCACGGGCGCCGCGGCTTTGAAGATTGCGGTCGATATGGTGAACGAAGGCCTGATCGACAAAAAGACGGCGGTTACGCGCGTTGAACCGCAACAGCTGGATGCTTTGCTGCACCCGACTTTGGATCCGAAAGCCAAAAAGGCGGCTACGGTTTTGACGTCTGCGTTGCCTGCTTCTCCGGGCGCGGCGGTCGGCAAGGTCGTCTTCTCGGCCGACGAAGCCGAAAAATGGGCCGAAGAAGGAGAAAAGGTCGTTCTGGTTCGTATTGAAACGAGCCCCGAAGACATTCACGGCATGCACGTTTCTCAGGGCATTTTGACGGCGCGCGGCGGCATGACGTCCCACGCGGCGGTTGTTGCCCGCGGTATGGGCACGCCCGCGGTTTGCGGCGCCGGCGACGTTAAGATCGACTATGCCGCCAAACAGTTCAAGGTCGGCGAAACGGTCGTCAAAGAAGGCGACGTCATCACGCTGGACGGCTCGACGGGCGAAGTCATTCTGGGCGCCGTCGCGACGAAGGAACCCGAACTGGTCGGCGACTTCGGTTTGCTGATGGGGTGGGCTGACGAAATCCGTACGTTGAAAGTTCGTACGAACGCCGATACGCCGCACGATGCGGAAGTCGCGCGCAAGTTCGGCGCCGAAGGCATCGGCCTGTGCCGTACGGAACACATGTTCTTTGATCCGAACCGTATTGCTCACATGCGCGAAATGATCATTGCTTCGAACGAAGCCGACCGCCGCGCCGCTTTGGCGAAGCTGTTGCCGTATCAGCGCGACGACTTCAAGGGCTTGTTCGTTGCGATGGACGGCCTGCACGTCACGATTCGTCTGTTGGATCCTCCTCTGCACGAATTCCTGCCGCAGAAGGAAAACGAACAGCGTGAAATCGCCAAGGAACTGGGCGTTGACGTCGAAGTCATCAAAAACCGCGTCGCTCAGCTGCACGAAGCGAACCCGATGTTGGGACACCGCGGCTGCCGTTTGGGCGTAACGTATCCGGAAATCTACGAAATGCAGGCTCAGGCGATTTTCGAAGCGGCTGTCGAAGCCTCTAAGGAACTGGGCAAGCAGGTTGAACCGGAAGTGATGATTCCTCTGGTCGGCACGAAGAAGGAACTCGACCTGATGAAAGCGGCCGTTGACAAGATGGCCGAGGAAGTCATGGCGAAGGCCGGCAAGAAGTTCAACTACACGGTCGGCACGATGATCGAGCTGCCGCGCGCCGCGCTGACGGCCGACAAGATCGCCGAAACGGCCGAATTCTTCAGCTTCGGCACGAACGACCTGACGCAGACGACGCTGGGCATGTCCCGCGACGACGCGGGCGCTTTCCTGCCCGAATACGTCCGCAAGGGCATCTATGCCCGCGACCCGTTCGCTTCGATTGACGAAGAAGGCGTCGGCGAAATGGTTCGCATCGCCGTTGAAAAGGGTCGCAAGACCCGCCCGAACATCAAACTGGGCATCTGCGGCGAACACGGCGGCGATCCCGCGACGATTGACTTCTGCCATCGCGTCGGTTTGACCTACGTTTCCTGCTCTCCGTACCGCGTGCCTATCGCGCGTTTGGCGGCGGCTCAGGCGGCGGTCAAAAACGCTTAATGCCGTAAAATGAAAAGACAGCCTCCCGAAACGGAGGCTGTTTTTTTGTATTACCGTTTTGTGCGGGGACGCAAAGAAAGCGGAAAAGTATTTTGAAAATTTTTGTTCAAAAAATTTTAAAAACGGGCTTGGAAAACCGTTTGGCGGCGTTGATAAAGAACAGGGAAAAATTGACTTCGTCGCGTTGAGCGTTTAGCTTTAAATAAAAACAAATTCGGGAGATAAAGAAATGAAGCGTTCAACGGTTACCTTGCCGAATTACATGATCGGCGCGGATGTTTTCGAAAAGGCGGGAGCCGTTTTGAAAAAATACGGCGATTCAGCGGTCATCGTCGGCGGCAAAAAAGCAATGGCCGCCGCGGCCGACGAACTGACGGCGGCTTTGAAAAAAGACGGCGTTGAAATCACGGGGCAAGTTTGGTTCGGCGGAGATTCCACCTATGAAAACGTGGATATGATGGCAAAGACCACCGCAGTCGCGAATGCCGATATGATTTTGGCGGTCGGCGGCGGAAAATGTTGTGACGCCGCAAAGGTTCTTGCCGAAAAGCTCGGCAAACCCTTATTTACCTTCCCGACGATTTCTTCAAATTGCGCGCCGTGTACGGCTTTGGCGATCATGTATCATGCCGACGGCAGTTTTAAAAATAATTTTTATTGCGCGCATCCGCCTTTGTTCGTTTTCATTAACGACCGCGTTATTGCCGAAGCGCCGATCGAATACCTGCAGGCGGGCATCGGAGACGCTTTAAGCAAGGAACCCGAGGTAACGTTGGCTTTGCGCCATGTCGAGCTTGACCAAAACCTGCTCGTCGGACGAAGCCTGTGCGCCGCATGTACCGAGCCGCTATTGCAATTCGGAGCCGAAGCGTTGGCGTCGTGTCGGGAAAAGCGGACGTCCGAGGCGTTGCAGGAAGTCGTTTTAGACATTGTTATTTCAACGGGTTTGGTCAGTAATATGACGGTATGTCCCGAATTTTATTACAATACGAATATCGCGCATTGTTTTTATTACGGCGCGACGATATTTCCTGCGGCGCATAAATATCTGCACGGATTTTTGGTCGCTTACGGGGTTTTGGTCTTATTGGATTATGACGGACAGACGGAGCTCCGCGACCGCGTGATGAACTTTTACCGTAAAATCGGACTGCCTTCAACGCTGGCGGAAGTCGGTTTAACGCCCGATGATTTGCCGGCCTTGGTCGAAAAGGCGACGAAAGTTCCCGGATGGCACGTTGACGGTTATGACCTGAACGCCGACCGTTTCCGCCAAGCCGTCCTGAACGTTGATTCTTTGGGGCGTCGGGCGGCGTGAGGGAGCTCCTGATCAGGGAGGAACGAAAGGACGAACGCCGCCGCGTCGAAGAACTGACGCGCGACGCCTTTTGGGACGTGTTCAAGCCCGGATGCGACGAGCATTACATCCTGCATAATTTTCGCTCTTCTCCCGATTTTATCGGGGAATTAAGTTGCGTTGCGACGGACGGCGGGGAGCTTGTCGGGCACGTTGCTTACAGCCGCGCCGTTTTGGAACATGAGAACGGGACGCGGACACACCTTGTGCTTGCGGGGCCGTTGTCCGTTCGCCCCGACCGTCAAAGGCAGGGGGCCGGTTCGGCGTTGATGCGGTTTACTTTGGAAAAGGCGCGCAGGCTCGGATACGTCGGCGCGGCATTGTACGGATGGCCCGATTATTATCCGCGCTTCGGTTTCGTCCCCGCAAAACGTTTCGGCATTACCGACGAAGAAGGAAACAGTCCCGATTCTCTTCAGGTTGCGGAATTTCGGGCAGGCGCGTTAAACCCCGGCATTTTACGAATCAGCCCCGTCTTTTTTGACGTGCCGCCCCAAAAAGTCGCGACCTTTGACGCGACGTTTCCGCCGCGCGAAAAGCACGTTCTGCCGACTCAATTGTTCAAAGAAGGATAGATTCAGGCATTTTCGGATTTGAACGGGCGCGAAAGAAGGGAATGTAAAACGTCGTTGACGGGGACGTTTTCGTTCATGATTTTCATCAATCCTTCGCAGATGGGCATTTCGACGCCCGCGTTTCGGGCGCGTTCAACGACGGCGGCGGCGGTATAAACGCCTTCGGCGACGGAACGGCGGTTCGACAGGATTTCGTTCAGGCTTTTTCCTTCGCCCAACGCCAGACCGACGCTGTAATTTCTGGACTGGGTGCTGTTTGCGGTCAGCACCAAATCGCCCAAGCCCGACAATCCCATCAATGTTTCGGCTTTTCCGCCCAAAGCAACGGCAAGACGGGATACTTCCGCCAAACCGCGCGTAATCAGCGCCGCTCTGGCATTATCGCCCAGTTTTTTGCCTTCGACGATGCCGGCGGCGATGGCCATGACGTTTTTAACGGCTCCGCCGATTTCGACGCTGATAATGTCCGAAGAATAAT
>CALXYE010000023.1 GCA_944392845.1 uncultured Alphaproteobacteria bacterium
GGTTCGATTCCCTTCACCCGCTCCAATAAAAAAGCCTCCTTCAGGAGGCTTTTTTATTGGAACAGCGGGTACGGAAGCGAACCCGAGGAGAGGGTTTGGCGACCAAAGGGAGCGAGGCGCAGACGCAAAGCGGCGAGCGGCACCCTTGAGGGGTGAGCGTAAGCGAACATTCCCTTCACCCGACGCTTGAAAAGCGTGCTTCATCTTTAAGCCTCCTTCAGGAGGCTTTTTTATTGGAGCGGGTACGGAAACGAACCCGAGGAGAGGGTTCGGCGACCAAAGGGAGCGACGCGCAGACGCAAAGCGGCGAGCGGCCCCCTTGAGGGGTGAGCGTAAGCGAACTTTCCCTTCACCCGACGCTTGAAAAGCGTCCTTCATCTTTAAGCCTCCTGAAGGAGGCGCCTGAAAGGCACTTCGACTTTACTTCTTTCCGAGTTCCTTTTCGTTCCGCCGCCAAAAGCCGTTTCCTTTATTTAACCTTCTCCTTTCAAAACGGCGCCGTCGGACAAATCTTGTTTCTTCATTCTTTCCCGCAGGGTTAGGCACCTTTTTCCGCCCTAAAACCTTTCAAGGAGCTTTTCAATACCTCTTACGTTTCGTATAATCGCCGAAAACACATTTCTGCAAAGGAATCAAAATGATTACGGTCTTAGATTACGGCGGCGGCAACCTGAAAAGCATCGTGAACGCCCTGAATGCCTTGGGCGTCGAATTTCGGATGACGGACGAGGCGGAAGACGTCTTAAATGCCGAACGTCTGATCTTTCCGGGTCAGGGTCATTTCGGACAAGTCATGGATGCTTTAAAATTTCGCGGACTGGCGGAACCGCTGCGCAGCAAACTGAATGAAGGAATGCCTTTCCTGGGAATATGCGTCGGGCTTCAGGTTTTGTTCGAAGCTTCCGAAGAAGCCCCCGGCATTGAAGGTCTGAGCATATTCAAGGGAAGGAACGTTCGCTTCACCGAAGGAAAAATTCCCCAGATCGGCTGGAACAAAATCAAAACGACCGAAGCCGATTCCGTTTTAAAGGACGACTATTTTTACTTCGTCAATTCCTTCCATGCCGTCCCCGAAGACGCTTCAATCGTTTCGGCGATCGCGGAATACGGCCGCCCTTTTACCGCCGCCGTTCAAAGAAACAATATCGCGGCGACCCAATTTCACCCCGAAAAAAGCGGTGCGGCAGGACAGGAAGTCCTCAGACGATGGGTCGAATCGTTCGGAATCGAAACGGAGAAATAACATGCTGACGAAACGCATTATTCCCTGCTTGGACGTCAAAGACGGGCAAACGGTTAAGGGCGTAAATTTTGAAAATTTGAAATACGCGGGCGATCCCGTTTCCTTGGCGAAAAAGTACTCCGACGAAGGCGCGGACGAATTGGTCTTTTTGGACATCACCGCAACAAACGACGGCCGTAAAACGATGCTGGACGTCGTTGAAAAGGTCGCACGGGCGGTTTTCATTCCTTTTACCGTCGGCGGCGGCATCAAAAGCATTGAAGACATCCGCGCCCTTTTGTTGGCGGGGGCGGACAAAATCTCCCTGAACACGGCGGCGGTCAAGAATCCCGAATTGATTCGGCAAGCGTCCGAACGTTTCGGGGCTCAATGCGTCGTCGTTGCCGTTGACGCGAAAAAATTCGACGGAGAATATTACGTCGTAACGAACGCGGGCCGAAACAAAACCGACATCAAAGTTTCCGATTGGATCAAACGGATTGAAGAATTAGGCGCCGGAGAAATCCTGCTGACGTCCATGGACGCGGACGGAACGCAGAAAGGCTTTGATTTAGACTTGACAGCCGCAGTGTCGAAGCATACAACACTGCCGGTCATCGCATCGGGCGGAGCGGGAGCGGATCCGCAACACTTCGCCGACGTCTTTGACAAGGGCTTCGCCGATGCCGCCCTCGCGGCGTCAATTTTTCACTACGGCACGCTTCCCGTCCCCGACCTGAAACGCGCTTTACGGAAGCAGGGCATTCCCGTCCGCCCCGTTTAATTCAACGGACAAGGAAGGCTTTGCAGACAGCAGGGACATAAAGCTATGGAGCTGTTCAGCCTTCCCCAAATCGTCGGTTATATCGCATATGTTTCTTCTTTTTACGCCTGCGCGCAAAAAGACGATAAGCGTTTGTTCAAATTTTTCGGATACAGCTGGCTGCTGTTCGGCCTGCATCATTATATGATGGGAAACGATGCCGCCGCCGTGTCCGCCGTCCTGATCGGCATCAGAATGTTTATGTCGATTCGCTGGAGCGGCGCCGTTGTGGCATATCCTTTCTCTCTGATCGCGTTGATTTCGGGATGCGTTACATACGTTTCGCCCGTCAGTTTGTTGCCTTTGGCGGCTTTGATCGTCGCGACCTTCGGCGCATCATATCGGAGCGGCGTTTCTTTAAGGCTGATTTTCATCTCTACCAACTGCATGTGGTTCGTCCATAACTTTATCGTCGGTTCAATCGGCGCAATGGCCTTCGACGTTACGATAGCGGCTTCGCACGCTTTGACGGCTTACCGCATTCGGGCGGACGCCAAAAAAGCGGCGCCCTCTTTGGCCGACGCGGCTTAGCGAATCGCCGGATTATCGTTCATGCCGTTTATCCGACGGATTTTGCGCACATTACTTTATGCGGTTATCGCTCTTCTTATTCCCTCCGCGGCCTTATTTTATTCTTCGCCGCCATAATCAAGGGGCGAATTTTCAAAAGCGGACGGATGCTCTTCAACGTTTTTATTTCTTCCTTTACCCGAAAAAACAGAGGTGCTACTTTAAAAATAAAGAACTGATCAAAATTTTTCAGGATTTTTTTATGCCTCTTCTTATCACTTTGATTTGTTTAACCATCGGCATTTCGTTCTTATGTTCTATGATGGAAGCCTCACTTTTGTCCGTAACGCCGACCTACATCGCGGGACTGGAAGACAAAAAGCCCGCTTTATATAAAAAACTTTCCTTTTTTAAAGCCAACATCGACACGCCTCTGTCCGCGATTCTGACGCTGAACACCGTCGCAAACACCGCGGGCGCTTCGTGCATCGGCGCGCAGGTCGCCCATATCTTCGGTTCTGATTATGTTGCCTTGGCTTCAGCGCTGATGACGATAACCATCCTGCTGTGTTCCGAAATCATCCCCAAAACGATCGGCGCGACCCATTGGCGGGGATTGGTCGGTTTTTTGTGCTTCGTCCTGCCGATCATGATCTTTATTCTCAAACCCTTTTTGAAACTGTCCGAAATCTTCGTCAGCCTGATCGGATCAAAAAAGGAAGAACGCAGCGACATTCGCGAAGAAATTAAAGCGCTGACCAAGCTGGCATATACGGAAAAGTACATTGACGACGAAGAAAACAGAGTCATTTGCAATGCGCTGAATCTGCAGGAAATCAAAGCCAAAGACGTTGCGACGCCCCGAAACGTATGTTGTACGGTCATGTCGGGCATTACGATTCGGGAATTCATCGAAACGGCGACGCAACATGCCTTTTCGCGCTTCCCCGTCATGAAAAACGAGGATGAAGAAATCTTCGTCGGTTATATGCACAAATCGGATATCATAGGCAAAGACCCGACTTTGTGCATCGATTCGCTGATGCGCCCGATTTTAGAGATCGCCTCAACCTCAAATATTGACTATATTTTTTCCGAAATGCTTAAAAGCCGAAACCATATCGGCGTCGTGTATGACGAACTCGGCACATGGCTGGGTATCGTCACGATGGAAGACGTTTTGGAAACCATTTTGGGACGCGAGATCTTGGACGAAACCGATAAAGTTATTGACATGCGCTCTTATGCTAAGCTGATCTGGTCAAACAAACGCGCGAAAGCTCAGGAAAAAAAGAAAAACGAATCCGAAGCCGCCGAAACCCGTACGACGCCCGTTTAAAAAATTTTTCAAAAAACGCAAGGTAAGGCCTTCTTCCGCGTTTGATTCCGAGAAAGACAAACGCGGAGAGTCCCGTTATGAAAAAAAGTTTCCTTTTATTTTTTGCCGTCTTAACGGCTTCCTTTTCGGCCGCCGCTCAAACGCCGCCCGACGCTTCCCCTTTGCCGATGCGGAAAAACGGCGAGCTTTCCCCTCCTCCGTTCCGCAGGCCGCCTCCGCCGCCATACGGAACCGCCGCGCGATTGCAGACTATGGAAGGCAAGGTCTTGGGACTGTTCGTCAATTCACACCCCGCGGCGCAAAGCGTCCTTTCCCGCATATACGACGCCGTAAAGCAAAAACATCCGAATACGAAGGTTCGAATCTTTACGGCCGCGGAAAATACGGACATTGCCGACGGTCCCCGCAGGGACGAATTTGCCGTTTGGTTGCAAAGCGTTGACGCCGTCATTTCGGGAATCGCCGATGATTCCCCCGACAGATCGGAACATTTTTTAAACTCCGTCCGCGCCGAACGCGGCGGCAGACCCGCCGTCCTGCTGGGCGATTCGCAATATCTGAAGAAAAACCTTCCCAATCCCTTCGCCGATAAAATACGGACGGTCGGCATCAATACGGCCGAGCTGACGCAGGAAGAGCTGGACCGCGTTGTAAACGACGTTGAACGCGCTTTGACCGCGCCCCTTTCCGACGAAGAAAAAGCGGCTTTTGAACGGTTGCCGACATTGAACCTGCCCGATGCTTCGCCGAATTTCAGGGAAAAATTCGAAAAGGAATGGAGCCTCGTCACCCCGAACGCCGAAATAATCGCCTCTTCCGAAAACGGAAAGCGACCTTCGAACCGAAAACGCGACATGCCGCCGCCGCCGTAACTCACTCCTCTTCGGAATGATTAACGGCCTCGAAAGCTTCTTCGGCCTTGCGCTCATTCATCAGCCGCCGCACGACGGCACTGACGGGAACGAGTTTAAAACCGCGCTTTTGAACCTCGGGAATCCATAACCTCAGCGCTTCGGCCGTAGCGCGGTGAGGATCTCCGATCCCGACGGCCGTTCCGTTTTATTTCGCCACGCGCTCCAACAGACGCAGTTGCTTCATCACTTCCGAAGGCTTTCGCGCGTTATCCAAAAAAACGTTTCGCACGGCGTAAGGAATGCCTTTAGCATCCGCGGCGGCTTTGCCCTTGCTGTGTCGGGCGGTCAGGGAATCCAAAAACAACAGCCCGCGTTTTTTGACTTCCTCCATCACAACGTCCATGGATCGGCGGTCGGACGTAAAGCGGCTGCCCATATGGTTATTGATGCCGACATACCCCGAAAAAGAATCCAGCATGACGCCCAAACGGTTACGTATCTCGTCGTCCGACATTCCCAAAAACAATGCTCCCGGCCCCGGATCGTTGTTGAACGGTTCCATCGGCGTATGAACCAAAAGCTCGTGTCCGGCCTGCCGCGCCGCCGCCGTTTGAGAGTCCAGATCCTCCGCATAAGACATAAAAGACGCCGTTAAAGGAGCCGGCAAAGACACGATTTCTTTCGTCATACGGCGGTTCAGCCCCAGATCGTCGATAACGACGGCAATAACGGGCGTATCCGGATCAACGTCGCAAGGAACGGCAAAACGTTCCCAGGCAGCCCGTTCTTTTTCGGGAGCCGTAACGCTTTCGATATATTCAACTGAAGCGGACTTATCGCCCCACGCCGTGACGAACGCTCCGTTTTCTCCGTCAAAGGCCAAGGGAGCTTTTCGCATCCGAAGGCTCAAAGATTCTCCGATTCCCGAAAACGGATCGCCGCCCGCGCGTCCTTTGAGGGATTCTTCCCGCACGGGCTCGGAAACCTTTTTCAACATCACTTCCTTATGAAGCATCCACCCCAGAAAAACGGAAACCAACACCAACAAAAAAACCAAATAAAACGGCATCCAAAAATAAAAACTTTTCCAACGCCTGGGAACGTTATCCCTCCGCGCCTTTTTTAAACGAAAGGAATATGCCTGCGCCGGCATCCTGCGAGGCTTTGCCGCAACAAGACGCTTTTTCCTTTTGAATGCCGATCGAGATATCTTCACGCTGAAAAACTCCGTGTGTCATAAAGGGATCAATACGCATCCTAAATCAAAATTTCTAAAAAAACCTTGATAAAAACAGAGAACTAAAGTAGAACAAATAGAGAAAATTTGAATAATAAGGAGTCGGAATGCTTACAAAAAAACAGTACGAACTTCTCATGTTGATCGACAGACGGCTACACGAAGACGGCGTTTCCCCTTCGTTTGAAGAAATGAAGGAAGCCGTCGGCCTGAAATCAAAATCGGGCATTCACCGTTTGATCTCCGCCTTGGAAGAAAGAGGATTCATCCGCCGCCTGCCGAATCGGGCCAGAGCCTTGGAAGTGTTGCGCCTGCCCGAAAATATGGCGGATCCCGCGGGAATGACGGTAAAGGAATTTGTGCGTACGACAAACGCGTTTTCAAAAATGAGCGCGAATCTGGTCGCGAATTCCGTCGAGCTGCCGAAATACGGCAAAATCGCGGCGGGAACGCCTATTGAAGCCCTGTGCGGCAACGAATCGATCGCCGTTCCCGCGAACATGGTCGGCGGCGGAGAACATTACGCGCTGACGGTTGCGGGAGATTCAATGATAGAAGCGGGCATCCTGGACGGCGACACGGTTATCATCCGCCGTTGCAATACGGTGGAAAACGGAGAAATTGCCGTCGCTTTGGTTGACGGTTGTGAAGTCACGCTGAAAAAAATCCGACGCAAAGGCAATGCCGTCGCGCTGGAGCCCGCGAATCCGGCTTATGAAACGCGCATATACAGCCCGGAACGCATTACAATTCAGGGAAAATTGGTCGGATTGATGAGGAATTACGAATAAAAAAGATAAAAATCAAAAAAACCTGTTGACCGCTTCGGGTATAATCTTTATATATATGCCCGAGCCGCGATGATGACCCCATCGTCTAGAGGCCTAGGACATCGCCCTTTCACGGCGGTAACGGGGGTTCGAATCCCCCTGGGGTCGCCAAAACAAACCGCCTTTACGGGCGGTTTTTTGTTGTGCGGATTTAGAAAATTCTCCGTTCCGTTTACAGGCGTATGCCGATTGAATAAGACCATGGCCAAACAGGACGAACCGCGTTAACAGAATACGGCTTTCGAATGTCCGCCCGCCTTTCTTTTGGCGGGAAGCCCATTTCTCCTTTGACTTTTCAATCCTTAACTGACAGCATAACACCGTCTTGCCGCCGGGTAAGGCTAAAGCACTGTAAGTTTCTATCGTTAGGCCTTTGAAGATAGAAATTTATGGTGTTTTTTTTTGTCCTTTTTATAAAAGTCGAGGTGTTGTATGTCTTGGTTTTATCTGCTTATCGCCGCTTTGTTTGAAGTCGGTTGGCCCGTCGGGTTGAAAATGGCGGAAATCTCCGCCGTAAAAATCGCTTGGATTATCTTTGCCGTTTTGGCTATGGCTGCAAGCGGATTTTTTCTGTATGTCGCACAAAAAGAAATTCCTATCGGTACCGCATATGCCGTTTGGACGGGAATCGGCGCCGGCTGTACGTTCACCGTCGGCGTTTTGTTCTTTCACGATGCCTTGTCTTTAATACGTTGCGCCGGAGTCTTGCGTATTATTTGCGGCGTTATTTTGCTTAAATACGGTGCTTAAAAAAGCCCCCGTTTTCGGGGGGCTTTTCCGTTTAAATCTTTAAATTTCTAAACGCTTCCAATTCTTCGGGCGTATTGATGTCCGCAGGAGCGTTTTCGATCAGTTTGATTTTATCAACGATTAAAGCCTGAACGTGGCAACCGTTTTCTAAGAATCTTAACTGTTCTAATTTTTCGCGTTTTTCCAAAACGGCTTCCTTCATATTCAAAAACCGTTTCAATACGTCCGTTTTGAAAACATAAATGCCGATGTGATGATAATAATCGCGGTACGGACAGTTTTCGTCGCGAATATACGGCGCCAACGCGCGGGAAAAATAAACGGCACGCCCCTGTGTTTCCCCTTTTTCCAATCCCATAACGATTTTGACGTTGTTCGGATTTTCGGCGTCTTTCAAGCTTTTGAACACCATGCCGCACGTTGCCAGATCGCAATTCGTATCTTCAATGATTTTAATCAAACGGTTGTTAACCGCCGGATCAACGTTAATATTATCGCCCTGAAAGTTCACGGCAATATCATATTTCGTACCGTCAGGATCGATTTCTTTTAATGCCGTCGCGATTCTGTCCGTTCCCGAAGGCAGGTTCGGATCGGTCAAAACGCACATCGCGCCGAACTTTTCCGCTTCTTTTTTGATCGCTTCGTCGCCGCAAGCGATACAAACATCGCCCTTGATTGCCGCTTTGACGTTTTCATACACCCGTTGTATCAACGTTTTTCCGTTAATATCCAGCAGCGGTTTGTTCGGCAGACGGGATGCCGCCAAACGCACGGGAATCATTGTTATGACTTTGCTCATATTTATCTCCAGACCGTTATTTATGCTCTTCAAGCCAGCTTTTCAGCTCTTCCATGCTGTGCACTTCGGGAACCTGTTTAAGATCTTCGGGCAGATCCGTCGTAAATTCGCAACGATAGCGCAAAGGCTGAGCCCCGACGTTGATCGCCGCATACTGGTTATAGATTCTGTCATCGACCAGAACGGTTTCTCCGGCTTTTAGCCCGTAACGTTCGAAACAATCCTTCAGCATGTCTTCTTTCGCCGTATCATGCATAAATTTTCCGTGTTGCACGCATTCAATCGTCAAAAAATCCGTAACGTCCTTTAACAGTTCGTTCAGCAGTTTTTTCTTTGTTTCAACGTTAAAAGTCGCCGACAGGGTAAATTGCCTGTATCCTTTTTCGTTCAATTCGCGCAGCGTTTCGATGACGTGCGGATAAAGAGGACGATTATTAAAAAATTCGGGAGAACGGCAGAAATCAGCATCCATTTGAGTCCCCAGAGTCGGATGGGTTTTCAATTCCAGGGCGCCGTATTTAGGATTGATCGGCAATACCTTCGGCAAATCTTCCCACTTGATGTTGCCGTACGTTTCTTTATACGAGGGGTGATGCGTCAAAAAATTAAAATAAGCGAAATTCAAGTCCGCCAAAACGCCGTCAACATCCCAAAAAATATTTTTTATCGCCACATTATTCTCCTTAGGGAAAAATTTTTTACAGAATAAAACGCCGTTCCGTTCGGCGCAAGAAAAATTGCCTTTGATACGGAAAGGCAAAATCCTTATACAGATAATGAAAAGAGCATGAAGGAATATGAAAATGCTACATTTTAAAAAAGCGACGGAAAAAGACTTCGACGCCGTTTATGCCGATATGCTGACGCAATTTCCCAAGGAAGAACTTAAGCCGCGGGAAATTTTGAGCGCGCATGTTAAAAACGGCGTTTATGAATTTTTAAAGGCGTTCAACGGGGAAACGCCCGTCGGTTACGCGTTGCTGTTCAAGGCGGACGGATATTTGTTCATTGATTACATCGCCGTATATAAACCTTATCATTCAAACGGTTACGGCGGACAAATGCTTAACGCTTTAAAAAATTTCTATCCCGATGAAAGCGGATGTTTTTTGGAAGTCGAAAAAATCGACCCGAAAAAAGAAAATACTTCCAGACGCGTCAGCTTTTATAAAAAACACGGTGCGGCTCTGTTAAACGAAAAATACCTGTATCCGAACGAACAAGGCGCTTTGCCCATGGATTTGTATTACATCCCCTACAAGGGAAGCATGCCGCAAAACGACGAAACAAAAAATTTTATAACCACTCTGTTCAAATCACTTCACAACGATTTGCCCCACATAAACGGCGTAATCGAAAAAATATTTAACTGACGTTTCGGATTCCTTGACTTTTTCAAAAGCGGTTTCTACCGTTCTCCCTTATCACTTTGCCGAAATAAAGGGGTTTTTGATTATGCGCAGAAAAACAAAAGGATTGATTATCGGAGCCTGCGGCGCTTCCAGTTACGGGACGAACCCGCTGTTCGCCCTGCCTTTGTTCGCTGCGGGGATTTCCGTCAATTCCGTCCTGTTCTACAGGTATTTCGTCGCATTGGTGCTGTTCTTTTTATGGCAAACCTTCGTTAAAAAGCATTCTTTAAAAATCTCGAAAAAACAAATCCTTTTCCTTTTTCCTCTTGGCATAATTTTTGCCGTGTCTTCCCTGACTTTGTTTATGAGCTATACCTATATCGACGCAGGTATCGCTTCGACGATTCTTTTTATCTATCCCGTTTTGGTCGCCGTCATTATGGCGGCTTTCTTCGGCGAGAAAATATCCAAAAGAACCGTCATCGCCATTATTCTGACAACTGTGGGAATATCGCTTTTCTATAAAGGCGGAAACGGTCAACCCTTGAACCTAAAAGGCGTCGCGCTGGTTTTGATTTCGGCTTTAA
>CALXYE010000024.1 GCA_944392845.1 uncultured Alphaproteobacteria bacterium
AAAGAGTGAATTTCATAATTTGTTTCCTCCCGTCAGGCGCAGCCCCGCAGTCGTCGTCGGGACGTCCAAAGGTACGAATCCGTAATGTTTAATCCAGCGCAACTCGGAATCTAAAGAGGTGCGCAAATCGGGAATGCCGTATTTCAGCATGGCCAACCGTTCGATTCCGATACCGAAAGCAAATCCCTGATATTCTTCGGGGTCGATGCCGCAGGCTTTCAGCACGTTCGGATGAACCATTCCGCATCCCAGAATTTCAAGCCAGCTTTTTCCTGCGCCGATTTTTAATTCGCCGTTTTCGCGCGAACATCCGATATCCATTTCGGCGGACGGTTCCGTGAACGGGAAGAACGAGGGGCGGAAACGTACGGGCACGTCATCAAGCTCAAAATACGTTTTAACGAATTCGATCAGGCACCCTTTTAAATGAGCCATCGTTGTCGTTTTATCGATGACCAACCCTTCGACCTGATGGAACATCGGGGTATGGGTCATGTCGGAATCGCAACGGTAAGTGCGCCCCGGAGCAATAATGCGGATGGGGGGCTTTTGCGAAGTCATCGTGCGGATTTGAACGGGAGACGTATGCGTGCGCAGGACGTGCTTTTCTTCGCCTTCTTTATCTCCGGCCAAATAAAACGTGTCGTGCATTTGGCGCGCGGGATGGTCGGGCGGCAGGTTCAAGGCGGTAAAGTTATGGAAATCGTCTTCCAGATCGGGGCCTTCGGCGACGGCGAATCCCATCTGTCCGAAGATGGCGACGATTTCGTCATAAGTTTGGCTCGTCGGATGGACGCGCCCCTGTTTTTCGGGGCGGGGCGGCAGGGTAACGTCAACGGTTTCCGCGACCAGGCGCTTGTTGATTTCGGCGTCTTCCAGAGCTTCCTTTTTTGCATCCAAGGCGGCGGCGACGGCTTCTTTGATTTTGTTAAAGACCTGACCCGCGGCTTTGCGTTCGTCGGGAGCCATTGCCCCCAGCGTTTTCATTTTCTCCGTAATAACGCCTTTTTTACCCAGTACGGAAACGCGTACGGCTTCAAGCTCCGCGGCGGTTCCCGCTTTTTCGACGGCGGCCAGAAGCTCCGCCTGAAGAGAGTCTAATTCGCTCATTTGTCCATCCCTTAAATTTTATGAAAAAGGGGCGCTTTGAGGGCGCCCCTTCATTCTTTAGCAAACCGGTTTGCTTACGCTTTCAGAGCGGCCTTAACCTGATCGACAACTCCGGAGAAAGCCGCGGGCTGATTCATCGCCATATCGGCAAGGATCTTGCGGTCCAGAGTGATGCCGGCCTTATTCAAGCCGTTCATAAATCGGGAATACGTCAATCCGTGTTCGCGGACGCCGGCGTTGATGCGCTGGATCCACAAAGCGCGGAAGTTGCTTTTTTTCTTGCGGCGGTCGCGGTAAGCGTATTGCAGGCCTTTTTCGACCTTTTCCAAAGCGATGCGATACAGTTTGGAATTGCTTTCGCGATATCCCTTCGCCAGTTTCAAAATCTTTTTGTGTTTGGCATGAGCCGTTACACCGCGTTTTACACGAGCCATTTCCTTATCTCCTTACCCGTTTGATTAGTTATAAGGCATGAAACGATCGACGATGTCGAAATCGCATGCTCTCAGCAAAGTCATGCCGCGCGCTTTACGCTTCATCTTCGTCGGTTTGGAAATCAGGCGGTGGCGTTTGTTCGCGAATCCGCGCTTGATGCCGCCGTTGCCGGTGCGGGCAAAACGTTTTTTGACCGAACTCTTGGTTTTCAATTTGGGCATTTCCGTCTCCTTAATTAGAAATTGAACGGTTTTGCGCCCTCAGGCAGCCCTGTTAAAAGCCCGAAAAGGCGCGCTCCCTCCTTCATCGGAAGAAGGAGCTTTCTTATATGATTTTTTTCCGCCTTCCGCAAGTGTTTTTTTCTCTGTTTCAACGGGGGCGTTTCGTGTATGCTCCGCAAATCAGGACTCCTTTAAGGATGTGTTTTCATGCCCGACGTTTGGCTGAGCGTTTTTCCCGATGCGCTGACGCATAATTTCAAAAAGATGGCGGCTCTGTTCCCCGAAACGGAGATTGCCGCCGTCGTCAAGGCGAACGCTTACGGTTTGGGCGTCGAAAACGTCGTTCCCGCATTGGACGGTGCGGGATGCAAAACCTTTTTCGTCAACAGGCTTTCCGAAGGGATTTGCGTGCGCCGCCATACCCGTTCCGCCGTGTATGTTCTTGACGCTTTGAGCGTTGACGAAGATGCGGACGATTACGATCGTTACGGATTGATACCCGTCTTTTCGACGCGGGAAGCCCTGTCGCGTTTTCCCGATGCGAAAAATATCGCCGTTCGGGCGGACATAGGATTGAATATGGCGGGCATTCCCGTTTCGGATTCGGATTTTTGGGATCGGCTTTCCCGAACGGGCGGGGTTTCTCTTTTAATCGGCCACCTGTCGCGTTCGGAAGACTCGGAAGCCGCGGAAAACGAAGAACAAAGGCTTTTGTTTGACAGGCTTGCTTCTTTGTTTCCGAAGGCGAAAAAGAGTTTGGCGGCTTCCTACGGCGCGTTTTTGGGAAAAAGGTATTGTTTCGACATGATTCGCGCGGGCGCGGCGTTGTACGGGGCTTCCGTCCTGCCCGAAAGCCGCATCGCCGCCCGACTGACGGCTCGCGTCGGCCGTTTGGAGCGCGTTCCGGCGGGCGCGTGCGTCGGGTACGGCGCGAACGGCGTTTTGAAAAAGGACACGCCCGTTGCTTCGCTGTTATGCGGCGCGGGGGACGGAATCGTCCATAAGAAAGGCTGCTTTGTTGTTTTTAACGGCAGACGGCTGCCCGTTTTGGCGCCTCCGACGACAAATTATCTGGCGGTTGACGCTTCGGGGGTTGAGGACGAACTTTCCTTCGGCAGCGAAGTCGATCTGTTCAACGAAAGCTATACGCCTGACGAATTGGCGGCGGACGCGGGGGCGGGAACGGGCGCGGACGTTTTGATCCGTTTGAATCCCCTGTTGAAAAAAGGCGTCCTTTAAACTTTAGAAAGTATTGATTTTAACGTTTTAAAGCTTTTTAATGGAAGGAAAAGGAAAAAAATATGGATTCAAAAGCAATGTTCAAACTGACGTACGGGGTGTACGTCGTCGGCGCAAAAAACAAGGGAAAAACGGGCGGATGCGTTGTCGATGCGGTCATGCAGACGACCTGTTCGCCCGAAGCGTTGGTCGTTTGCTGCAATAAAGGGACGTGGACGCGTCGGGCTTTGCAGGAAAGCAAAGAATTTTCCCTGTCCGTCCTTCCCGTTGACGCCGACCCCTTTATTGTGGGGAATTTCGGCTTTCAGTCGTCGGAAAATGCCGATAAATGGGACAACGTACCGCATAAATTCGTTTCGGGACTGCCCGTTTTGGAACGCAACGCCGCCTATTTAATCTGTCGCGTCACGGATTTTAAGGAATTGTCCACGCACGTTTTGTTTTTCTGCGACGTCGTTGACGGAGAAAACGGAACGGCAAAGGCATTAAGCTATACGGAATATCAGGAATCATGGAAACCGCGGGTGATGGAGGCCTTCCGTTCGGGAAGGTGCGCTCTGCCCTCCGCCGTTGAAGCAGGATCGTCAATTAAAGGAGAAAATAAGATGAGCAAAACAAAATGGGTCTGCAAAGTTTGCGGTTACGAATACGACGGCGACGTGCCGTTTGAAGAATTGGGCGACGATTACGTTTGCCCCGTATGCGGCGTCGGCAAGGACCAGTTTGAAAAGGTTGAAGAAGCCGCGCCCGCCGAAAAGCCCGCGGCGAAAAAAGAAGCAAAATGGGTTTGCAAAGTTTGCGGATACGTTTACGACGGCGACGTGCCGTTTGAAGAATTGGGCGACGATTACGTCTGTCCCGTATGCGGCGTCGGCAAAGATCAGTTTGAACGGGAATAAACTTTTTTCGTAACGTTTGAAAACGGGAAGAGCTTCGGCTTTTCCCGTTTTTTGTTTTCATGTTTCGGTCTTTGTTGAATTTTTCTTTTTAAGGGAATATCTTTGTCTTTATAAAATCTGAAGAGGAGTGCGGCAAATGCTTTCGGAAAAAGCGGCAAAGAGGTGGCGCGCGGTCATGTATGCGGAAGCGGTGCCATGCATACTTAACTGTTATATCCCCGTCTTAGGCAAGACGACGGTTTGGTTTTTGACGCTTTTTGCGGCAACGGAAGCGTTTTATGTTTTGCTTCAGCCGAGAAAATGGAAACGTTGGATTTACAGTGATCATGCCTGTTGGGGATGTGTGCTGGTTTTTTTGTATTTTCTCTTTATATATACGAAGATCTATCCGGAAATAAACTGTACGCTTCCCCCCTTTTACGAAGCGTTGGTGCCGAGATTGTTGTTTGTCTTTTGGATGCTTCCCATGATTGCCCGCTGGATAAAAGGTACGGAGGATTATGACAGACTTGAATGCGGAACACATTTGGTGTTGCTGGGCTATGTGTGGAGTGCTTTTAATGCTCTTGAGCTGGAAATGGTGGATTTATGCAGAAACGACGATACGTCTTATATAGGGTGTGCTACGGTATTTGTTTTAGTGCTCACATTACCGCTACTTTGTTTGGCTTCGTTTATATGTTATTTTGTCAGGCATCGGAAAACGGGCATGCCGTACCTGCGCAAGTTTTTTATTAACTGGGGGCCTTTCCTTTTTGCCGTCTTGTTTTGGACGATTGATTTGTTGATAGCATATATTCTGGTAAAATTTTAAAAAACTTTTGGCGATTTTTTTGATTTGGATGATATGCATAAATAACGGGAAAAGGGCAAATGCTTTCGGAAAAAGCGGCAAAGAAATGGTGTATAGTCACATTTACGCTGGCAATGCTCGGTGTTTTGGAATACAGCGGAGCCTTGAACCCGATTGTATATTTTTTCGCATCCGAGAAGGTTTGGGATTTTTATACGGGCTTTAGAGGCGATTCATTGGCATGTTATTTTCTGACGGCTTTGTTTGTTTCGGAAGCGTTATATGTTTTGGTGCAACCGAAAAAATGGAAACGGTGGATTTACGGCGATTATGCCGGATACGGCGGTTTTGCGATTATTTTGTTTTTTTCTTTGTATCTTTTTTATGCGCAAAGGAACAGTTGCCCCGTTCAGATTCACATATCGTGGAAAGTTCAGCTCACTTTGGCGGTATTGATTTGGTTTATGCCGCCGGTGTTAAGAAAAATAAATAAAGTGTCGGACTACGATAAAATCGATAAGGGGACGCATGTGACTTTGGCGGGGTACTTGTTCGTCGGATTGAGTTTTACAAGATTTGAAGCGATTTTCAGGTGCAATCTTCCGGGCAGTTTTATGGAGCTTATCCTGTTGCTGAATGGCTTGGTGTTGCTGTCGATGGTTTTACTGTCGGCTTCGTTTTGGTGTTATTATTTTGAGTATAAAAAAACGAAAAAGCCGTTCTTGCTTAGGTTTATGGTGTATTGGGCGCCGTTTCTTTACGCCGGATTGAAATAATAAACGGGAAACTCTTGACATCCTCCATCCATAAACATAATGTTATAAATGACAACATTTTGTTTATGGATGGAGAAAAAGATGGAAGGCTTTAAAGAATACGATGCGGTCATAGATTTTATATACAATGAAATGACGGAACGCGAACATGATCCGAGGGTGAAAAGGTTGAGTAAAATTTTTGAAGATTTTCCCTCAAGGGCGGTAGATAATGTTCTCGGATTTACGAATCGTTCTGTTGCTCAGGCATTAAATAAGAAAGTGCCCGACTTGAAAAAGGCTGGCAACGACACTCTAGCTTTTAATTATAAAGATTTTATTGATCTTGTGGACAACAGAAAGGCATGGGATTTTAAACCGCAACTGGCGCACATAGCTAAAAAGTATTTTCATAAAAGGTTGCTGAACAAAAAGGGAAAGGCTTCCGTCATTTTTGGAACCCCGATAGACGGAGATTTTGAATACATCTACGATTACGACATTTATTCAAATATTCACTACGGTTACGCAGGACGGCTTTCCAATCTTACACGGCTTGAACTTGAAGCGGGCAGTCGCAAGCATGATAGGGATGAAGGGCACAGTTTTTTTTATGTTTTTAATATGATTGGAAATGAAGACGCCAACGCGGTAAGAATCGGTATTAACCTGTTTGATAAAAAAGGAAAATTAAAGAAAGAGGATCTTCGGCAAGCGATCTTTGAAGATCGCATGAATTTGAACCGTTGGAAACGATCGGATTTGATAGAAGCGGAACACGTCGTCGAACCGGGGGACACGTTGATTGAAATCGCCAGAATTAACGGTTTGCCGATTGAGGCGATTTTGATGAAAAATAAAGGATTACGGAAAAACTCTCGTCTTCCCGTCGGCAGGATTATAAAAATGCCTGATC
>CALXYE010000025.1 GCA_944392845.1 uncultured Alphaproteobacteria bacterium
AGATGGAACGTCTGACGCTGTCCCGCATCGAAATGACCGACAACGCGACGGAAGCGCTCGCCGATGCCCTGCCCGCATCGGGATTGAAATTCCTGAACGTTTCCCGAAACAGGCTGTCGTCCGAGGGCATCCGAAAGCTTGTTTCAAAACTTCCCGAAACTTCCCTGCGCGAAATTGACCTGACAGCCACCGGCATGAGGGAAAAGGATGCGGAAGAACTGTTGCACATCCTGCCGGATACTAAAATTACAAAGGTCTCCTTTGCTCCTGTGGGACGCCCTTCGGAAAAATTTCTGGATGCTCTGCGCGCTTATTTGGAACATCCGTCCTGTCGTTTGGAAAATGCGGAAATCCCGCTGTCGGGATTGTCGGATTATGAAAAGAACCTGATGGCGCAATCCTTGGAAACGATGCGTTCAAACGCCAGAACGCGCCTGTTTTATCAATATTTGGCAAAAGAACACGAAAACGATCCCGCGCCGAAGGACATTTCATTGAACAACGCTTTAAGCAGCGGCGTTTTGAAACAGGCTTTGGAAAGCCGTTGCAAGGAAAACAGGCCTTTGACGGCAAACGATTGCTTTGAAGATTCCGGCTTCGCCCGCGTGCCGTTCATTGTTTATGCGGCACAGGCGGAAATGTTGCCCCTGCTTTTTTCCGCCCGAAACTGGAAAGATCCCAAAGAAATGCAAAAAGCATGGAATGCGCTTGATCCGAAGCATCATTGGCAAATGGACGGCAAAAAAGGGCGTCCTTTGTTTCAAAAGGAAAAAAATGAAGTAACCCGGCGCTCTTTGGCCGCCGTTCTGGCCGCGAAAAAAGGAAAAGGACGATGAGTTTGACTCTTGACGAATTGAACGCGCTCCGCAAGGAAACGGATCGGATGAATGCCTGTCCGCAAGGACGCCCCTTTGCACCGCAATCGCCCGTCAGAGGCGAAGAATATATGCGCGCCTTCCTGCAGGCCGCCGCCGAACGCGGAATTTCTTCCCTGAATTTCGGCTATTCTTCCCTGAAAGGCGAAGACGTCGGCCTGTTGGCGAAAAACCTTTCCCTTATCCCCGAATTAAAGGAACTGAACGTTCAAAACGCTCAAGCGGGAGCGGTTTGCGGGCTTGAGCTGTTAAAAAGGCTCGGAAACACAAAAGTTGAACGTTTAAACGTTGCTCAAAACGGCTTTAACGGCGACCCCGCCTGTACGGATGCCGTTATTGAACTGATCGCGAACGGACGTTTAAAAGAATTGACGGTTTCAGACCGTATGGCGGAACCGTTTTTTGAACGCGTCGCTCCGCTGCTAAAGGTATCTCCGCTGGAAAAATTGTCCTGTCAGTCCGTCGGCGCCGCTTATGACGGAGAAGAATTCGGCAATGCGCTGGCAGAATCAAACCTGAAATATTTGGACGTTTCCCTCAACGGCAAATTTTCGCAAAAGGCGCTGATCGCCGTTGCGCGAAATCTGCCGAAATCACGGCTGGAATTTTTTGCCGCGCACGGTATCGGGCTGAACGAAGAAACCGCCGCCGAAATGTGCAAAGGACTGAAAGAATCAAAGGTCAAAGAAACGCTTTTAAGTTTCGCAAGCGGCGGTTTCGACGCGGAACGCCGTACGGCGGCCGTTATTGCCGATATGTTCGCATCGCATGAAACGCGCTTGGAAAAGGCCGTCTGCGAACTGCGCGGATGGTATGACGAAAACCGCAAACCGATTTTTAACGCCCGCACGGAGCAAATGCACCGCATCGCTTTTCGAGAGGCTTATCGAAAAAAAGTCGAATATGCGGCAGATTTGCCGCTGATGCTTGCCGATACTCCGGCGCGGGCGTTTGACGCGGGAGTGCTTCCGCAGGTTCTGGCTGCCAGAAAGACGCCCCTTTCGGCGAAAGAATGTCTGGAAAAAACGGCGGACGGCAAAACGTTTATCGAAAATGCCGCCCTTGCGGAACTGTTGCCCGAAATCTTCGTGAAAAACAGATGGAAAGATGCTAAAGAAATGCAAACGGTTTGGAACGCCGTCCCCGAAGCCGACAAATGGCAGCTTGACGGACGGCGCGGACGCCCTTCGTTCCAGAAAATCAAAAACGAAGTCATGCGCGCGGCCGTTACCGATTTGTTGTTAAAGAACAAAGGAAAGGGTTCTAAATGAAAAAATTATTCGCCGTTGCGGCTTTGTTGCTGTCAGGATGCGCCGTGTACAATAATACGGGAGATTTCAGAGGCAGAACCTATAAACTGGTCAATGCCCCGAACAATGCGGAAATCACCATCGCTTTTGACGCCAAAGACCCCCGTTTCGCGGGCAGCGCCGCCGTGAACCGTTATTTCGGTTCGTACCGTTTAAAGCCTGAAGGCGGCATGGAATTTTCCCCCGCGGGAACAACCATGATGATGGGCCCCATGTCTTTGATGCAGGCGGAAGAGGAATACCTGAAAATCCTGCCGACCGTATCGGGTTACGACTTGAAGGGGCAAACGCTGATTTTAAAAACTTCGGGCGCTCATGACCTGATTTTTATGGAAACCGTTCCTGACAGAGATAACTGAGATTTGAGCTTTTACGGACGGGCAAGCTTTCTTTCGCAAGCTTGCCCGTTTTGTTTTTCTCTGCTATAAAAGCGGCAGTTTCTTTATTTTCGCAGGAGTTCACATGGCTTCCTACCAATACATTTACGTTATGAAAAACCTGTCCAAGACGTACCCCGGCGGACGGGAGGTTTTGAAAAACATATGGCTGTCCTTTTTTCCCGGAGCAAAGATCGGCGTTTTGGGGCCGAACGGCGCGGGAAAAAGTACGCTGTTAAAGATCATGGCGGGCATCGAAACCGAATTTAACGGCGAAGCTTGGGCGGCGGAAGGCGCTTCGGTCGGCTATCTGCCTCAGGAGCCGCAACTGGATCCGTCCAAAAACGTCATGGAAAACATCATGGACGGCGTCGGCCCCGTGCGCGACCTGTTGAAACGCTTTGAAGAAGTCAGCATGAAGTTCGGCGAAGAAATGACCGATGATGAGATGAACGCGTTGATCGCCGAACAAGCCGAATTGCAGGAAAAAATAGACGCCTGCAACGGTTGGGACATTGAACGTACCATTGAAATCGCAATGGATGCTTTGCGCTGTCCGCCTTCCGATGCCGACGTTACAAAGCTGTCGGGCGGTGAAAAACGTCGCGTTGCTTTGTGCCGCCTGTTGTTGTCGAAGCCCGATTTGTTGCTGTTGGACGAACCGACCAACCATTTGGACGCCGAATCCGTCGCCTGGTTGCAACAGCACCTGCACGATTACGAAGGCACCGTCGTCATGGTTACCCACGACCGCTACTTCCTTGACAACGTAACGGGCTGGATTTTAGAGCTTGACCGCGGCGAAGGCATTCCTTACGAAGGCAATTATTCGTCTTGGCTGGAACAAAAGGAAAAACGTCTGGCTCAGGAAG
>CALXYE010000026.1 GCA_944392845.1 uncultured Alphaproteobacteria bacterium
CGTCGGGTGCTTCTGCCAATTCCGCCGCCGTGAATATTCCCGTCATTTTCAGCGTTTTTGCCCCCGACTTTCCGATGCCGCAGATCTCTTCAATCGGCGTATGCCGCAATAATTCGCGGCGGGCGGCTTCTCCGACATATAAAATGCCGTTTGCTTTTTTCGATTTGTCGCAAGCCAGCTTTGCCAGCGTTTTTGTCGAGGATATGCCGACGGATACGGGAATGTCCGTTTTTTGTCGGATTTCGTCGCGGATCATACGGGCGATGCCTTCAGGGGACGATTTATAAAGCCTCTCCGTTCCCGTCAGGTCGATATAAGCTTCGTCAATTGAAGAAACTTCAACGACGGGGGAATAATTTTTAATGATGCTCATGACCCGTTTCGACGTTTCGGAGTAAAGCGCCCTGTGCGCCTGAACGTAAATAATGCCCGAATGTTCCTTTCTGTCCATAAAAACGGAAACGCCCATTTTGACACCGGCCGCTTTAGCTTCCTTTGAACGCGATACCACGCATCCGCGCTCTCCCGTCGTAACGACGACGGGCAATCCTTTTAAACGCGGATCAACCGCCTGTTCGCACGAAACGAAAAAGCTGTCGCAATCAATCAGCCCGATAAGCTTTTCAAGCATTACTCGTTCCCTTTTTGTTCCTATATTTATCCCGATAAAGACGAATGTCAATACATAAAAAAAGCCCCGATGAGCGGGGCTTTTTAAAACTGTGAATTTTACGCCG
The DNA here is from genome assembly GCA_944392845.1 of uncultured Alphaproteobacteria bacterium. Lineage (GTDB taxonomy): Bacteria > Pseudomonadota > Alphaproteobacteria > CAAGCB01 > CAG-977 > CAG-977. The sequence goes on from CALXYE010000026.1 coordinate 738, forward strand.
CGTAAAGCTGCTCCGCGCGCAGCTTTACGCCGCGTAAAGCTGCGCGCGGAGCTGTTGGCGCAAGGTGTCAATAACTTCCAGATTGTGGCGCTTTTCAAAATGCCAGAACGTCCAACCGTTGCAACTGGGCAAACCTTGGAGCATCGCGCCGACCTTGTGGATCGACCCCGTGATTGATTCGGCGGCCAGCGTGCCGTCGGAGCGGACTTTCGCGGCGAAACGCTGCTTTGAATCGAACAGCCAATCTCCCGAACGCAACAAGCCGTGTTCAACGACGGCACCGAACGGGATGCGCGGTTCTTGGCGTTTGCAGGTAAACTGCAGGTCTGCCATGTCCGCGACGGGTTTTACGGCGTCGATGCGCGCTTTGGCGCCCGCGATATAGGTCGGGTCGCGTTCAATGCCGATAAATTGGCGGCCGAGCATTTTTGCGACGGCGCCCGTCGTTCCCGTGCCGAAGAACGGATCAAGAATGACGTCGCCCGGCTGGGTCGAAGACATGATAATCCGATAAAGCAGGGCTTCGGGTTTCTGCGTCGGGTGCAGCTTTTTGCCGTCGGCGCCTTTTAAACGTTCGTTGCCGCTGCAGATCGGCAGGAACCAGTCGCTGCGCATCTGCGTGCCTTCGTTAATCGCTTTCATGGCTTCGTAATTAAAGGTGTATTTGGCTTTCGGGTCTTTGGAACACCAGATCAGCGTTTCATGCGCGTTCGTAAAGCGCGTGCCGCGGAAATTCGGCATCGGGTTGGCTTTCGTCCAAACGATGTCGTTTAAAATCCAAAATCCCAAATCCTGTAACGTCGCGCCGACGCGGAAAATATTGTGATAAGAACCGATGACCCAAAGAGTGCCGTTGTCCTTTAAAACGCGACGCGCGGCTTTTAACCAGGCAACGGTGAAATCGTCGTACGCACGGAAATCGGAAAAATGATCCCATTCGTCGTCAACGCCGTCAACCAAAGAATTATCGGGGCGCAACAGTTCTCCGCCCAACTGAAGGTTATAAGGAGGGTCGGCAAAAATCATATTGACCGACTTTTCGGGCAGGGAGTTCATCAGTTCGATGCTGTCGCCGGGAAGGATGACGTTCGTTTTCAGGGATGCCATAATTAACCTCTTGTGCCGTTCTGGACTCAAAAAAGCGCGCTTTTCGCCGCGCCGTTCTGGAATCAGAATAGCCGTCAGAAGTAATTAAATTATTAACAGAATCGGTAAAAGTTAATTTTTTTGCGACTCGGCTATAATTCTTTGAATCGGAGCATAACTTTTACGGTGGTGAATACAGATGCCGTGCAATTTTAACCCGTTTTGATGAGTCTTTGTCCCGTATCCCGCGTTTTGCTCCCAGCCGTACCACGGAAATTCCTTTGCCAAGTCGTCCATCAGGCGGTCTCGGGTTACTTTCGCGACGATTGACGCGGCGGCGATTGACAAAGACAGCGCGTCGCCTTTGACGACGGCTTCGGCGGGACAGGGCAGGGGCGGAACTTTGTTTCCGTCAACCAAAGCGAACGTCGGGCAAACGGGCAGAGCGTCGACGGCGCGCCGCATGGCCAGAAAAGTCGCTTTCAGGATGTTGAGGCGGTCGATTTCTTCAACGCTTGCCGTACCGATTCCGATAAGAGCGTCGGAGGCGAAAAGCTCTTTGAACAGGGTTTCGCGCTTGGTGCGGGAAAGTTTTTTTGAATCGTTTAAGTTTTTTGCCAGACCGTCCGATAATTTCAAGTTCGGAAAAATAACGGCGCCTGCGACGACGGGGCCCGCCCACGGGCCTCTTCCCGCTTCGTCAATGCCGGCGATCAGGGCGGAATTGCTTTCGGTTTTCGGAGAAAACAAATCGGCGGGAGAGGAAAGCGCGCGCCGTTCGCGGGAAAAATCAGGCATGGGGAAAGCTCCGTTTTGTCAGTCGGGATATCAGTTTTATCCCGATATCGCCTCTTGTCAAAAAATAAAAAACGGCATAATTTTAAAACAGAAGACGGATGTCCGTCTTCAGCGCCTTAGCGGGCGCGGAGCCGTCAGAAGCTCTTTCGACAGCGGCGTGATATGGCGCCGACATCCCTTGCGAAAAAGCGCGGAGGGAAACATATCCCCGACCCTTTTCGGTCGGGGAGCTTTCGGCGTATGTTCAAAAGCCGTCTTTTGATTAAAAGGCAGGGCTTGAAAGGCCGAAAGGATCAATCTGTCGAATGATTTCTGAACTCCCCGACCGCCTTTTCAGGCGGTTTTCTTTTTCGGGGATCGGGAAATAATGGTCGGCGACAAAAAACGTTTGTACCTTAACGGCGAAAACAACGCGCAATATTCTGAAATATATAAAACGGACAAAAAGCCGTCCGTACGGATTGTTAAAAACGCGGCCGTTTATCCCGCCGTATCCGACGTTTCAAAAGTCGATCCTTTGTACGGGGCTTACGGCGTTTATGACGAACGCGGCGCGTTTTGTCCCGATTCCGCCATGAGGTCGGGAGAACTGATTCCGTACCCCGCGGAGGAAAAAAACAAAACGGCGGAATATTCCGATCAAAGCGTTATTTACGGCGGCGTCGCTTATTTTCACGCCTACGGCCATTTTTTGTTGGAAAGTACGGCGCGTTTATGGTTCGTTTTGCAAAATTCCGACGATAAGCGCCCGATTGTTTTCATTCCCGTCGGAAAACCCGATCGTTATTTTGAATTTTTTGATCTTTTGGGGATTGAACGGGAACGTTTGCTTTTTATAGACCGTCCGATGCGCTTTAAGGAAATTGCCGTTCCCGAAATGTCGTCGCATCTGGGAGAGTATTATACCGAAGAATTTATGCTGCCGTTCCGCAAGGCCGCCGCAAACGTGCCCGCCGCGAAATATGAAAAGGTTTATCTGACCCGCCGCCGTTTTGAATTCGGCAATATGTGCGGCGAAGAAGCCCTTGAACGGACATTTAAGGCGAACGGGTATAAAATCATATCTCCCGAACGTTTGTCCGTCAGGGAACAAATCGCGCTGATGAAAGGGGCGAAAAACGTTGTGTCGGTTTTGGGCAGTGCGACGCACAATACCGTGTTTTGCCGAAAAGGGACGCGGAACGTCGTTTTGAATCGCGCCGAAAACGTTTGCCGGGCGCAGATGCTTGTCGATCAGGCGGCGGAGCTGGACCGGTATTATGTCGACGCGTATTACGACTGTTTCCCCGTGTCGTACTTTTGGGGGCCGTATTTCGTCGGTCTGACGCCTTGCGTTCGGGAATTTTGCAAAGATAAGGGAATGAAAACGCCGTCGGAAGACGTCCTGCCCGACGGACGGGCGTTTGTCGAAAAATGGATATTGACTTACGGCGGCAGCGAAAAGGTTTTTGAACGCCTAAGACGTGAAAAGAACGCCGTCGGAGAAGTTTTTTCCTTTGAAGGGCTGAATTTTCTGGAACGTTTGGCGCGTCGCCGCCGCAATGTCCGCGAGGTGGCAAAAGTTCGCCGCCGTTTGCTTCGGGCGCGCCTGCTGTCCCGTTTCGGTTTCGGAGGAATAAAACAGAAATATTCCGCCAAGGTTCGAAAATTAGAGCAAAAGCTTCAAACGCTTCAAAAAGAAGTGAAATTTTGAAAGGCTTTTTCGCGTCCGATTCTTCTAAAAAACGGTTGAAGGTTCAAGCGCGGTGCTGTAAAGTGTCGGCTCAAGCGGGGGATGTTTTCAAATCTCTGCGGACGGGCGGAGCGTTCGGCGGCAGAGGTTCGGAAACATCTCCTAACTTAAAGCGGGGGGTGTTTACAGCATCCTTTTTTCATTAACTCTTTGGAGGATTTTTTCCATGGCGGATAAAAGCACGATGAAGATGATGGACGCCAACGAAGCGACCGCTCACGTTGCGCATCGTCTGAATGAAGTTGCCGTTATTTACCCGATCACCCCGTCGTCCCCGATGGGCGAATTCGCGGATGCCTGGTCTGCTGCAGGCGTTAAGAACATTTGGGGCAAGATTCCCGAAATCTATGAAATGCAGTCCGAAGCGGGCGCTATCGGCGCCGTTCACGGCTCTTTGCAGGCGGGCGCTCTGACGACGACCTTTACGGCGTCGCAGGGCTTGCTCCTGATGATCCCCAACCTCTATAAAATCGCGGGCGAGCTGACCCCGTTCGTCATTCATGTCGCCGCGCGCGCGCTGGCGACGCACGCCCTGTCGATTTTCGGCGATCATTCCGACGTGATGGCCTGCCGCCAGATCGGTTTGGCGATGCTGTGCTCGAACAACGTTCAGGAAGCTCAGGACATGGCGGCGATCGCCCAGTATGCGACGCTGAAGTCCCGCGTTTCCTTCATGCACTTCTTTGACGGTTTCCGCACGTCTCACGAAATCAACAAGATTGACGTCATTTCCGACGAAGACCTGAAGAAGTTCGTTGAAGGCCTGCCCACGTCGTTCAACCGTACGAACGCTTTGACGCCGGATCACCCCGTCGTTCGCGGTACGGCTCAGAACCCGGACGTGTTCTTCCAGATTCGCGAAGCCGCCAATCCGTACTATGAAAAAGTCCCCGCCATTGTTCAGGAAGCGATGGACAAGTATGCCAAGATTACGGGCCGTCAGTATCATCTGGTTGATTACGTCGGCGCCGCCGACGCCGAACAGGTCGTCGTGATCATGGGATCCGCCGCCGATACGACGGAAGCGACCGTCAAACACCTGCTGAACAAAAAGTACGGCGTTTTGAAGGTTCATCTGTACCGTCCGTTCCCCGCCGAAGCCCTGATTAAGGCTCTGCCCGCGACGGTCAAGACGGTTGCCGTTATGGACCGCACGAAAGAAGCGGGTTCTCAGGGCGAACCGTTGTTCTTGGATGTCGTTGCCGCGTTGAGCGACGCTTTCGCTGCCGGCAAGATCAAAACGATGCCGCGCGTTATCGGCGGCCGTTACGGTTTGTCTTCCAAGGAATACACGCCCGCCATGGCGAAGGCCGTCTTTGAAAACGCCGAAAAGGCCGAACCGAAGACCCGCTTTACGGTCGGCATTACCGACGACGTGACGAACCTGTCTTTGGACGTTGACGCTTCCTTCGATATTGAAGACGCCGACGTCAAGCGCGCCATCTTCTTCGGTTTGGGCGCGGACGGCACGGTCGGCGCGAACAAAAACTCGATCAAGATCATTGCGGGCCGCGACGGTACCTACGGTCAGGCATACTTCGTGTATGACTCCAAAAAGTCCGGCGCGATGACGACGTCTCACCTGCGTTTCGCAAACCACGTCATCAATGCTCCGTACCTGATCAACAAGGCTTCCTTCATCGCGTGCCATCATTTCCCGTTCCTGGAAAAGATCGACATGCTGGCTCAGGCCGACGAAGGCGCCGTTTTCCTTCTGAACGCGCCGTTTAAGCCCGAAGAAGTTTGGGACAAACTGCCGGTCGAAGTTCAGGAAGAAATCATCAAAAAGCACATCAAGCTGTATTCGATTGACGCCGTTGAAGTCGCCAAAGCCACGGGCATGGGACGCCGCATCAACACGATCATGCAGACGTGCTATTTCGCTTTGTCGGGCGTTCTGCCCAAAGATGAGGCTATTGCCAAGATTAAGGAATACGCTCAGAAAACGTATGCCAAAAAGGGCGAAGCCATCGTAAAGAAGAACTGGGACGCGATTGACGCTTCCTTGGAACACCTGCACGAAATCAAGTTAACGGACAAGCCGACCTCTAAATTCCACCGTTTGCCGGGCGTTCCCGCGACGGCTCCCGAAATCGTCCGCAAGGTTGAAGGCACGATTCTGGAAGGCCGCGGCGAAGAACTGAAGGTTTCCGATCTGGAATGGACGGCCGACGGCACATGGCCGACGGCGACGACGCAGTACGAAAAGCGCTGCATCGCTTCCGACATTCCGATGTGGGATCCGAACACCTGCATCCAGTGCGGCAAGTGCGCCATGGTCTGCCCGCATGCGGCGATCCGCGCCAAGGTCGTTCCCAATTCCGAATTGAAGAACGCGCCCGAAGGCTTCCGTTCCGTCCCCTACAAGGGTAAGGAATTCGTCGATTCTTCTTGGATCATTCAGGTTGCTCCCGAGGACTGCACGGGCTGCTCTTTGTGCACCCGCGCCTGCCCCGCGAAGAACAAGGAAAATCCGGAACTCAAGGCAATTAACATGAGCCCGATTGCCCAGCATCTGGAACAGGAAAAGAAGAATTTCGACTTCTTCCTGTCTTTGCCGGACGTTGACCGCACGAAGATCGAAAAGAAGATGGTCAAGCAGGTTCAGCTGTTACGTCCTCTGTTCGAATTTTCGGGTGCTTGCGCGGGATGCGGCGAAACGCCGTACGTTAAGCTGTTGACGCAGTTGTTCGGCGACCGTTTGCTGATCGCGAACGCGACGGGCTGCTCGTCCATTTACGGCGGCAACCTGCCGACGACGCCTTATGCCAAAGACGTAAACGGACGCGGTCCGGCTTGGTCAAACTCTTTGTTTGAAGATGCGGCCGAGTTCGGACTGGGCATGCGTTTGTCCGTTGATTTCCAGAAAAACTTTGCCAACCAGCTGATTAAGGGCTTGGAAGGCGAAATCGGCGGAGATCTGGTCAACGCCATCCTGACGGCTTCTCAGACTGACGAAGCGGGGATCGCCGCTCAGCGCGAACGCGTCGAAGCTTTGAAAGCCAAGCTGGCTTCTTTGAAGTCCGACGAAGCGAAAGCTTTGAGCGAAGTCGCCGACTATTTCGTCGAAAAATCCGTTTGGACGATCGGCGGCGACGGTTGGGCGTATGATATCGGCTACGGCGGTCTGGATCATGTCCTGTATTCGGGCAAGAACGTCAATATTCTGGTCTTGGATACGAACGTGTACTCCAATACGGGCGGACAACAGTCCAAGGCAACCCCGATCGGCGCTTCCGCGAAGTTTGCCGTTGCCGGTAAGGCTTTGCCGCGCAAGGATTTGGGTATGATTGCCATGGCGTCCGAAAACGTCTATGTCGCTCAGGTCGCTTTGGGCGCCAACGACATGCAGACGATCAAGGCGTTTGTCGAAGCCGAATCCTATAACGGCCCGTCTTTGATCATTGCGTACTCGCACTGCATCAACCACACCTACGAAATCGACAAGAACGGTTTGGATCACCAGAAGAACGCCGTTGAAACGGGCTTCTGGCCTCTGTACCGCTTCGATCCGCGCCGCGTTGCCGAAGGCAAGCCCGGATTGCAGCTGGACTCCAAGGCTCCCTCCAAGCCGATCGCCGAATTCATGGCGAACGAAGGCCGCTTCCAGATTGTTAAGAAGCAGGATCCCGAACGCTATGAACGTTTGGTCGAATATGCTCAGGAACAGGTTGAGGAACGTCGTCGCCTGTACGAACATCTGGCTGCCGGCGGCAAGGCTGCCGAATAAGCCGATATACCTTATTGATGAAAAAGCCTTCCTTTCGGGGAAGGCTTTTTTGTATGAAGAAACTTCCGTATCGCGTTTCGGAAAAGCCTGCGGCGGTGAAAAAATGCGGTAATTACCGTTCGGCGCGACGGATGTTGAAACAAAAAAATTGTTAAATAAATAAACGGTTCCGCGCGATATATTTACATGCGAAAAAGGCGTAATGTCGGCGCGATATTGGGAAAACCGCCCAAACGGGGAAACGCGAATATTATTGAAGGAAAAACATATTCGCCGAAAACAAGCGTGTCGGCTTTTAAAAAGAGAAACGCCGCTTGCTGATTTATCAACGTTAAATACAAGCGTTTCAATAGTGAATTTCGGCGCCTTGATACGGCGGAGCGGATGACGGCCGAATATGATGCCGTTGCTTCGCACGGTTGACGTCAGGCATCCCGTTCGGGCATCGGCGGCGGCGAAGGGCGCGATTCAATCCGATGCCGTGAATAAGCCGCTTTCCGATGTGTCTGAAAGATATAAAGATTGTCGGAAATAATGACAAAAAACGATATTTTTTGTCAAAAACGCTTGATTTTCGGCTCCGCTTGGTGGTATAAAAAAATTAAAGACGAAACTTTTTAAAAGGGAAGGTTTAATATGTCTGCGTGGTTCAACAGGTTTTTGGCTGTCGTTACGGTTTCCGCCGGCGTAAACGTCGCGGCTCAGGCACAATCAAACGAAAATATCCTTCCGACATTGCCGGGATGGGAAGATACGGAGGTCGTTGCCGGCGCTCGTCAGGAATCTCGTCAACAAGCGCAGCAGGGACAAAAAACGGTCGTTTTGGTTCCGTGCAGGGACGCGAACGGCGAGTTGGTCTTTAAAATGAAGGAGGTTGACGCTTCAACCGTTCAGGAAGTTGAGAACGTCGGCCGTTCGGGAACGGTAACGACGGGGCGGAGCGGTTCTTCGCAGACGTCGGACAGACAGGCCTATACGGATATTTATAATTATGACGGCGGAAAAGGGCACGGCATATCCGTTTCCCATGCGGACGGTTCACGGACGACGATTGAAACCGTTCGCGGACAGGTTTCCGCGACCCGCAATCCGAAGCAGGGCGGGTATATCAAGGTCAATTCCAACGGCGAGTATTCGTATGACGTCGGGACGGGGAACAGCACCGGGAGAAGAGGCGTTGTGGCTGCTTCCAGAAACGTTTCCGGAAATCGCGTCATAAGCGTTAATACGGGTAAAGATGCCAAAGGCAGGGTATCCGTGCTGACGAGTGACGGCGGCATTACCATCAGGTCGTATACTCCCGAGTCGGGGACTTCCGAGGTAACCATCGGCAAGCAGGGTATCAAAACATCGGGAAGGACGCGAATTGCGGGAGATCTTCTCAAGTCTCTGTTCGGCAGAGGCCGTTAAAAAAAAGCCTCCTTCGGGAGGCTTTTTTGTTTCCGAACGCCTGTCGGCGGGCATACGGTTGAAAGGGGAGGGTTTCACAGCGAACACCCCTGATGCGCTGCACGCGGACGTGACAATAAGGAGCTTTTTTCACGGTGAAGAATTTGCTCGCAAAATATTTTATGAACGAAGCCGCTTCTGAAAAAAGACGGAGCGTCAATCAGTCGTTTACGCATTGCGCGGGCTAATTTTCCGGCTTTAGAAAATTTCTTTCGACGCGGGCTTTGTTTGTCATATTTCGTCTGCGCATGAACGGAAGAGCGCCGTTCCGTATTCGGCGGCGAAAATCTGCGGTTGCCGCTTTTTCGGAACTATCGGCCTCCGACGGTGATTTTTGAGATTCTGACGGACGGCTGACCCACGCCGACGGGGACGCTTTGCCCTCCTTTGCCGCAAGTGCCGATTCCGTTATCCAAACAACCGTCGTTTCCGATCATGTCGATTGCGTTCATAACGTCAATCCCGTTTCCGATCAGCGTTGCGTCTTTGAGCGGCGCGCCGATTTTGCCGTTTTCGATCATATAGGCTTCGGAGGAAGTAAAAACGAATTTTCCCGATGTGATATCAACCTGTCCGCCGTGAAAACCGACGGCGTATACGCCCTTTTTGACGGAAGCGATCAATTCGTCTTTGTCTTTGTCGCCGTTCGTCATAAACGTGTTCGTCATGCGTACCTGCGGTACGGCGGCGAAGGATTCCCGCCTGCCGTTTCCTGTCGGCTCGGCCTTCATCAGGCGGGCGTTCATTCTGTCCTGCATGTAGCGTTTCAGAATGCCGTCTTCAACCAAAACGGTACGTTGCGACGGCGTACCTTCGTCGTCAACGGAGATTGACCCGCGCAAATTCGGCAGGGTGCCGTCGTCAACGATCGTGATACCCCTTGCAGTGACTTGTTCTCCGATCTTTCCGCTGAATACGGACGAGCCTTTGCGGTTGAAGTCGCCTTCCAATCCGTGTCCGACGGCCTCATGCAACAGGACGCCGCACCACCCCGGCCCCAGAACGACGGGCAACTCTCCCGCGGGGGCGGATACGGATTCTAAATTGACCAAAGCCTGACGCAAGGCTTCGTCAACGGCGGCCTTCCATGTTTCTTCCCTGAAAAAGGTGTCGTAAAGGTATCGTCCGCCCAACCCGAAAGAACCGCTTTCCATGCGTTCGTTTCGTTTGGCGACGATGCTGACGTTGAAACGGACCAGAGGGCGAATGTCGGAAGCTTCGCGTCCGTCCGCGCCGATGATGCGCACGGCCTGCCATTCTCCGCTCAGGGATGCCGAAACTTGGGAAACGAGCGGATCCTTCGCGCGGGCATAGGCGTCAATCTTGTTCATCAAGGCGACTTTTTCGTCAAAAGGGATCAGGGGCAGGGGATTCTTATCCGTGTATAAAGGCGTCGGCGTTCCGACATGCGGCATATAATACGGCGCCGCCGCTCCCGACTTGATCGGGCGGACGCTTTGCGCGGCGGCTTTCAGCGCTTTGTCCGATATTTCGTTGGACAGCGCGTAAGCGTAAGTGTCTCCGCTGACGGCGCGCAGCCCGAAGCCGGAGGAAGCGTTATACCCCGCGCTTTTTATTCTGCCGTCGTCCAGGACAAGATGTTCCGAAAACGCGTATTCCAAAAACAGTTCGCCGTCGTCGCAGCCCGACAGAGAATCCCGAACGGTCTTTTTTGCGTTTTCGTAATCAAGAGTCGCAAAAAAGAGTCGATTTGTTTCTTCCGTCGTTGTCATAGGGCTGTACCTTTCGAAAAACTTTTATTATTATGTGCAAAGGTTAAATCAAAGACCGTTTTCGTAAAACAAAAAAATCCTTAAACGGTCGTTTTTTCGGGAGAACCCCTCTATGTTTCCTTTTATAGGTTTGGCAATCGTCATTTGTAGCGTCGCCGGCGGTTATCTGTGGGGCGGCGGTCATTTTTCGATTCTGTGGCAGCCCGGAGAATTTTTGATCATCGGCGGCGCAGCGCTGGGATCTTTTTTGATCGCTAATCCGCCTGCGGTCGTGTTTAAGACTTTAAAAGTCCTGCCGCGCATTTTTAAGGCGCCCCGCTATAACAAAAAAAGTTTTTCGGAAGCGCTGGCCATGATGTTCATGTTTTTCCGCTTGGGTAAAAGCAAGGGCAATATGGCTTTGGAATCTCATATCGAAAAGCCCGAATCGAGCGAGATATTCAAGCGTTTCCCCACGATCACAAGGGATGAAGACGCCATGGATTTCATGTGCGGCTACTTGCGTTTGCTGACGTTCGGTTCTCCCGCGCCGCATGAGATCGAATCGGTCATTGATGCGGAAATAGAGGGGATCCAGCATGAGAAGGAGGCTCTTTCCGCAGGATTGTCTCGCGTCGCCGACGCAACCCCCGGTTTGGGTATCGTCGCGGCGGTGTTGGGCGTCATTCATACGATGGGGGCGATTACGGAACCTCCCGAGGTTTTGGGAAACCTGATCGGCGCGGCGTTGGTCGGCACGTTCTTCGGTATTTTGCTTTCCTACGGGTTTGTCGGGCCTTTGGCGTCGGCGGTTGCGAACACGCTTAATCCCGAATTGGAATACCTGAACCTGATCAAGGCGGGGCTTTTGGGGCATATTCAGGGATACGCGCCCCAAGTGTCCGTCGAATTCGCGCGAAAGTCTTTGCCGCCCGAGGTGCGTCCGACGTTCGCCGAGGTTGATAAAATGTGTCAGGATTTATAAAGGAGGGGCTCCATGCCTGAAGGGAACGGCGCTCCCGTAGTCATCAAGCGGGTCAAAAAAAGCGGGCACGGCGGACATCACGGCGGCGCTTGGAAAGTGGCTTACGCCGATTTCGTTACGGCGATGATGGCCTTTTTCCTGCTGTTATGGCTGATCCAGTCGGCCAGCGAAGAGCAAAAGCAGGCGATCGCTTATTACTTTACGACGGGAACGGTCATGGATTCTTCGACGGCGGGGGGCGCGACCATTCTGCCCGGCGCCTTGAGCGCGACGGGGGAAGAGGCTGCGGCAGCTCCCTACGTCGGCTTTAACGGCAGTCAGGCGAATCCTTATTTATCGAAGGAAAAACAACAATATCTGGCAAACCGGGAACAGGAAATGTTCGATCGCGCAAAGATCGCTTTGGAGGAAGCTTTGGCCTCCGACCCGACTTTGACGGAACTTAGGGACAATCTGGTCATCACGAAAACGGATGAAGGTTTGCACGTTCAGCTGATTGATCAGGAAAATCAGTCGATCTTTGCTTCGGGATCAAGCGAATTGACGCCGAACGGAATGCGACTGACGGTTTTGCTGGCGAAAGTTTTGGCGCAAATGCCTCAGAACATCGCGATTGAAGGACATACGGACGCCGTACCTTTCAAAGGGGCGAAAGGCTATTCGAACTGGGAACTTTCGGCGGCCAGAGCTTTGGCGTTCAGACGCCGCATGGTCGGTTTGGGTGTCAACGACGAACGTATCGTTCGCGTTGCGGGACAGGCGGCAATGCAGCCTTATATTCCCGAAGATCCGACAGCGCCGCAAAACAGGCGCATCAGTATGACGTTTCTGTCTTCGTTCCAAAAAAATGCCGTTGACGAAGCGAAAAAGCGCGCTTTGGAGGTGCAGCGGGAAATAGAGGCAAGAAGCAGACAGGTTTCTGAAAGCTGAAACGTCGAAAATAAACGGTAAAGATTAAAAACGAAAACAGCCCCCGAAAATCGGGGGCTGTTGTTTTGTTTAAAAGGATACGAAATTTAATCGTATTCAGGCGGGTTGGGCAAGGGTGAGAAAATCGAACCGTCGAGGCCGATACACATACAGTCTGACGTAACTCCTTTCCCGTATGCGCCGCAATTAACGCAAGTTGGTCCGCTTTCGCAACAGTATCCGTCATGGTAACAATAATCGCTTTTGCAGGAAAATTTCGCCCTATGATTCGAGATACTGCAGTTTAAGAAATCAGGATAGTAAATATTCCCGCTACATTGAACCTCTACGCATTTATGAGCGGAACAATATTCGTCGTCGGCGCAATCGGAATTAGAGGTACATTCATAATCTTCGACACACTTGCCGCAAGATTTCCCGCCCGAAGTGCCGTTTGTTTCGAGCTTGTAACCCTCGCCGCAAGTTTTTCCCGCTTCATATCCCGAAGGGCACGGATCGGCGACGCATTCTCCCTCTTCGCAATGCCAGCTCGCATCGCACGTTACGTCAGCGCACGGATCGTTCGGTTCGCACATTCCGCTACCGTTCGAATGAGCATCATCGTCCGCGCAGCCGCAATCTTCGCCGAGCGGACAGTTCACGCATTCGCCTTCGCACAAGAAACGCACTCGCACGTCTTCTTGCACTCGCCCCATTTGGTTGTCGCCTCATAGCAATCGGGATCTGCACCCGCCGTCGCCGTCGGAAACCTGATTTCCCGAACAGTCGCACTTTTCGCCTTGTAACACGTCCCGCCGACGCAGGTTTTCCCAGCGCCGCAGGAAGTGTCGTTACACGAACACGTATAGTTCAATCCGTCGCCTGCGGCTTCGCACAGGGGTGCCGGATTTTTACAAGGATTGGGGACGCACACGTCGATGCGTTCGCACTTTTTTGTGACGGGGATATAGACGAGGCCTTCGTTTCTGTTACAAAATTCTTCGAGATCGCCCGTTTTGAATCGTTTTTCACCCCCTTGAAAAGTGGAGGTGCCCGAGGGCACTTTATCTTCTTGAAAAGGGGGAGTGCCTGAAAGGGTGTCCGAAGGACACGTTAACTTTTTGAGCCCTTCTTCGCCGCAGTTTTTATTACAGGGCAAAAAAAGGGGACAAAAAACACTCCGTTTTATCCGAACGCGGCAATCGGTACGTTTAAATAAGAAACTCTTGCAGGTTAATCCAGTTGAAGAACCAGCATTTTTAAGTATGCCGTTTCGGGCAGGTGCGGATGGACGGGATGATCGGCGCCCGCGCCGGCTTGCAGCAAAACGCGCCCCGTGCGACCCGCTTCCGTCATTCCGCGGCAACATTCGCGCATAAATTCTTCGGGGGAAACGTGATGGGAACAAGAGCCCAGCGCAAGGATTCCTCCCCGTTCGACCAGTCCCGACGCTAAGCGCGACATTTTCCTGTACCCGCGCAGTCCTGCCGCGACGTCTTTTTTTACTTTGGCAAAAGCGGGCGGGTCGCAAACAACGATGTCGAATTTTTCCCTGTCTTTGTTCATACGTTCCAATACGTCGAAAGCATTATCCTTCAGCCAGGTGCATTTTTCGGACAGCCCGTTTTTTTCCGCCGCTTTTTTCGCCAGTTCAAGAGAGGCTTCGGAGCGATCGACGCCGATAATTTCTTTTGCGCCGCCGATGCCCATATGCAGGGCGAACCCGCCGGCATAGGTATAAAAATCAATGACGCGCTTATTTCGTGCCAAGCGCCCGACGAATGCCCGATTGTCTCTTTGGTCATAGAACCAGCCCGTTTTTTGGCCGCCTTTAAGGTCGGCATAAAAATAAATGCCGTTTTCGCGCACGGGAACCGCGTCCGGCAGTTCGCCCTTGGCGACTTCGTAAAGCGGATCCAGCCCTTCCAAAGCGCGCGAAGCGTTTTCGGAACGCAGAACAATGCAGGAAGGCGAAAGGACTTCGTCAACGGCGGCGACGATTTCGTTTTTTAAGTTGTCCATTCCCGCCGTATTGATCTGACAGGCAATGATGTCGTCGAAACGGTCAATGACCAGCCCCGGCAACCCGTCGGCTTCGGAATGGATCAGACGGTAGAACGGCGAATTGACCAACACGTCCCGCAAAGCGACGGAAGCTCTTAAACGTTTGGCGATAAAGGCTTTGTCAATGACGGTTTGCGGATCGTTTGCGATCTTGCGGAACGAAATCAGGGAGCGGGCGTTGAACGTTCCCAATCCCAAAAACGTCGAATCGCTGTCCGTCAGGCAAACAAGCGTTCCGTTCGGCAGGCTTTTGGCTTCCGAAGTCATTTCGATTTCATTGGAAAAAGCCCACGGCGAACCCGCTTTGACGCGGCGGCTGTGCCCGGGTTTCATTTTAATTTCGGGATAACGTGCGTTTTTCATGGCGTTTGCCTTTCAGCTCTTTTAAACTGACCCTTGCGGTTTAAAGATATTGTTACCACGACAGAGGCATTGATGCCAAAGAAAGAAAAAAATTTTTCCGCGGGGGAAGTCATTTTTAAGCAGGGCGAACCCTGCCGTTTTGTTTATACGGTTTTGGAAGGCCGCGTCGAAATGTATTACGAAGTCGCGGGAAAGGCGCGCGTTTTGGCGACAAAAACCGAAGACGACCTCTTGGGGGCGAACTGTGTTTTGGACGGGACGTACGACACCTCCGCCCGCGCCGCGAACAACGTCGTTTTAGCCGTTCAGGACGCCGACGACTATATCGCGCAGCTTCAGCGTTCGGGAGAGCTTTCTCCGACGGCGCCGTCGCGTCCGCAAAAAGATTCCGCGCCCGCTTCCGATGACGACGATTCCGATTTCAATTTTGATTTCGGCAGCGCTTTCGGCGACGACGAAGAAGATGAATCTCCAAAACAAAAGCCTCCCCGCGGCAGGAGCGGCGTTCCTGCTTTGACGCGCGGCGGCGGCATCTTCGGCGCGGAACGCGAAGAAACAAGCGAACCGAAACAAGCCGTCGTTAAAGTCGAAAGGCAACGCCCTCCCGCGCCGCCAAAAGCTGCCGTTCCCAGAGTACTTCCCGCGGACATCAAACGTTCGCCGATTCGGGAATGGTTGTTGGAAGGGATGGTTGACGAGCCGCCAGCTTTCGGCCCCGTCGTTTTGTTGGCTTCCGTCGCGGGGGACGAAGACGGTTCCTGCCGCGATGCGGTTTATCGCGTTTTGCGCCAGGTGCCCGACCTGCGGGTCAAGGTCGTCGATTCCGTTATTTCCGATCCCAATCCTCAAAGGGCGGCGATGCAGATGCGTTCTTGGATGAAACAGCATTCGGCCGATGCGGGGCTTTATGCTTCTTTGGACGCGGCGGGCAGGCTGACGGAGTTTCGCGCCGTCCGCGCGGCGTTGCCGAACGAGCCGCGTTCGGCGTTTTTAAAGGAAGGAAGCCGTTTTTACCTGCCCGTTGACATGAACGCCGAACACGCCGCTTTATTAAAAATATTCACCGTGTCCGCAATCGTGCCGACCCGTTTGGAACATGAACAGCTGTTGCGCCTGTTTTTACCCGCCGCCGTCCGCGAGGCCGCTCCGTTCGGGCTCAAACCCATGGTCGGTTTGAACGGCGAAGAACAGGCCGCCAATCTGACTTGTTTCGGCAGTGCGCTTTCCCTGGCGGCGGCTTTTAAACC
Source organism: uncultured Alphaproteobacteria bacterium (assembly GCA_944392845.1). Classification (GTDB taxonomy): domain Bacteria; phylum Pseudomonadota; class Alphaproteobacteria; order CAAGCB01; family CAG-977; genus CAG-977. The sequence goes on from CALXYE010000026.1 coordinate 16,813, forward strand.
CGCCGCGGTTGAGCGGGAACAGGCGATGGAAGCATATTCAGAAGCCTTGAAACTAATGCCCGCGAGCGCTCCCGAATATGTTTTTGTCAACCGCCAGATCGGCCTGTTGCATCAGATTGCGGGCGAAAAGCGCGAGGATGTGGAAACGCTGAAAAAGGCGGAAAAAACTTTTATGGCCGCCGCCGAAGCCGTATCGGCATCCGTGCGTCCCGAAACGTGGGGCGATTTGAAAATACGCCTCGGAAAGGTTCGTCAGAGGATCGCCTCATATACGGGAAGCGGAGAGGACTTCGCTTCGGCAATGGGGGCGTATCGCGAGGCTTTGGGGCGTTTGAAGCCGTCTCTTCATACGGAAAAATGGGCGGACGCCGTGAACGGTTTGGCGCGGACAATGCAGGAATTCGGCGCGCACAGCCCGAAAACGACGTTGCTGGAAAAGGCGATAGAGCTTTACGAGCGCGAATTGGCCGTTATCGATAAGGAACGTTTCCCGATGTTGTGGGCGGCGGCCAGTAACAATATGGCTTCGGCTCTGTTCATGCTGTTTGAAAAAAAGGACGACCCCGACTTGTTGCGCCGCGCCGTCGAAGTGTTTTCGGGCGCTTTGGCCGTATATGACAGCATGGGGGCGGGAAAAATGGCGGCGGTGGCGAACAATAACCTGCGCCGCGCGGAAAAAACGCTTTCCGAAGTTGAACGGGAGCTGGAGCAAAAGAAAAATTGGCTGGATGACATTCTGGAAGACGACGCGCCTCCTTCCGACGAAGAACCGCTGGTCTTTGAAAAAATCGCCGTTTTCGAAGAATTAGACGACGAAGAAGAGTAAATCGACAATACCCCGCGCTTGCAGGAACAGAACGGTAATGACGGCCAAAAACAGGGAAGTTCCGTAAGGGCCGACCCTGTCGCGTTTGATTACGGCGATTACGACGAAAAACAGAAACGACAGAAAAATCGCCAGCGCCAAAGCGGGAAAGCCGAGCCAGGCGCCCAAGCCCGCCAGCATTTTAAAGTCTCCGCCGCCCAGCGAGCGCGGCCGAAACGGCGTCATGACGGCGCTTGCGACGGTCGGCAACAGGAACCCCGCCAAAGCGCCCGAAGCTGATGCCGTTGCGGAAATTTCCGTCGCGTTCAGGGCGGAAAACAAAAAACCGAGAATCATCAAAGGGACTGTCAAAACGTCGGGCAACAGGCGCAGCTTTTCATCAACGCACGCCAGCAAAGCGGCAATCCACAGCATAAACAGGAAGGAAAGGGAATAGCCGTAGCGAATCAGGAAAAAAACGGACGCAATCCCAAACACGCCCCAAAATACGCCGCCCGCAAATAATTTCAGCCATAACGCGCGTCGCAGCTTTATACGGGCGGGATCGTTCGGAGAAGCGAAACGGGGCAGGTGAAACGAACGTACCAACGCCGTTCCTGCGTCGGCGGGCATGAATTTTCCGAAGCGCCTGGCAAAAAAGGGAACCGTGAAGAACAGGCAGAAAGCGACGGCGCAAAAAGCCGATACGACGGCGGTCAGTTCGTTTTGGTTTTCCATTTTTCAAGCTCCGTTTCGGGGTGAACGCGTTGTTTTTTCAGATTAACTCAAAAATTCGTTTCGGAAAGCATAAATTTTATATAATAATCGGGAAAAAGGAGTCGTTATGACGCAACTGTTTCAAAAGGCTGCAATCATCGGCGTCGGGCTGATCGGGTCGTCTTTGGCGCGCGTTTTGCGCCAAAAAGGGCTGGCGGCGCGGATCGTCGGCGTTTCGCGTTCCGCGGAAAACCGCGAAACGGCCGTGACCTTGGGCATTGCCGACGAAATGACGGATGACGCCGCGCAAGCCGCCAAGGATGCGGACGTTGTTTTTCTTTGTACGCCCGTCGGGGCGGTCGGAAGCGTTGCGAAACGGATCGCGCCCGTTTTGAAAGAAGGGTGTATCGTTACCGACGTCGGTTCCGTCAAAACGGCCGTTATTGAAGCGGTCGCGCCCGAATTGCCCCCTTATGCGCGTTTCGTCCCCGCCCATCCCGTCGCAGGTACGGAAAAATCGGGGCCCGCCAACGGGTTCGCCGAGCTTTTCGAGGGGCGCTGGTGCATTCTGACGCCTTCGGACGATGCGGACGAAAAGGCGGTTGCCCTTGTGAGCCGCGTTTGGGAAGAAGCGGGGATGAAGGTTGAGCGAATGACTCCCGAACGTCATGATACCGTTATGGCGCTGGTGTCCCATCTGCCGCATTTGATCGCTTACACGATTGTCGGAACGGCCGCCGATCTGGAAGAACAGACCAAAGAAGACGTCATTAAGTATTCCGCGGGCGGTTTCCGCGATTTTACGCGCATTGCGGGATCGGATCCCGTGATGTGGCGCGATATATTTTTGAGCAATTCCGACGCCGTTTTGAACGTTCTGCAACGCTTTTCCGAGGATTTGACGGCGCTGCAAAGGGCGATCCGCTGGAAAGAGGGCGATAAGCTGGAAGACCTGTTCCGCCGCACGAGGAATATTCGGCGGCGTGTCATTGAAGCGCGACAGGATCAGCCCGAAAACGAAAAACTGCTTTTAAAAAGGTCTGCGAGGCAAAAATGACAAAAGTTACGTATCAGGGCGTCATCGGATGTTTTTCGTCCATGGTTTGCGAGCAATGCTTTCCCGATGCCGATTATCGCGGCAGCCTGACGTTCAGCGACGCGATGCATTCCGTTTTGAGCGGAGAGGCGGACGTCGCCGTCATTCCCGTTGAAAACTCGACGGCGGGGCGCGTGATGGAGGTCTATAACATCCTGCCCGAATCGGGGTTGTCGATCATCGGAGAATACTTTTTGCCGATTCACCACTGCCTGATGATGCCGACGCGGTTCGTGCGCGGGTTGCCGCCTCAGAACCTGACCGAAGCGCAGCTGTTGGAATGGAAAAGGCGGGCGCCCGACAGAGAGATATTAGACCGCGCAATTTCCCGCATCGCCGAAGTCAGGAGTCATACGCAAGGCTTGGCACAGTGTCGGAGTTTTCTGGTAAAGAACCTGCCGAACGCCAGATTGCGCGAAACGTGGGATACGGCGGGGGCGGCGCGCGACTTGGCGCAGGATCCCGTGCCGAACGTCGCCGTTTTGGCGCCTGCGGGCGCGGTGCGCTACGGCATGACGATATTAAAAGAAAACGTCGAGGACGATTCTTCCAACACGACGCGTTTTTTGTTTTTGCGCAAAGCGCCCTTGACGGCGGAAGAGATTAAGGCTCCCGCCATAACGACGCTGGTTTTTCAGACGCGGCACGTCGCGGGCGCGTTGGTTGAAGCGCTGAAGGTCTTTGAACGTTACGGGCTGAATATGACGAAATTGGAAACCTATATGACGGGCAGCCACCATTCCAAGCCCGTTTTTTACGTTGACGTCGCGATGAACCAGTTTGACGAAACGGGAAAGAAGGCTTTGGAAGAGTTGCGTTCCGTTTCCGCGGGCGTTCAGGTCTTGGGAACCTATGAAGCAAGCCCCGCCCGCAAGAAGAATTTCGGCTTTCCCGATCTGGACTGATTTTTCGTTTTGGAGCATATCATGACAAAAGAATTCGATTTATCATCCTTTATTCCGACATACCCCGATTTTCCGAAAAAGGGCGTCAATTTTTATGACATAACGGGATTGTTCAAAGACCCCGAAGTCTTTGCCCTGACGGTAACAAAAATGACCAGGCTGGTCGAACGCTACCGTCCCGACCGCTTGTTTGCCGTCGATTCAAAGGGCTTCTTGTTCGCTGCGCCCGTCGCCGCCCGTTTGAGCATCGGCCTGTCTTTGGTTCGCAAGGCATCGAAGTTGCCGGGAAACACAGTGCGCTATACGTATGAATTGGAATACGGGACGGATTCTTTGGAATGCCGCGCCGAAGATTTCGATAAATCCGAACGCTTGGTCGTTATGGACGACGTGTTGGCGACGGGCGGGACTTTGGCGGCGGCGGTTGCCGTTTTGCGGCAGTTGGGCGGTAACGTCGTCGGCGCCGTAACGACGATGGAAATCGGCGATCTGAACGGGCGTTCGAAATTGGACGTGCCGTTTTCGGCGATGCTTTATTTTCCGCATTAACGGCGCGGGTCAAAAGTTTCCGCCCCCGAAGCCTTCCGCGTTTTCCGTTTTAGCGTATGTTTTTGGAAACCTTGTTCTCGGCGGTTTTGAGCGGGTAAAGAAAATGTTTTGCCGCAGAACGTCGCCCGGTGCCGTTATTCATTTATGAAACGTTTGTCCGACAAAGAGCAAGGGAAGGGTAAAACAAGGCTTCCGAAGGCATTTCGCCGTGAAAAACGGTTCCCGAAAGCCGCCGTGAAAGAAAATTAATTTCAACGCGAACGAAACCGCCTCGCGATTTCTTCGGAAAAATCGGCGGGTGTTTTCGCCTGTTTTAAGATCTCCCATATCTTATCAACGGACATCCCCGTTTTTTGGGACAGCGTTAAGGAATATTCGCCCTTGTCGTGTCCGACCGCCGCTTCCGACCGAATATGCGAATAGTTTGAAAAAGCATATTTTTGTAGTGCTAAGGCGTTTACTTTTTCGGCGCGTACGGTGCCCTTGACGGGGCTGAGAACGACATAGAGGGTGTCTTGGTTGTATGCCCAAAACGCTCCCGTCGTCAGGTCGGTCAGAGAACCGACGGACAAGTTGCTGCTGTTCGAGGTCAGCATGGCATTTAAAGCGGATTGAAGTTCTACGGTAACGTCCTTCCATCCGTCGGCTTTCAACGTAAAAACATAAGCGTCTTTTTGTTTGGGCAGAACCAGCGTGCAGGGCGTGGCGCATTTGCGTTCGCCGTCAAGGAATACGTCCGCGCCGTTGATGTTGGAACGGATGACGATCTGCTGTTTTGCTCCCGTCAGGAAAGTGCTGCACGATGTCAGAAAAATAAAGGAAACGAACAACAGGTGTTTTTTCATTCGGCGCCTCGTCGGGAAGGGGCAATAAAGAAAAGGGTTTGCCGCTTGTATAACAAACCCTTTCTTTTACAACAAGGAGAATTAAGAAAATCAAACAAGAATATCGATAACGCTTCCGCGCCCTCCGCTTGTCGCGGCAACGGTCTGCGTTGATTCTACAAGCAAATCAACGACGGCCTGCTGTTGTTGTTGCGCTTGCTTGGTCGCGGCGACCGCCAACGAAGCCTGCAAGGCTTGATTTTGCATTGCAACGATTTGAGCTGCGATACCGGACGGATCCACGGAAACCTCCAAAACCCTTCTGATTTATTTCAGGATAGCATATAGGCGGCAGAGGTCTAGAAAAAAAAGTGAAAATAAAGTTAAAAAATGCCAACATATTGAAAAATAAATAAAAAAGCGATTCTCAAAAAAGAGAATCGCTTTTTCTTTTTGTTCGCGGCTTTATTGCAGGGCACCGTGGCAGTGCTTGTATTTTTTGCCCGATCCGCAGGGGCAGGGGGCGTTTCTGGACACCTTGCCCCACGTTGAAGGATCGTTCGGATCGATTTCGCCGGTTTTGTTGTAACGGAACGGGCTGTTTGCCAAGCGCTCATCTTGAGCGGCGGCGGGCGTTCCGAAAGCGTCTTCGGGGGCGTCGTGGCGCTCAATCATTTCTTGGCGCCGCGCCTGCATTGCGGCGAGACTTTCCGCCGTTTGGGGCGCCAGCTCGACGTGCATCAGCAGGCGCGTTACCTGTTCGCGCATGTTGCCCAACATATCCCTGAACAGGAAGAACGCCTCGCGTTTGTATTCGTTCAGGGGGTCTTTTTGCCCGTAAGCGCGCAACAGGATCGTATGACGCATATATTCCAAGACCTGCAAATGTTCTTTCCAAACCTGATCCAAAACCTGAAGCGTCAGGTTCTTTTCGATCATATTGATCAGATCGTCGCCGAAGTCGGCGCGCTTTTGCGCCATTTTTTCATCGGCGGCTTTTATGATGCGGTTTGTCAGCTCTTCCGTACCGATTCCTTCTTCTTCTATCCAGGAATGGAGCGGCAGTTTCAGGTTCAGCGTGCGAACGACCTCTTCGTCCAAAGCGTCAACGTCCCAATCGTCCGAAGAGATGTCGTCGGGCGTATAGGTTTCCGTCATGGCGGTAACGATTTCTTCGCGCATGTCGTCTACCGTATCCGTAACGGTTTCGGCCGTCATCAGCTCCTTGCGCTGGTCATAGATGACTTTGCGCTGGTCGTTCATAACGTTGTCGTATTTCAAAAGGTTTTTGCGAATGTCAAAGTTTCTGGCTTCAACCTTCGCTTGGGATTTTTCCAAAGTCTTGCTGATCCAAGGGCTGGTGATAACGTCGTCTTCCTCAACGCCGCCCAAGGGACGAAGAATTTTTTCAATGCGGTCGGCGCCGAAAATACGGAGCAGATCGTCCTGCAGGGACAAAAAGAACTTTGAAGCGCCGGGGTCGCCCTGTCGTCCCGAACGGCCGCGCAACTGGTTGTCGATGCGTCGGCTTTCGTGGCGTTCCGTGCCGATGACGTACAGCCCGCCCGCTTCCATGGCAATTTCTTTGCCGCGTTCGATTTCTTCCTTGATCTGCTCTATGCGTTTTTCGCGTTCTTTTTCGTCGGTAACGTCCGCCAATTCCTGCGCGACGCGCATGTCAAGGTTGCCGCCCAGCTGAATGTCCGTACCGCGCCCCGCCATGTTCGTCGCGATGGTAACGGCGCCGGGCATACCTGCCTGCGCGACGATATAGGCTTCCTGTTCGTGGTGGCGCGCGTTCAAGACGTTGAATTTAATGTCCGACGATTTTTTCAAAAGCTCCGCCAGCTTTTCCGACTTTTCAATTGACGTCGTGCCGACCAGAACGGGCTGTTTGCGTTCGGCGCATTCTTTGATCAGTTTAATGATGGCCTTATATTTTTGGTCTTCCGTCCAATAAATTTCGTCCTGATGGTCAATGCGGATGCAGGGACGGTTTGTCGGGATGTCAATGACGTCCAAGCCGTAGATTTCTCCGAATTCTTCGGCTTCGGTCATCGCCGTGCCCGTCATGCCCGCCAGCTTCGGATACATGCGGAAATAATTTTGGAACGTGATTGACGCCAAAGTCTGGTTTTCGGGTTCTATTTTGACGTGTTCCTTGGCTTCCAAAGCCTGATGCAGTCCGTCGGAATAACGGCGGCCTTCCATCATGCGCCCCGTAAATTCGTCAATGATGACGACTTTGCCGCTTTTGACGATATAATCGACGTCGCGCTGGAACATTTTGTGTGCGCGCAAAGCCTGGTCAACGTAATGAATGATCGGAGCGTTGACGGCGTCGTACATGGCGCCCGAAATCAATCCCGCCTGCTGTAACAGTTCTTCCATAAACAGAGTGCCGCTTTCGGTCAGCGTAACGGTGCGCTGCTTTTCGTCCTTTTCGTAATGTTCGGGCTTCAATTTGGGAATCAGGGCGTCGATTTGGACGTATTTTTCCGAAGAATCTTCCGCCTGTCCCGAAATAATCAAAGGCGTGCGCGCTTCGTCGATCAGGATGGAGTCGACTTCGTCAACGATGGCATAGTTAAACGGGCGCTGAACCATGTCTTCGACGGAATACTTCATGTTGTCGCGCAGGTAGTCAAAGCCGAATTCGTTGTTCGTGCCGTAGGTGATGTCGCACGCATAGGCCGCGCGCCGCTGTTCGTCGTCCATGCCGTGCAGGATGGAACCGACGCTCATGCCGAGAAAACGATAGATCTGTCCCATCCATTCCGAGTCACGGCGGGCCAGATAATCGTTGACGGTAACGACATGAACGCCTTTTCCCGTCAGGGCGTTCAAATAAACGGCCAGCGTCGCGACCAGCGTTTTTCCTTCACCCGTCCGCATTTCGGCGATTTGCCCGCGATGCAGGACGACGCCTCCGATCAGCTGTACGTCGAAATGGCGCTGTCCGATCGTTCTTTTTGCGGCTTCGCGCACCGTGGCGAAAGCGTCGGGCAGGATGTCGTCCAAGGTTTCACCGTCCGCCAAACGCCGTTTCAGCATCGGGGTTCTGGCTTTCAGCTCTTCGTCCGTCAGGGCGGAAACCTCCGGCTCAAGGGCGTTTATTTTTGCAACGTATTTTTGCAAAGACTTAACGTAGCGTTCATTAGCGGAACCGAAAACTTTACGCAGCAATGCGCCGATCATGCTCAATCCTCGTCAATAGTATTTTTAAACAGGCAAAGTTAAGCCCAAGCGCCGCTCCGTGTCAACGATTCTATCCTTATTTCGCGCGGTTATTTATTGCTTTACCTGAAAATCAAACGTGCGTATGATAACCCGTATTCCGAATTTCAGATGAAAAGGCAAAAAAGGAATGTCCATGAAAACTTTGAAAACTGCTTTGATCGCCGTTTGTTTCGCGCTGCCCGCGCAGGCCGCTTCCGATTCGGCGAAGGCGGACGCCGTTGAAGATACGACCGTCGTCGCGACGGTGGACGGAAAGCCGATCTATTATGCCGACGTCGTTATGTTGCAGGAAAACCACCCGCAGCTGAGCCGTCTGCCTCTGAAGGATATTTTTAATCCTTTGCTGGACAACGTTATTGATACGACCCTGGCTTATAATGCGGCAGTAAAGGATAAACTGGATTCCGATCCGAAGATTAAAAAGCGCTTTGACGCCGTGAAGCGCCAGATTTTGGCCGTCGCATATATTGAAAAGACGGTCGAAGAAAATATGACCAAGGACAATCTGAAAAAACTGTACGATCAGTACGTGCGCGACAATCCGCCTCAGGAAGGGATGACGGCATCGCATATTTTGGTCAAAACGAAGGAAGAAGCCGAAGAAATTATCAAAAAGCTGAACGACGGCGAAGACTTCGCGACGCTTGCGTCTCAGTATTCGATTGACAAGGCGGCGCCCGACGGCAGCCTGGGACTGTTTACGCGCGAAATGATGGTGCCGGAATTTTCCGACGCGTCCTTTGCGATGAAGGAGGGCGAAATTTCTTCCAAACCCGTCAAGACGCAATACGGTTATCACGTCATTCGGGCGGGCGGACGCCAAATGATCGAACCGCCGAGCTATGAAGAAGTGGAAAATCTCCCGCGGATCCGTCGAGATGCGCAGGCGGTCCAGTGCGTCGTACTGGTAGCTTGTCTCGCCGCCCAGAGCGTCGATCATGGACAGCAGGTTGCCGT
>CALXYE010000027.1 GCA_944392845.1 uncultured Alphaproteobacteria bacterium
ACGCTTTGAAGCCCGAAGAAAAGAAGGAATTTGAACAATTCGGAACCGAAGCGGCGCGCAACACCGTCTTTTTCATTCAGGTTCAGCCGACTCGCGGCGGACATGAGGACTTTGACGCGACGGCGAAGCGTTTGAACGCGAAATTCGCCAAACTGAACAACGAATTTCCCGAAAAATCAAAAACGTTGTTTGCGGGGCTCCCCCACGGCGAGCTGATGGCCGTTATGAAACGCGCCGACATCAAGATCGACATTTCGATTAAAGACGGCATGGCCTTGGTGCCCAAGGAATACAACGCCGCCCAGTACGGCAAGGAAGAACCCGGCATCGCCATCGTCAGCGACGGCATGGGCGTCGCACAGGGCGCGTTGCAAATCAATAAGGAAATCGAGGAAAAATACGGCATCAAAAACGCGTTCCCCGTTGTCGATAATCCCGTTTCCTTTAAGAGCGCGCATCCCGACGAAGCCAACATGGACACGGTAAAGGCCGTCGTTTCCACAATCGCCGAAGTCATTAAGCGTCCGCCTGAAATGAAACGCCTGATCAACAATTACATCAACGAACAGATGGAAAAGTACGATCTGAAATGGTGGAACAGGACACAGGCGAACGACCTGAAAATCATGGCGGACATCAACGCGAAGGAACGCGCCAAAGAGGCCGAAGCCGTCAAAGAGGGAAAAGCGGCCGAATACTATGCGGAAAAAATGCCGGGGAAGGACACGAAGGCATTGGCCTTTAAGCCGAACGGCGAAAAGAGGGTTAAGCCTGTTTCACACGGACAGCGCGCCGCCTGGATACGCCGTCAAATGGGTTACGAGCTGGACGTTACGGGCGCAAACGGCGTTGCGACGGCCCGCCCCATCCAAAAAGAAGCCGACAACATTGCCTTGAAAAAAGCTTTGGCGGCCAAAACGCGATAACAAGGAAAAGCCCCCGATTTCGGGGGCTTTTTTTTTAAGCGGGCGCCGAAACATTCAAAAACGCCGAAACTTCGGAAAGCCGTTTCGCGCGACGAAAAACCCCTTTTATCTTTGCATCGGGCGAACCGTTTAACAAGCATTCGCCTTTATGCAAAACCGTATGAAAATCAGAAAATAAAAGGTAAAAAAACGCGACGATTTCGCGAAGTCGCCTCTCCCACGTTTTCGTCCGAAAAGGTCGGCGGACGTTCACCGTCACGGCAAAAACGCCCTCACTTTCAAACGGCGGCCTTTAAAAGCATACCTCCGGGCTATACGCATTCCCGCGATTTACGCTTTGATTCGCCCTTCCTGCGATTCTTTAAAAAGTTCGGGCGGCTTAATGCCTTTCTTCCATAACTTTTTATCTTTACAAAGGCGCATCGCCCCCATATTGGAATCGGGCCAGCGCTTATGCACCCACAGCCATTGTTCGGGAGCTTCGCGAATCCAACGTTCCAAAACGCCGTTGACCTTCATCATCAACGCGCGGCTGTCGGCCTTCATGTTTCCCGTCTTTTCAAAAGAAAGAAATTCCTCGGCCGTCAAGCGGAAATGCGCCCCTTTCAGCCGTTCGGAACGCATCGGCAGCAAAGGACAATCATACTTCAGGGCCAAACGCGCCAAAGCGGGCGTTGTCATGGCTTCAAACCCGAAAAAGGGAACGGAAATGCCGTCGTTCATTTTCTGATCGACCAAAAGAGCCAGATGCCCGCCTTCGTTCATACGCTGGACGATGCGGCGCATCCCCGCCTTGCCTTTGGGCAGCAAATCGCCTTTAATTTTGCCGCGAAAATAAACAAACAGCCATTCAACCAGCGGATTATTGGCAAAACGATAAATGCGGTGATACGCCAAATCGGCGACCCGCGACGAAACCGAAGACATTTCCCAATTGCCGATATGCCCCGAAAACACAATGCCGGGTTTTCCGTCTTCGGCGAATTCGCGCAAACGTTCGGGATTCCTGATCTCGATACGCTTTTCATAATCAAGGGTCAGCGCGCGCAAATGCGGATATTCTCCGAACGTGCGCCCCATATTGTCCCACATTTTAACGACCAAAGCGTCGATTTCCGCGGGCGTTTTTTCGGGAAAGACCTTCATCATATTGTAGCGGGCGACCCAAGAAACGCCCATATGCGGCCCGACATGACGCACGATGAAACCGCACAGCGCCGAAGCCCAATCCAACGGCAGGATTCTGAACACGGCGCAGAAAATCACGGCGCCGACGAATTCCAAGGGATAGCGCACATACGTATCAAAGGCGCTTTTTTTGGTGCGATAAGCGGATATGTTCAGACTGCCGGACGCGATCAGCGTGTATGCGGCAAAGCGGAAAGGAAGGAAATCATCACGTCGGGAGTGTCCCAAACGCTGTATGCATCAACGACGTGAACCTTCGGCATAAAACGCGGCGGCACGCGTACGCCGTCTTTTGCCGTCGTAACCAAAACGGCCTCTGCTTCTTCGGCCTCGTCCAGCAGGCGGATCAAATCCGCATCCGTATAAGGATAATGGTCGCTGAAAGCTCGGGTCCCGACGACGTCGCAACCGTAATCCCGCAGCATATCGAAAAACTTGTCGGGAAAACCGATTCCTGCGAAAGCGAAGACCTTCATTCCCGCCAGCTGTTGAATTTTTTCCAGCGGCTGTTCAATATGAACGGCAATAAACGGCAAAGACGGAAAATGTTCTTCAACCCATTCGCGAACGCCCGTTTTGTCCTGTCCGACGACGATGAAGGCATCCGCCCTCTTCAATCCCTGCTCCAGGGGTTCGCGCAAAGGGCCCGCGGGAAAGACTTTGGCGTTTCCGAAACCGTAACGCCCGTCGAAAACGGCAAAGGACAGATCTTTGTGTAATTTCGGATTTTGGAAACCGTCGTCCATGATGATAACGTCGGCGCCGACTTTTTCGGCGGTCTTGGCTCCCCGCGCACGGTTATAATCAACGACCGTCGGCGCGACGCGCGCCAACAGCAACGCTTCGTCGCCCGTATCCTGCGCCGTGTGCCTGTCCGGATCAACCAAAATATCCGACAGCCCGCCGCCGTATCCGCGGGTTAAAAACACGGGGCGCTTTCCGTTCATTTTGAAAAACTCGGCCACGGAAATCGCCAACGGCGTCTTGCCGACTCCGCCCATAACCAAATTGCCGATACAAATAACGGGAACTTTGGAACGGTAAGGCTTTACCGATTTCATGTGCGCCTTCGTTCCCAAAGCGTACAGCTTCGCGAACGGCGACAGCAATCTGGATAGAAACGTATCGGGTTTTTGCCAAAACTCGGGCGACTTAATCGGCATTTTTAACCTCTTCGGCAGGAGCCAGATAAGGCTCCAAGGCTTTCATCACGCGCTCAAGGACATTCGATTCCGCAGTGGCGAACGCCGCAGCGTTCTTCTGTTTGCGCTCTAATTCTTCTTTGTCCGTCAACAGGAGGGTCAAGGCTTCCGCCAGCCGTTCCTTATCGTCAACGACCGTTAAAGCATCCGCCGCTTTGGCGCGCGCCGTAATTTCCTTAAAATTCATCATATAGGGGCCGCACAGAACCGCCTTTTCCAGCTTGGCGGGCTCGATAATGTTCTGACCGCCGAAGGGAATTAAGGATCCCCCGACGAACGCGACGGAAGCCAGACGGTAAAACAGCCCCATTTCTCCGATCGTATCGGCCAAATACACGTCCGTTTCGGGCAGGATGTCATCCCCCCGCGAACGGCGGGCGACTTTCAGCCCCGCTCCCGTCAGAATACCCTCAATCTCGTTCGCCCTGTGAGGATGGCGGGGCGCCAGAATCGTAAAGATGTCGGGAATTTTTCCGCGCGTTTCCGTATGGGCGAACGCGACGGGTTCGTCTTCGCCCGCATGGGTGCTGGCCGCAATCCAACAGGGGCGCCCGCCTATTTTTTCAGACAGGCGTTTAAATTCTTCCGCGTCATAAGGCAGGTCGGAAGCGGCGAATTTCAGGTTTCCGACGCACGCCGTCTTTTTAGCGCCCAAAATTTTCAAACGCTCGGCATCCATATCCGTTTGGCCGAAGGATTCGGAAAACAGAGCCTGAATCTCCGCGCTGAATTTCGGCATCTTTTTCCAACGCGCAAAAGAACGGTCGGAAATGCGTCCGTTCAAAAGCACCAGAGGAATTCCGGCTTCGCGAACGGCGGAAAGCATATTCGGCCAAAATTCGGATTCTATCCACAAGGCCAGATCGGGTTTCCAATGGTCAACGAAACGCTTGACGCAAGAAACGCAGTCAACGGGAATGTATTGATGGAACGCGCGTTCGGGCAAACGTTTGCCCATCAGATTCGCCGACGTTACCGTTCCCGAAGTCACCATGACCGACACGTCGGGATAGGTTTCCAGCAAAGCGGAAACCAGCGGTAAAACGGAAAGCGTTTCGCCGACGCTGGCGCCGTGAATCCAGACCAGACGCCCTTCGGGGCGGGGTCGTGACGCGTACCCCAAGCGTTCGGGGAAACGGTCCAGATCTTCCTTCCCCTTAGCTTTTCTGTACGCCAGATAAGCGGCGATCAAAGGATAACCCGCATACGTCGCGGCACGGTACAGGGATAGGGACATCAGATTCATATTCGGTTATCCTTTTTTCTCGGGAAGCAGAGCGTCATTGCGGCCGACGCGCATATCGGCCTCAATCATCAGCTCGTTGAGTTTATTTTCTACGATTTGGCGGTATTTTTCAATGCCTTCTTCATCCGTTTCCTTCGGAATGAAAATCGGCTCGCCCAACAGGGTCACGGCTTTTCCGAACGGCAGGGGAACCAAAAAGCTGTCCCACGTTCTCAAGCGCTTCGCTCTCGAGGCGGAATAAGAACACGGCACGATCGGACAGCCGGAATCTCTGGCCATAATGATCGCCCCTTTGGTCATTTTATAAGCGGGCTTTCTGCCGTCGGGAGTCATGGCGATAAAAGAGGACTTTTTCAGCGCGCGCCGAATGGTCAGCGCGGCGCCGATGCCGCCCTTGGATGCCGAACCGTCAATCGTGTCGGCTCCCCATCGGGCGTTTGTCGAGGCCATAATCCGCCCGTCGCGATGCAACGATGAAAGGACGTATGCCTTCATTTTCGGCTTTTTGATAAAATGGATCGGCGGCGCGGAAAAAATGCGCCCGTGCCAAAACAGCAGAAGGAAAGACTCTCCGGCATCATCCCTGTCCTGCGGCCAGCCTTCAATCGTCCAGCGGTTCGTTTTAATGACGAAAACCGTGTATAAATAAAACAGAAAGCCCAAAAGCTCCTGAACGAAAGCGCTGCTGCCGATCTTCTTTAACATTCGCGTGTCCCGTATCGTTGGCGGCAAAAAAAACTGACGCATTATGTATAGCATATCTGAAAAAACAAGCTAGTGTATTTTGTTTTGATTTTCGCCGTTCGCCTTCGTACACTGATAAACGGTATCATTTTTAAGGGGAGGAATTGGCAAATGCCGCGCCGTTTTTTTAAATCCGCCGTCTGCCTGATTTTGGCGCTGTGTCTGTCGGCATGTCCCGAAACTGCCGAAAAAACGGAAAAAAGCGACGAAGCCCCCGCCGCGCCGACAAAGGTTTTGGAGTATCTGGCTCTGTCGGCTCAGTATATGTTGAACCAGCAAAAGCCCGACGGCTTTTTTAATTACGAATATAATTTCATCACGGGAAACTATACGAACTGGGACAACGTGATTCACCAAACGCGGGCGGGATACGTCCTTGCGAAATATTATTCATTTTTGATTCGCAACAACATTTCTCCCGCGATGGCGCCCCAGATCCGCGAAAGCGTTACCAAAGCGCTGAACGGGTACGCTTCCGTATCCCTGAGTCATCGGGATATGCCGGGACAACTGATCTCTTTTTATTACAACAAAGGCGGTTCCGTCATGCTTACGCCCGCGTCGTCCGAAGCGGCCACCGAAGCGCAAAAGCGCCAAAGGCTGAACGCCGAAGCCGCCGCGACGGCCTTCGCTTTGCTGGCCGAAATCACGTATTGGGACGCGACAAGCGATACGGCATTCGCTTCGGAACGCGAAAAATGGCGGGACGCTCTTGTCTTTCATTTAAAAGAGCGTTTGGAACATCCGTCCGCGAACGATTTTTTCCAGCCGGAAATCTGGCTGGCCTTGTCCGTTTACAACATTATGTTTCCTCAGGATAAGGAAGTCGATGCGTTGCTGACAAAGACGGACGACCTTTACACGGGACGTTACCGCCCCGTCCGCGACATACGGGATTATTCGTGGGACATGGCGGCGGCTTATGTCCGCTACCAAAAAACGCAAAGCCCCTATCTGATCAATTTCGCGGTCAAACAGACTTCTTTGCTGTTGGAGGACATCTATACACAGCACGACACGACGGTCAACAGTTGCAGTCTGGCTTACGGTCTGGCCGACGCTTCTTTGGTTCTGGGAAACGACGCGTCGTTTTCGCGCATTGAAAAAACGGCTCTCGGCAGAAGCCAGTTGGAATACTACAGCAGCCTGAAATACATGATTCTGCCCGAACAGACGTGGATTTCCCTCGGCCCGGGACGGACGCTTCATTCTCAGGATTTTAAAAA
This sequence comes from uncultured Alphaproteobacteria bacterium, assembly GCA_944392845.1. GTDB lineage: Bacteria > Pseudomonadota > Alphaproteobacteria > CAAGCB01 > CAG-977 > CAG-977. Next base: position 6,533 of record CALXYE010000027.1, read on the forward strand.
GTTCGCGGGCGCTTACGTTTACGGCCAGCACTCTCCGCGCACAAGTCTGGAGCTGTCGGAAATGTGCCTCCTGACGGGCATGAGGTTTTCAAACGAAGACATTAAGGAATTGAAACAACCTTAAAGGAAACGGCGGAGTTTTTGCTCCGCCGTTTTCTTATTCATTCGGGCTTTTTGGGAAGCGTCTTCGGGGAAACGGGACGCTTTATCATTTTTGCCGCAGGCTTTTGGTCTTTTTCTTCCCGAGATTCGGAAGGATTAATAACCAGCTTTCCGTCCCGAACACGGATGGCGACCGTAGAATCATCCTTGACCGCGCCTTCCAAAATCGCAATCGCCAACGGATTTTCCAATTCCCTTTGAATCAACCGCTTTAAGGGCCGCGCGCCGTACATCGGCTCATACCCCGTATCCGCCAGCCAGTTCAGCGCCTCATCGTCCAAATCCAAAACGATATGACGTTCCGCCAAACGGGAATTCAGACGTTTCAGCTGAATCTGAACGATGCCCGCCATATCCGCGCGGTTCAGCCTGTGGAACAGCAGGATTTCATCCAAACGGTTCAAAAATTCGGGACGGAACGCGCGGCGAACGACGTCCATGACCTGCGGACGGACTTTTTCGACGTCTTCGCCTTCGGGCTGATCCGCCAAAATATCGGCGCCCAAGTTTGACGTCAGGATGATAATGGTATTCTTAAAGTCCACCGTCCTGCCCTGCCCGTCGGTCAGACGGCCTTCGTCCAACACCTGAAGCAATACGTTAAAGACGTCGGGATGCGCCTTTTCCACTTCGTCGAACAGGATGACCTGATACGGACGGCGGCGCACGGCTTCGGTCAAAGAGCCGCCCTGATCGTAACCGACGTATCCCGGAGGCGCGCCGATCAGACGCGACACCGAATGCTTTTCCATAAATTCGGACATATCAATGCGTACCATCGCGCTTTCGTCGTCAAACAGGAATTCCGCCAAAGACCGCGCCAATTCGGTTTTCCCGACGCCCGTCGGCCCCAAAAACAGGAACGACCCCATCGGACGGTTCGGATCCTGCAACCCCGAACGGGAACGGCGAACGGCGTCGGCAACCGCCTTAACCGCATCGTTTTGGCCGATCAGGCGCGCCTGAATGTGCGCTTCCATGTTCAGCAGTTTTTCGCGTTCGCCCGTCAGCATTTTATCAACGGGAATGCCCGTCCAGCGCGATACGACCGCGGCGATCATTTCCGACGTAACCGTCTTGCTGACGGAAGCCTTGGACGCATTTGCCGCGGCTTCCGCTTTATGCAGTCGGTCTTCCAAATCGGGAATAATCTTATATTGCAATTCGCCCGCGCGTTCGTATTGTCCGTCGCGCATGGCTTTTTCGACCTCAATCTTCGCGGCGTCCAGCTGTTCGCGAACTTTGGACGTTCCCGCCAAAGCCGCCTTGCTTTCGACCCATTCCGCCGACATGCGTTCGGATTCGCGTTCAAGTTCGGAAATCTCGCCTTCCAGCTTTTCCAAACGCTCTTTTGAAGCCTGATCCGTTTCTTTCTTCAAGGCTTCGCGTTCGATCTTCAGCTGAAGCAAACGGCGGTCGATTTCATCCAACGCTTCGGGTTTGGAATCGACTTCCATGCGCAGGCGACTGGCCGCTTCATCCATCAGGTCGATGGCTTTGTCGGGCAGGAAACGGTCGGAAATATAACGGTTGGACAACGTCGCGGCGGAAACCAAAGCGCTGTCGGAAATATGAACGCCGTGATGCAGTTCGTATTTTTCTTTAATGCCGCGCAAAATCGATATGGTTTCCTCAACGGTCGGCTCGTCAACGAAAACGGGCTGGAACCGCCGCGCCAAAGCCGCGTCTTTTTCGACGTACTTTCTGTATTCGTCAAGCGTCGTCGCCCCGACGCAGTGCATTTCGCCGCGCGCCAAAGCGGGTTTTAAGAGGTTGGAAGCATCCATGGATCCTTCCGAAGCGCCCGCGCCGACGATTGTGTGCATTTCGTCGATGAACAGGATGATTTTGCCTTCGGCGGCCTGAATTTCCTGCAAGACGGCCTTTAAGCGTTCTTCAAATTCGCCGCGGTACTTCGCGCCCGCAATCAGGGCGCCCATATCCAAAGCCAAAAGCCGTTTGTGTTTCAGGCTTTCGGGAACGTCGCCGTTCACGATACGCAAAGCCAGACCTTCGACGACCGCCGTTTTGCCGACGCCGGGTTCGCCGATTAAAACGGGATTGTTTTTGGTGCGGCGCGACAAAACCTGTATCGCGCGCCGAATTTCCTCGTCTCTGCCGATAACGGGATCAAGTTTTCCTTTTTCGGCGCGGTCGGTATAGTCCAACGTGTATTTTTTCAAAGCGTTATAGCGGTCTTCGGCCCCCGCCGTATCGGCTTTTCTGCCCTGACGCAGTTCTTCTATAGCGGCGTTCAGCTTTTGCGCCGTGACGCCGCAGTCCGTCAAAATCTTATGAACTGCCGTGTTCGGCACAATCAGCATCGCCAGCAAAATGCGTTCGACGGTAACGTATTCGTCGCCCGATTTCGCGGAAATCTCTTCGGCCTGATTTAAAATCTTGCCGAATTCCTGATTGGGCAGGCTTTCAACGCCCGATCCCGAAACTTTGGGTAAACGGTCGATCGCTTCGGTTACGTCCGCCAAAGCTTTTTTCGGATTGCCGCCCGCTTTTGAAATCAGCCCCGACGCCATGCCTTGGGGATCGTCCAGAAAAACTTTCAGCAAATGTTCGGGGGTTAAAAACTGGTTGTCGTTTCGTTCGGCCGCCCCCTGCGCCGATTGGATGAAGCCTTTGCTTCTGTCCGTCAATTTATCAAAATTCATCGCGTTTCGCCTTTAACCTGAAACTTTAAAACTCTGCCTTGTTATATAGGAAGGCTCCCGTCCCCGCGCAAGATAGGCTTTGGAATAAATCGCTTTGCGATACAATAAAAAATACGGAGGAGGACAATTATGCCTTCCCTGATGAGCGTCTTGTCGGAAAACGAACACAACAGAAAGAACAAAATCGCCTGAACGCGCTTTATAAAACGGCCAAACGCGAAACCGCGCGGCGCGTTGCCGAAAATAAACAATGCCTGATGTTAAAGCGCATCGGTACGGAGCGTTAGTCCGCAACCAAGCGTCCGCTTTCGTCAAACCCTTTTTGCTTCAATGCTTCCTTAATCGGCCGAATATATTTTTCCGCCGTTTTGTCGTTCGCGATTTCGTTTTTGTTATGCGCGTCAAAATCCTCAAAAGGACGCAGGTCGTCGAATACGTTATCCGCTTTGCCCCTGTTCCTTTTTTGTACGAACTCTTCAAAAGATTTGCCGAAGTAATGATTCATGCGGATCTTTTTTACGGAACATATGCCCTTGGGTCCCGCTATGATCCGACCCGCTTCGTCCTTTGCAAAACCGCCGCGATAAAGGGCGTGATGCACGACCATTTCCTTAATTTCGCGGGGATTGGCTATTGTTTTGACCAGAACGTTTCCCGAAAAGCCTTCTTCCGAATGCGCCGTAAAACGTTCCAAAACCAATCCGTCCGTTTTCGTTTTATGTCCGTTGTCCCCGTAAACGAGCCAGTAAATAACAACGCCGCATTCTTCTTCAAAATCCTTTAAAAACTCGGGTATCGTCGCCGTCGACAACGGCATGACAAATTCGTCCAAGTCAAAAAAGCCAAGCCATTTCGTTTCGTTCTTATATTTTTTAACGGCATCGTTGTAAGCAACGGTTTGTTGCGCCTGACCCGGCTGATATGTATAAACAACGTCACCCGATTCAATATAAGGCTTTAAAACTTCTTTCGTATTATCCGTCGAATCGTTGTCGTAAATATAAAACTTCTCTACGCCGACCAACTTATAAAACTCTATCCATTCGGGAAGGTACGGCGCTTCATTCTTAACAATCGCGCACAGCGATAAATACTGCGGAAAGCGGCGTTGCTTTTCCTTCCTCAAACGCCGATTCATCAAAGCGTATCCGATTAGAGATACCCCCCCCCCCCTATACTCTATTATACGTTGTGCGTCGCCCTCCGACAGGGACAACATGCGGCACTTAAAACGAATCAGCGCCGCGCGGAGCTTTTCTCGCGTTTCCTTGCGCTTTTCCTTCGACGGAATAAACGCGCAAAACAAATGTATTAGTAACCGTTCCATTATTTTCCCCTTTTTTATCAGACGGGCAAAGAGCCGTTTTCGTCAAATCCTTTTTGCTTTAATGCTTCCTTAATCGGCCGAATGTATTTTTTTGCCGTCCCGTCATTTATAATTTCATTGCGGTTATGATATTCAAAAGCCGTTATGGGTCGCAAGTCATTAAAATTGCGATCCGCCTGTCCGCGGTTCCTTTTTTGCATAAACTCTTCAAACGATTTACCGAAATAATGATTCATGCGGATCTTTTCAATTTCGGGAAATTCCCCCATGCCGCCGGGACGAAACCGCCCGTTTTCATCATTCGCAAAGCCGCCCTTAAAATCGGCGTCATGAACGTTCATTCTTTTGATTTCTCTGGGATTAGCGATTGTTTTAAAATATTTGTTCGCTCCGAAATCCTTTTTCGAATGCGCCGTAAAACGTTCCAAAACCAATCCGTCCGTTTTCGTTTTATGTCCGTTGTCCCCGTAAACAAGCCAGTAAATCACGACGCCGCATTCTTCCTCAAAATCCTTTAAAAAATCGGGTATCGTCGTTGTTGACAGCGGCATGACAAACTCGTCCAAATCGAAAAATCCCAGCCACTTCGTTTCGTTCTTATATTTTTTAACGGCATCATTATAGGCGACGACCTGTTGCGCCTGACCCGGCTGATACGTATAAACAACGTCGCCCGATTCAATATAAGGCTTTAAAACTTCTTTCGTATTATCCGTCGAATCGTTGTCGTAAATGTAAAACTTCTCTACGCCGACCAATTTATAAAATTCTATCCATTCGGGAAGGTACGGCGCTTCGTTTTTAACAATCGCGCACAGCGATAAATACTGCGGAAAGCGGCGTTGCTTTTCCTTCCTCAAACGCCGCTTCATCAAAGCGTATCCGATTAGAGATACCCCCCCCCCCTATACTCTATTATACGTTGTGCGTCGCCCTCCGACAGGGACAACATGCGGCACTTAAAACGAATCA
>CALXYE010000028.1 GCA_944392845.1 uncultured Alphaproteobacteria bacterium
TTCGGCCGACGGATCCAAACGCGCCAATATCTGATACGCCGTCCAACCGATTTTATAAAAACGGTTCGTTACGGGATCAAACAGCGTCCATGCGGGTTCGCCCGAAGGAAAAGACGCGGCGGGCATCAGTTCTATGTCCCGACGCAGAGGCGGCAGTACGTCCGCAACCATCGGCTATATCCCGAACCATCGGCGCAGCGCCGCGAACGGACGGCGCAAGGCGTAATACAAAAACGGAACGCGCCCGCCGTATATTTTGGCAATTCCCCGCGTACCGATCCTGAATCCTCCGTTTTCCGAAAAAGCCGCCTTGACGCGATAAGCCAAAAAGCCTTCGGGAACGTTTTCCGCCCCGAAGGAAACGGATTCGACTTTTGCCCGCACGGGGGTTTCGGGAACGGCGTACATAAAGAAAGAAACGTCGGCTCCCTTAACGACGTCAATTGCGTCGGCAATCGGCAAAGAAATCCTCAACGCCGTTTTTTCGGGATCGGCCAAAGTCAAAACCTTTTCCCCCAAAGAAACGGGTTTGCCGATCCAATCGGAAGCGTCGGAAAAGATCGCCGTTCCGCCAACGGGCGCGCGGACGTTCGAACGTTCCGCCAATTCCGCGAAATGAGCGCGTTCATCCTTGGCCTTTTCTATTTCCAAACGGATCAAGGGCAGGCGCGCCTTGCTTTCGGGCGACGAAAAGGATAACTGAGCGGCTTTTTTATACTCTTCCCCCGCAGCCGCCAAAGCCTTGTCCGCCAACCTCAAACGCGCGCGCAGTTCCGTATCGTCAAAGGAAAACAATAAATCCCCCGCCTTAACGGGCTGTCCGGCGCCGACGGCAAAAGATTTGACGACGCCCGACATCGGCGCCGTAACGAACCGCGGGGCGGCGGGGACGACTTCCGCGGGAGCAACAGCCGCCATCCGCACGGGAAACAAAGCCGCCAAAATTAAAACGGCGCCGAGCGTAAGCCGCGCTTTGCGCAAACGCCGTTTAAAAACGGGAACCTTTCCCGCCGCTTTCCATGCGGAAAAAATATCGCCGTACGCTTCCGCCGCCAACTCCGCCGCTCCGGCCTCGGAAGCGTCGAATGCGGGCGCTTTTCGCGTCAACCATAATCCCCCTTCGACCGAACGGGTAACGGGGGACACGAACGGCACCCACAATGCCGAAGGCGTGCAAAAATCTTCCCAACCTTGCGCCGCATCGCCCGAAACGTCCGCCGCCGTTACCAAGCGGCTTTTTTCGGGGGATTTCATTTTCAGACAACGGGCGATTGCCCTTTTCATCCAAAAAATAAAGGGCGCCTCTTCGTCGGGAGCGGGAACTGCGGAAACGGCTTCGATACGAACGTCTTCTCCGTCAAGACGCCAAAAAACGGCGCGGTCATAGGGCATGAAACGGACGGTTTCGTTCACAACGAAAAAGCCGAATTCCTTAAATCCCGCGCAACGCCTTGCCATCCGCTCCAGCTGGACCAAAACGGCCAAGCGTTCCGCCGCCTTGGGGCTGATATCGACGGGCTTTTTCATTGTGCCGCCGCCGTGCGCGGAAAGGTAACGGCGCCGCTCATTCCCGCCATCAGTTCGGGATGGTTTCCTTCAATGCGCCCCATGACTTTCAAAGACTGGCTGACGGGATCGATGCGCGCTCCGATTTTGGAAACTTTCGCCTGATACGTTTTTCCCGTTTCATCCATCGCGACGGTAAAAGGTTCGCCTTCCTTCAGCCACGCCAACCAGGAAGACGGCACGATAACTTCCAAACGCAAATCGCGGTCGTCCAATATTTTCAATAAAGGTTCCGCCTGACGTACGGTTTGATAGGGGCTGACGGGAATTTCGACGACGCGGCCGTCAAACGGCGCGGTCAGCGTACAGCGCTCAACGACGGCCCGCCGAACGGCGGCTTCGGCTTCGGCGCTCAAAACTTTGGCTTCGGCCATGGCGACGTCCAAACCGCTGATTGATTTCAGGTGCGCCAAAGAACGGTTGACTCCCAACGTCTTTTTGGCGGCTTCCAGTTCGGTCGCGGCGCGCTTCATTTCCGTTTGTTCGATTTTGCAGTCAAAAACGACCAAGGCCTGCCCTTTTTTGAAACGGTCGCCTTCCTCAACGTTTATCTTTTCAATCTTTCCCGCCATCTGGCTGGACAAGACCGTTTCGATCCTCGGCACCAGCAACCCGCGCAACAGGCTGCCCATGCGAAAGTCATCGCTTGGAATGAGGGATTGGGCCGACGATGACCTTATCGGTGAAATCATCAGCAGGCCCGCGCATAGGATAGTCTTCACATTTCTCACTGGTGCACCTCTCTATAACGGACACGCGGGCGTCGGGATCGGCGCCGCGCAAATCCAGCATCGATTTATACCCGCGCAGGACCTGAACGGCGACGATGATATACGCGCTCATGTTCTTTTTGTTTCTGGCGGTGATTTTGATTTCATAGAGCCCCTTTGCCAAGGCGGGCGGCTTGCCCGACAGGGTCAGGGTGTTCGCGTCGAAATACATCCAAACGGGTAGCTTTGACCCGTCGCGCATTGTCGCCGAATAAACGGTGCCGTCGCCCAATTCCGCCTCGGCGAAGGCGGAAGGCTCTATCGTCATGACAAAGCGCGAATCCTCAAACACCTTCTTAGAGGGCAGTTTAACCTGCAAAGCGATCGTCGGGCGGCGCATCGGCACGGGCGGAATACGCGGATAATCTTCGTTCGTAAAGCGCCCCAAATCCCACGCGGTCATCACGCGTTCCAGCCCTCTGGAAAGCGTCTCGATATCGTCCGCGACGACGCTTTCGGGCAACGGGTCAACGCCCAAGGTTACATACATGTTTCCCGTCGCGTCCTGTAATTCGGCGAAATTCATCGCCGTACGCAATTTAGCAAACAGCGCGCGCGCCGAAGCCGACACCTGCTCCGCATCGGACAGGGAATCCGCCGCCGACGCGTTTGCGGACTGTTCCGCCAGCTTTTCCGCGACGTTTGATATTTCGACGCTCAACAGATAAGTTTCCTTCGCGCCCTGATAACGCCCCCAACCGATATGGGTCTGGGTCAGCACGGCCATCGCGACGGCCTGACGCCTGAGATTATCGGCGGCTTCCTTCGTTTCCGCCAAAGACAGCGTTTTTTGCATCTGCATCGGATTCAACAGGTTCCACCCCAGCTGAAGCGCGGCTTGTACCCAAGACTTGCCCGACAGGAACTCGTCACTGTCATAATTTCCCGACAAGGCCAAATTCAGGTTAGGCATCAGCTTAACCAGCGATTTTTTGGCTTCCAGACGCGTATTTTGCAATCTGTAGTCTTCCTCGCGCAATTCGGGACGGTTCATCAGCGCCAACCATTCCAATCGGTCAAGATTGGAGCGGATGTCGGGAAGCACAAAGTTCCCTTCCTCGGGGCCGACCAGACGGTAACGCGTGCCGGGTTTTAAGTTCATCAAAGAAGCCAGCCGTTCGCGCGCCAACAGCAATTCCTTTTTCATCTCGCTTAAATCGCGCATCGTTTCCATCAGGGTCATCTGGTAATTCAAAACGACGGACGGATCTTTCAGGCGCTGACGCTCGACTTCCCGCGCGTTTTCCAATGCGAAGGTCGCCTCTTCCATCAGATCGTCAACCTGACGCGCCAGACGCTCGTCAGCCAATGCCTGCCAATACGTCACGCGAACTTCCTGCAACAGGGAATGAATCAGCTTGCGGCGGCGTTCTTTCGCGATCAGGATCTTGTTGGCGTCCTGCCTGGCCTGAAAATAGCTGACGCCGAAATCCAAAACGTTCCAAGAAATTTGCAAATCCGCCGTGCCGTGAGATTTATCGCCGTAAGCGTACGCCGACGGAGAAACGATGCCGGTCTGCATTGATTTTGACACGACGGCTTCGTATTTTGAACGCCCCGCATATCCCGCTCCCGCGGAAATCTTGGGCAACATATCGACGGACGTCAGATTGTACTGTTTTTCCGCCAACGCCGCTTCCATCAACTTTAGTCTGGCGTCCAGATTATATTTCAGCGCGCGCGCCATCGCATCATACAGCGAAATCGGCTTCGAAACGACTTCCGTCCTTTGAGAACCGAACATTTCCTGAATATCGCGGTCAACGCGGACGGCGCGTTCCCAATCGCTGAGCGGTTTCGGCGTCACGGTACATCCGACGGCCAGCGCAATGACGGCGCACGTTGCCAAGAAACGTTTCCTGTCCTTCGAAAAAAGCGAAGCCGTACCGTTTTTATTCAGCCTGTCTGTCATTTTCGGTCCTTAGCGATATTCTGTAATGTTTTTTCAAGTCGTTGAAGCAGATCCGAAATGCCGTCGCCGAACTCGGAAACCTTATTTTGAATTTGCGCGGAATCCCCTTCGTTGTCAAGAGGAGGAGCGAACTCGGGAAGATCGGCGTTTTCCTCCATCCACTTTGCCAGCGCGTCGTCCCCCGCATCCAACATCGTCCCCATATCCCGCATATCGTTCACCCATTGATTCCACACGAGTTCGTCGAAGTCGGAATAAAGCAGGAAATCGTCCATATCATATGAATATACGTTTTCCGACGCGTCCAGTTCCGCCTGCGTTTCGGCGGCATCCATTGCGGCAAATTCATCCCGCACGGCGTCCTCCATTGCCGCAAACTCGGCGTCCGCCTCTTCCAAAGCCTTATCCGTCAAGACGTCTTTCGTCATCGTACGGACATCAACCTCCAAGCGGTTCAGCACTTCGTCAAAAGCGGCAGGATCGGCCGTTTCCAGATATTCGTCCGTCGCGTTCAGATCAATATTTTCCAACGCGTTTGCCATAGCGTCCCCCTGTTTTTGGGCGACGGGCATCAGTTCCGACACGATATCGACAATATCGTCCAGATTTGTCTTTTCGTTTTCAAAAGATTCCATGCGCTCCGCCATTTCCGCGGAAGCGTCTTCCTGCCAGATCAAAGCGTCCACCAGACGCTCCGCTTCCGTCTGAGGCACACTCCCCGCGGCGAGCTCTTTGTTCAACGTTTTAAAATATTCCCGCGTGTCAAGAGAAGTCATCCCGCCTTCCTCCGTCGGCGCCGTCCATAAATAGCCGATCGGATTTCCCTGCAGGAAAGGAAGGGAAAACGCCCCCGACAGCGCGTAAGTGCTTCGCCCCGAAGGACCGGTCGGTATATCCTGCAACGTTGCCGCTTCGTAATTCGCGGAAAACTCCTCGCGAAGCTCCCCGCCCGCAGGCTCTTTAAAAACGGGAAAAGCCAAAGGATCAGAAGCGCCGAAAGTTCCCGCGGCGTCGCGTTCCGCCGGGTTTGCGTCGGCGGAAGACTGCAACGCGTCAATCTTTGAGGCGCCGTTCTCATAAATCAGGTTCTTGAATTCATCCAAAGCGGCGATCCCCGCCGCGTCGTACATATAGCGCGGTTCCAACGCCATCAAGGACGGCCGTTCCGTTTCCCGTTTTTGTCCGCGCTTTGCCAATTCGATCCCTCTCCGCAAAAAGTCTGGCATAAGTATTGAAAATACTATACTTATTTTTTCATCATTTCAGACAAAAGCTAAAAAAAGGTATAAATCAATGCTGAAAACGCTTTTTACCCTTCTTTTTGCCGCCGCCGTTTTTGTCGCGGGCGTTTTTGTCGGGAATTTTGAAGCAACCCGTCCGTTTTCAAAAGCCGACGACATTCTGTCCGCGGTTCGCGAAAAGGAAAACATCCGCGCTGCGGCAACCGTCCGCGAACTGAACCGAAGCCTGCGCCCCTTTTCAAACGAACTGAAGCCCTTATACGCCATGATGGTTCTGTGCAAAAAGGACAAAACCGTACAGGAGATACGTCTGACGGCGATAGAAATGGCTCTGCACAAAATAACGCACGAGCTTCAGAAAGAAATCAATAACGGAACTTTAGCGACGAGGGAAGCCGTCGTTTTTGCGTTTTCGGGCGCCTTTTCCTCATGGCTGTTCAATATAAGAGAGCCGAACATCATCCGCTCCGTTCAGTCGGAAGTCCGCAGAAATTACGGAAAGCTGACAAAAAGCGTCTGCGATAAGGAAGAAAAAGAAGCCCTCGGACTGATCAGACAAATGAAATTTGCTTTGTCCGCGGATTAACGCTCCGCCCCCGCCTTCAGAGCCGCAACACGGCGGACGTCGGGAAGTTCCTTCTTTTCCGCAGGTTTCGTTTCGGGCTTTTCAAAGCCTCCCGTGAATTTCAAGATATAGAAATTTTTATAAGAAACATCCCGCGAAATCGGCGAATTTTCTTTCCCGGACGAATGTTCCCTGCGCCGCTTCATTAAAAAGTCAACGGTGCTGTCCAGATTTTTTTTGGTATAATCCCGAATAAAATACCTTGTCGAATCTTTCAGCGCCGAAGCATCGGGCAAATACGAGCTTCCGTCCGAAACGCAGATTTTTGCCGCAATGCTGTCAACGGACAGGGACATGCTGCCCAATTCGCCGAGCTTTTCGGGCGGCGTATCGCGGCAGGCTTTGATAAATGCCGACGTATAAAGAACCTCGTATTGTTCAAGGTAAGCGCGGTCGCCGTAATATCCCAAAAACGCAGCCCGCTCGGCCGCCCGCCTGTCGCCCGGAGTTTTATGCAGCGCCTCTTCAAAAGCGCGAACGGGATAAACGCAATCCGCTTTTACGGCATTCCATGCCGACGAATCTCCCAATTCGGCCAACTCGCGCGCGACCAAGACCTGATTTTTGGTCGCATCCGCTTCCATGGCGCGCCCCAATGTGAACAAAGACGCCAGATCTAATTTAAAATCAAGGTTATAGCCCGTCGAACGCACCTGACGCGCGTGAGTCCCTTCGTGAACAAGCGTCGAAATCAGAACGGAATCGGGCGCCTGCGCGTTCAATAAAACGGAATTAATTTCGGGCACATAAAGGCCGAAGTTGTTTCCCAAAACGGGCATTAAGGCAATCACGCAATCGTGCTTTTCCAATTCTTTAAGGACGGATGCCCCCGTCGGTGTTTCCATCAGCCTGTTGACCAAAACGCCGACCCGTTCCGCGTCCGTTTTGCTTCCCAGCATTTTATAGCTGAGCAGCGTATCGCCCCGTTCGGACAGAGAATGGCGTTCAAACGCCTCAGTCAGCACCTGTTTTTTCAAATCTTCGGACTTACCGTAATACGTCTGTCCCGCAACGGGCAAAGCCGATCCGGACAGAACCAGAGCCGCCGCCCAAACGCGTGAGCGGAACAAATGCCCTTTCAGAGTGTTTTTCTTTGCCCCTGAAGGATATTCTTTTGTTTTTTTCTTAAAAAAATCGGAAACGCTCATTTATCTTACCGCCGCCTTGTTTCGCACCGCCGCGTTTACCGCCGTTTGAACGGCCTTTTGCGGAGCAAGGTACGTCCCGTCCTTGCGGCGGACATAAAGCGTTTTATAGGAAACATCCGCCTTTACTCCCGTTACGCCGCATTTCTTTAACGCTTCTTCGTGTTGAAGGGATGTTTGAGCCAGCTGTTCGTAAACTTCTTCGGAAACCGCACTTCTCAAAGAATCGCTTAACAAAACGCCCCCTTCGTTCCCCAAATAAGGCGTCTTGCCCATTACACAGGCCTTTGCGGCAATTTGCGCGGGCGTCAGATTCGTCTGAGAACGCTTTTTTGCCGTATCCGCATCAACGTATCCCGCCCCTTGAGCCAATTCCAAATAGCTTTTGTCATAAATGGAAATATAGCGGTCGTCTTCGTAATAAGCCAGCATGGCGGCTTTCGCCGTTTGAGCCCTGTCCGCCCCGTTGCGTTGTGCTTCCAGCATGGCCTTTACCATTGTCGGCTTTTCGTTTTCCATCACTTTCCACACCAAAGAATCGCCGTTCGCCGCCATTTCCTTTGCGGCAAACAGCTGGTGCATATTGGCATCGGCTTCCAACGCCCTGCCCACCCGAAACATCGTCGCCGCATTCATTGAACGATCAAGCGCCACTCCCGCGTAATTTTGCTTGGCATGCGCCGCTTCGTGAACCAGAGAAGACTTTAAATACGCCATCCCGTTTTCAACATAATTGATAAAATCCGCATTCAAATAAATGCTGTTGCTGTTGATGTGGTACATTCCCACCGTGTTGCCCATGCCTTCGCGCATGGCAATCATCCCTTTTTTCTGCATAAAGGGTTTCAATACCGCTTCGCCCGTCGGAGTTGCCACCGCGGCATCCACCGTTTTCTTTATGCATGCCGCATGTATCGAATCATTGAACGGATTATAAATCCGATACGTCAACGTTTCTCCGGACGCCGTCTTGCACGTCGCATTTTCCACGCGGGGACGTATTTGAATTTTTTGACGTTGTTGCGCAAACGCGGAATTCAATGTCGGCGCCGCAATGCCGGACAGAAAAATCGCCGTCGCCATGACTTTGGTGCGAAACTTGTCGGCAAGCGCCGTCTTTCCCGACTTTCCGCTTGCAAAAGCCTTGATGTCGCCCTTCTTACAAAAATCCGCTGTTTTTGAAAACATTTTCGCCCCTTTTCAAATAAACGGCCTGTTTTTCTTTTTAGACCAAAAACAGCCTTTTTGTCAACAAAATTGCTTAACAGACTAGCACTCGACGCCCTTTAAAAAATATGCTTTGTCTATCGACTTTTGTTCCGAAAAATCTTATATTTTTAAATAAATTTCCAATCGGGACGGAGAACTGAAATGACGGAAACGGCGCCTCGCGGAGAACGTTTGAACATCGGGCTGTTCGGACGCAGAAACGTCGGAAAATCATCCCTCTTAAACGCTTTGTGCGGACAAAGCGTCTCCATCGTTTCAAATACGGCGGGAACAACGACCGACGCCGTTGCAAAAATTTACGAACTCATTCCCGTAGGTCCCGTGACCTTCTTTGATACCGCAGGCATCGACGATATCGGCGAAGTCGGCGAAAAAAGAGTCCAAGCCACCCGCCGCATCCTTTATAAATCCGACATTGCCGTAATCGTTTCGGACGGTTGTTTCGGCGATTTTGAAAAAGCCCTGATCAAAACCGCAAAAGAATTGAACATTCCGTTCGTTCTGGTCTTTAACAAAGCCGATATCCTGCCCGAAAGCGACGTTTCTTTTGATTTTCCGTTCATCCGCGTCAGCGCCGAGAAAAAAACAAACATCGAAGAGTTTAAAGAAATTCTGAAGACCCTTGTCCCGGATTACGTTAAAAATGCGCCCCCCCTGTTGCGCGATTTGATTAAAAAAGGCGATACCGTTATTTGCGTTTGCCCCATTGATACTTCCGCACCGAAAGGACGCCTGATTCTGCCTCAGGTGCAAGCCATCCGCGACATTTTGGACGCGCAGGCGTTCGCTTATACCGTCCAAAACGCCGAAGACTGCAAAAACGTCATAAACAATATGAAAACTCCGCCCGCTTTAGTCGTCACGGATTCCCAGCTGATCAGGCAGGTCAAAGACGCCGTTTCCCCCTCAATTCCGCTGACGACGTTTTCAACTCTGTTCGCCAGATACAAAGGCGACCTGAAAAAGCTTTGCGA
>CALXYE010000029.1 GCA_944392845.1 uncultured Alphaproteobacteria bacterium
AAGACCGCCCGACATGTTGAACGACGCCGTCGCGAAATTTTTGACCGCCAGATTTTTGATCTGCATATATCCGCGAACGGCCGACAACTCGGCGGACACCTCGTCCGCTTTTAAATTTCCCCACGAAAACGACCCCGTTTTCAGCTTCAGGGCGACATCCGCGTCATTCAAAAAAGCCAATCCGTCAAAAAGGCGGCGTATCTTTTGAGTCGGAGAAAGCGACGCGGAAAAAAATTCTTCATGCCGCTTTACGGCTTCTTCGCGGGATTTCGGAAAATACACGTCGAAATCCAACCCGTTGACGTCGGCGGTGACGGACAGAGCTTTGCGCCCTCCCCGACGCAGGCTTAGCCCGCCCTTCAACTTGATCTGATCCAGGGAAACGTCGGCGTTTTCCAAAACGACCCCGCTTTTTGCCGCTTTGAATTTTGACGACATTGAAAAGGATCGCAACATGTTTTGGGGGATTTCTTCGGGAATCTTCAATCCTCCCCAACGCAGCAAAGCGCCCGCGTTATCCGCCTCAATGCGCGCTTCTCCCGCGAAAACGGGCTGCTTGGAGGCCGTTTGCAGGACGACGTCGCCCGAAACGGACGCATTTCCCGGCAAAGACGCCTGAATGCCCGATATTTTTATGCCTTTCGGATCTTCGGAAAAAGACATCTTCATCTGGCGGATCAAATCGCCGTTCAGCTCCGCCGTGTCAAAAGCGACGTCAATGTCATACTCGTCGTCCGTTCCCGACACGCTTTCCGATTCCGCCAAAAAGTCGATCAGCGCTCCCGCATTTTTTACCCACGGATCCGCCGCAAACTGTGAAAACAAAAAATTGCCCTTAATAATTTTCGGCAACGAATTTTCATGGATGTTCAGTTTTTCGGGCAGATCTTTAAGGGAAAATTTCTGATTCGGGCGATCGGGATCAATTAAAAATATATCTTCTTCGCCTTCCTGCTCCTCGCCCGCGGGAGCCGCGGTCTCCCTCGCGGCCTTTTCTTCGGGGCTCAGGCGTCTGACCTCAAACTTTCCCGTCGCCGAAGAAGAACCGTACTTGAACAGAACTTCGCTCAACTCCGTCAGACGTTCCGAAGACTTGCTCTTTACGATCAGATTGCCGACCAGAGGGCGGAACAGATCCGCGGGCAGGGGCTTCGCATCGGGGAAAAGAATCTTCGCCGCTTCCGACGTTTTGCGGATTTCAAAATTGACGTTGCCTTCCAAAGCATCCTTGTCCCCGTCCTTCGCACCGTAACCGCCCGCGAAAGTAAACGTCGCTTCGGCAGGAGCGTTCGTCAGGCGCAGATTAAATTCGGGAGATTTGCCGGGTTCGATTTTTTCGATCTTCATCGAAAAGCCGAAAGTCGTCGATAACGCGGACAGATTGCCCTCCAGAAAAAACGGCCCCTGCATGGTATCGGCGAAGACTTCGGCGTTAATGTTGCTCCAGGTCTGCGGTTCGGAATACTTGTCGGGGCGCACGAAAGCCGAACCGTTGCGAACCAGCAGGCTTTCAAAACCGACGCCCTTCCCCGACGGCGCGCGCAGCAAAAAGGACGGCTGCCAGTTCGGCGTACCGTCCTGCAGGTCTTCAACAAAGAACTTCGGAGAATAAAGCGTAATCTTTTTGATTCGGGTTTGGCGGCGGAACAAAGCGCCCGCATCAAACAGGATTTCGGCGCCTTCGGCCGTCATCATATTCGGCATGGACGCCCCCGCGGCGTTCGTCATCGTCAGCTTTCCCAGCTTTAAAACGGGCACGGGACGCATCGTAAAAACGGGCTTTCCCTGAATCACCAGAGAACGGCCCGTGGTCTTTTTTACGGCGGCGGAAACCTCCTTGGCGTAATCCTCCCAATCGATCGTCGTCGGCAGGACGAAATAGCCGACGCCTCCCAATAAAACCAAGACTACCGACAGGATGATGAGCGTTTTTTTCACGCGAGCCCCCTCCGCAAAAACATACCGACAGCGACAAGTATATCAAATTTATCGGGTTTTTGTACCGAATAAACGATCCCCCGCATCGCCCAGTCCGGGAACGATGTAAGCGTGTTCGTTCAAACGTTCGTCAAGCGTCGCGACATAGATGGGAACCTTCGGGTGAGCTTCGGAGAAAACCCTGACGCCTTCGGGCGCCGCGACCAAAGCCAAAAAGACGATCTTGTCTTCGGAAACGCCGCGCTTGGTCAACGCGTCAACGGCGGCGTTCGCGGAATTTCCCGTCGCCAGCATCGGATCCACCAAAATAAACAGACGATCGTCGACGGGGGGCAGCTTGACCAAATATTCGACGGGCTTCAGCGTTTCGGGATCGCGATACAGGCCGATGTGCCCGACGCGCGCCGAAGGAATCAGCTGTAACAGGCCGTCAGCCATGCCGATGCCGGCCCTCAGAATCGGAACGATCGCCAGCTTCTTACCCGCGATGACGGGAGCCTTCATTTTGCACAGCGGCGTTTCAATTTCTTCATACGTCAGGGGTAGCGCGCGCGTCACCTCATATCCCATCAAAAGGGCGATCTCCTTCAGCAGCTCCCTGAACGTCCGAGTCGACGTCGTAACGTCGCGCATCAGCGTCAGCTTATGCTGAATCAAAGGATGTTGCAAAATGTGCAGGGTCGGAAATTCGGGAGGGATCTTCATGACATTAACCTCTTAAATCAACAGGGAAACTGTTTTCTTATAAAATACGGCGCGGCGAAAACCAACGTTTTTTTCGCCGAATGAAAAGCCCGCTCTTTGAACGGGCGCAAAAAAATGATGGCGGCAGGCGAAAATTCTGTTATTACTTTAATAATTTACCCGTACTCGGTACGGATCGAACTAAGGACAAAATAAATGAATACGTTGGACGAAATGCTTCAAATGGCCCGCGACGCTATGGAGCGGGCGTATGTTCCGTATTCGCGTTTTCCCGTCGGAGCGGTTATCAGGGCTCAAAGCGGCAGGCTGTATGCCGGCTGCAACGTTGAAAACGCGGCCTATCCCGCGGGGTCGTGCGCCGAACAGGGCGCCGTTTCCGCAATGATTTTGGGCGGAGACGATAAAATTGCCGAAATCGTCGTGATGGGCGACGGAGAAAATCTGGTTTCCCCGTGCGGTTCGTGCCGCCAAAGGATTCGGGAATTTGCAACGCCTCAGACGGTTGTTCACATTTGCGACCGCAACGGCGTGCGCAAGACAATGCTTTTGTCCGAACTTTTACCGGTTTCGTTCGGCCCCGAAAATTTGGGACGTTAAGCCGGGTCTATCGTCTAAAAACACATAAGAGGATTTCAATGAAAGAAACAATCAATCAGGTCGCCGCGCAAATCAAGGCCAAGATCGGCAACTACCGTCCGAAAATCGGCATCATTTTGGGAAGCGGCCTGGGCGGCATGGCAGAAGCCGTTGAAAACCCCGTCATCATCCCCTATGAAGAAATTGAAGGCTTACCCCGTTCAACCGTTTCGGGTCATGCGGGCCGCCTTGTCATCGGAAAGCTCAACGGCGTTGACGTTTTATGCATGCAGGGTCGCGTTCATTTCTATGAAGGGCACAGTCCCGCGTCTTTGGCGCTGGTCATCCGCGCCTATAAAAAGGTCGGCATCGAAAAAATGATCCTGACGAACGCGGCGGGATCATTAAACAGCGATATGGGACCGGGCAGCCTGATGGTCATATCCGACCACATCAACCTGTCGGGATGCAATCCTCTGATCGGACCGAACGACGAAGAATTCGGCCCCCGTTTCCCCGACATGACCTACGCCTATGATCCCGAACTGCGCAAAAAGATGATTGAAGCGGCGGAAAAAGAAGGCGTGAACATGTACATGGGCGTCTATCTGATGACGTCGGGCCCGAACTTTGAAACGCCTGCCGAAATCATGATGTTCAGGATGCTGGGGGCGAATGCGGTCGGCATGTCCACCGTTTCCGAAACGCTGTGCGCCATCCACTGCGGCATGAAGGTCGCGGGCGTATCCGTTATCACGAACTACGGCGCGGGCATGGTCAACGAAAAACAAACGCACGAGGAAACGCTGGCTCAGGCAAACGAAGCCGGCAAGAAACTTCAGCGCGTCATCACACGTTTGGTAGCGGAGATTTAAATCATGGATACGTTTTTAAAGGAACAGGCCGCCAGAGCTTTGGGGCTGTTGGATTTGACCAGTCTGAACGATTCGGACACGGAAGAAACCGTCAAGGATTTATGCGCCAAAGCACACGGCGAATTCGGACATACCGCCGCCGTTTGCATCTGGCCCCGCTTCGTCAAAACGGCGAAGGAAGCGTTAAAGGGAACGCCCGTCCGCATTGCGACGGTCGTCAACTTCCCGCACGGCGGCACGGACGTCGAAGCGACGGTCGCCGAAACGAAACAGGCGATTGCCGACGGCGCCGACGAAATTGACGTCGTTTTGCCTTACAAAGCATTTATGGAAGGCGACGCGGCGTCCGCAAAAGCGTTGTTGGTCGCGACGCGCAAGGCCTGCGAAGGCAAAACGCTGAAAGTCATTATTGAAGCGGCGTTTTGGCGCATGCCAACACGATCGCCGAAGCCAGCCGCCTGTCGATCGCGTGCGGCGCGGACTTCATCAAGACGTCGACGGGAAAAACGCCCGTTTCGGCGACGTTGGAAGCCGCGAACGTCATGCTTGAAGTCATCAGAGAATCGGGCAAACCCGTCGGCTTTAAAGCTTCGGGGGGCGTACGCACGACGGAACAGGCCGCCGACTATATGACGCTGGCGGACAAGATCATGGGGCCGAAATGGATCGGGCTGATGACGTTCCGTTTCGGCGCCAGCGGATTGCGCGACAGCCTGTTGGCTTCCATGGGGTACGGCAAGGCGCCTTCCGACAACCAAGGATACTGAGCATGCTTCCGCAGGAAGTCATCCGGCATAAACGAGACGGGCAGCGGCTGTCCGATGAAGAGATTGAATTTTTCATCAAAGGGATAACCGACTGGTCCGTTTCGGAATGCCAGATTGCGGCTTTTGCAATGGCCGTTTGCCTTAAGGGCATGGATGAAGCCGAAACGGCCGTGCTGACGGAAGCCATGGCCCGTTCGGGCGAAGTTTTGAACTGGGACGCCGAGAAATTGGGCGGCCCCGTTCTGGACAAACATTCGACGGGCGGCGTCGGCGACAAAACCAGCCTGATCCTTGCGCCCGTCATTGCGGCATGCGGCGGATTTGTTCCGATGATCTCGGGACGCGGATTGGGACACACGGGCGGAACGGCCGACAAGCTGGACAGCATCCCCGGATATGCAACCATGCCGTCAACGGAGCTTTTCCGGCGCGCGACAAAAGAAGCGGGGTGCGCCGCCATCGGACAGACGGGCGATCTGGCTCCCGCGGACAAACGCCTTTACGCCGTTCGCGACGTTACGGGCAGTATTGCTTCAATTCCCCTGATCGCTTCGTCCGTCCTTTCAAAAAAAATGGCGGAAGGTCTTGACGCCCTCGTAACGGACATAAAATGCGGTAACGGCGCCTTCATGCAAGGCGTTGAAGACGCGCGGCGTCTGGCTAAAACGATCGTCGCCGTCGCGAAAAAGGCGGGATTACCGACGCATGCCGTGTTAACGGACATGAACCAGGTCTTGGGCAGAACCGTCGGAAACGCACTTGAAGTCGCCGAAGCCGTCGACTTTTTAAAAGGAGCGCGTCGCGATTCGCGGCTGAGCGAAGTCGTGACGGCGCTGAGCGTTCAAGCTTTAAGGCTTTCGGGATTGGCCGCTTCCGACGAAGAAGCGCGCGAAAAAACGGAGCGGGCTTTGGACGGCGGCGAAGCCTTGGAAAGGTTTGCAAAAATGGTCGCCGCTTTGGGCGGCCCCGCGGATTTTACGGACGACGTGCAAAAATATCTGCCTCAAGCGCCCGTTTGCCGCCCCGTTTACGCGAAACGCGAAGGATACGTCGTCAAAACGGACGCCAAGGGAATCGGAACGGCGCTGACCGTTTTGGGCGGGCAGCGCGTGACCTCCGACCAAAAAATTGACTATTCCGTCGGCTTTACGGACTTTATCCGAATCGGCGAATACGCCGACAAAGATCATCCGATCGCCGTGATCCGCGCCGCCGACGAAGAAACGTTTGCCGAAGCGGAACAAATGTTGCAAAATATGGTTCAAACGTCGTCCGATGCGCCGCGGGAAACGAGTGTGCTCATCGAAACGATAACCGAGTGACGAACGAAACAAAGGTGGAAAAATGAAACGGGCAATTATTTTAATGTTGGATTCCTTCGGCGTCGGAGAAGCGCCCGATGCGGCCGATTTCGGGGACGTCGGTGCGGATACTCTGGGCGATATCGCCAAAGCCTGCGCGGCGGGAAAAGCCGAAAAAGGGCGAACGGGTCCCTTAAAGTTGCCGAATATGGTTAAACTGGGCTTAGGCGAGCTGTACAAGCAGTGTAACGGCGAGTACGCGCCGAATTTAGAGATTCCCGTTTCGGAAATCACGGGCGTTTACGGCTATTCCAAGGAAATCAGCAAAGGCAAGGACACCTCCAGCGGCCATTGGGAAATGGCCGGCGTTCCCGTGCGTTTCAACTGGGGATATTTTCCGCCCGAATATCCCAGTTTTCCGAAAGAACTGATTGACGAATTCGTCAAGGAAGCCAAAATTCCCGGCGTATTGGGAAACAAAGCGGCATCGGGCACCGTAATTTTGGAAGAATTGGGCGAAGAACACATTAAAACGGGCAAACCCATTGTCTATACGTCGGCGGACAGCGTTTTTCAGATCTGCGCCCATGAAAAGCATTTCGGATTGGAAAGGCTGTACGAAATTTGCAAAATCGCGCGCAAGCTGGTTGACAAATACAACATTGCCCGCGTTATTGCCCGCCCCTTTGACGGCGAAACGAAAGAAACGTTCAAACGCACGGCGGGACGCCACGACTATTCCGTTCTGCCCCCCGCTCCGACCGTTTTGGACAAGATGAAGGAAGCCGGCGGAGAAGTCGTTTCCATCGGCAAAATCAGCGATATTTTCGCGGGACAGGGCATTACCAAAGCCGTCAAGGCTTCGGGGCTTCCCGAAATATTCGACCGTACGCTGGAACAGGTCAAAACGGCGGGCGACAGGACAATCATCTTCCCGAATTTCGTCGATTTTGACATGATGTTCGGCCACCGCCGCGACGTTTCGGGTTATGCCGCGGGACTGGAATATTTTGACGGCCGCCTGCCCGAACTGATGAAAGAACTGAAGGAAGGCGACATTGTTTTCATTACCGCCGACCACGGGTGCGATCCGACCTACAAAGGCACGGACCACACGCGCGAACACGTCCCCGTCATCATGTTCGGCCCCGGAATCAAACCCCGTTATATCGGACGGCGCGACACATATGCCGATATCGGCCAAACGATTGCCGATTACTTCGGACTGCCGCCCTGCCAGGACGGAACGTCTTTTTTGAAATAAAAAACAAAGGGCATCTTCGCGGATGCCCTTTTTGCACGAGCTTTCAAACATCGGATGCCTAATAATGCTGCCTCAGGAAATCATCGGAAAAAAGCGGGACGGAAAAAAGCTGACCTCTGAAGAAATCGAAGAATTCGTCAGGGGAATCGACGATTGGTCGGTTTCGGACGGGCAGATCGCCGCGCTGACGATGGCGATGCTGATCAACGGTACGGACACCGACGAAATGATCGGTTTCATCAATGCCATCGTTGATACGGGCATGGTGCTTGACTGGTCGGCGGCCGATCTGGACGGTCCCGTCGTCGGACTGTGCGCCATGCCGGGAGTCGGAGACAAGTTAGAAATCCTTTCCGCGCCGATCATGGCGGCTTGCGGCGCTTACGCTCCGATGATGTGCGAACGGATGCTTTATCATACGGGCGGTTCGCTGGACAAACTGGAAAGCATCAGGGGGTTTACTTCCCGCCCGTCGCTCAGCCGTTTCCGCAAAACGCTCAGAAACGCGGGATGCGCCTTTATGTCCCCGACGGATCAGATCATCCCCGCCGACAGCCGCATCCAAGGCATCCGCGACGTTACGGCCACCGTTAACAGCGTTCCGATGCTGATCATGTCCATGATGGCGAAAAAGATCGCAAGCGGATTAAAAACGCTGGCCGTAGACATAAAATCGGGCAGCGGCGCTTTTACCGAAACGATTGAAGCCGCCCGAAACTGCGCAGAAAAAATCAAAGAAGCGGGTAAGGCGTTTGAAATCGAAACGGCTTTTACATATTCCGATATGGATCGTATCATCGGGTCAAACATCGGAAACGCCCTTGAGATTCAAGAATCCTGGTCATACCTGACCTGTTCGCCGAAACAGCGCGATGCCGAACTGCACGAAGAGGTCGTCCGTCTTTGTTCGGCATCTTTGTTGCAAAACGGGCTTGCCTCAACGGCGGAAGAAGCGAAGGAAAAAATTGAAACGGCTCTGTCGTCGGGAAGCGCCGCGGAACATTTCGGAAAGATGTTGTGCGAACAGGGCGTTTCCCCCGGCTTTACGGAAAATCCCGCGCCGTACCTGCCGACGGCTCAGATCATCCGCCCCGTCTATCCCGACAGGGAAGGATACGTCGAAGGTATGAACCTCCGCTGGATCGGGCTGGCCGTCATTCAAATGGGCGGCGGACACCTGTATTTGGAACAAAAGATTGATTACGCGGCGGGCTATACGAACATGTGCAAACCCGGCATGTACGTTTCCCCGCGCATTCCTCTGGCTTTCGTGCATGCCAACGATGCGGAAACGGCCGATCGGGCGGCCGTCCATCTCAAAGGAGCCGTCCGTATTTCAGAACAGCCGGCATAACGCCGCGCGGCGCGCCGTTTCGCGAACTTTTTCAAGAGCCGAAGGAAAATCGGAAACGCCGCAGAACGCGCATATTTTCTCATTTGCGCCGCTCGTTTCTTCGGAGGGCGTTTCGTTTTCCTCAAAACACAGGGAAAACAAAACCGACAGGTTTTGCCATAAGAGGTAAGCCTCGTCCAACGCTTCAAAAGTTTCCGCAGGAATAAGCCCCGAAATACGGGCCCGTTCCAGAACGGAATGCACCGACCGCAATAACAAGTCGGGATGTTCCCTGCCGTGCTTTAACTGCAGATACTGAATGCCGAATTCAATTTCAACCATGCCGCCCGCTCCGTATTTTACGTCCCATTCGGACTTCGGCGGATGAGCTTCAATGACGCGCCTGTACATATCCGCGACGTCGGCGCGCAGGAGATTTTCGTCCGTCCCCCGCGTCAAAACGGCGCGGATGTCGTTTTCCGCCTCTTCCGTATCGCCCCAGGCAACGCGCGCCTTGCACATCGCCATCTTTTCCCACGTCCATGCCTCGGAAGCGTAATAACGGCGGAAGGACGTTGCGGCGACGGCGGCGGGTCCCGCGCTGCCGGACGGACGCAAGCGCATGTCGGCCGCCCACAGCACGCCCTCTTTGGTATTTGAGGTCAACGCCCCGACAAGCCTTTGTCCCAATCGGGCGAAATACGTCCCCGCGGACAACTCGGAACGCCCGCCTTCGGAAACCGTTCCCTCGGAAGCGTCGTACAAAAACAAAATATCCAGATCGGAACGGAAATTCATTTCGCGACTGCCCGCCTTGCCCATAACGACAAAGGCGAAGGACGCGCCTTTGAGCGTGCCGAAACGTTTTTCAAATTCGTTTCTGACGGCGGGGCATAAAACGGACAAAGCCGCGTCCGACAAATTCGCCAGATCGGCTCCGACGGCGCGACCGTCGTCCAGCCCGCGCAAAAAGCGAACGCCGCTTCTGAATTTTTTCTCGCGCACGAAACGGTTCAGCGGTTCCAATATCTCTTCCGCACTTTCGGCGGCGGAAAACCGTTCCGCCAATTCCGCCTTTAATGCTTTAAGATCGGGAAACGGCTCAAAGAAATCGGGCGACAGAACGGAATCAAAAAGATCGGGCGACCGTGCCAGCCATGTCGCTAAATACGGGGAAGAAGAAATGACCTCCGCCGTCAAATCCAGCAAAGCGGGACGCGATTGGAACAGAGAAAACAGCTGGATTCCCGAAGGCAATCCTTGCAGAAAACCGTCGAAGCGCACGAACGCGCCGTCGGCATCTCCCGTTTTGGCCAAAGCGCGAAAGACCCGCGGCAACAGACTTTCCATCAGCGTCCTTGCCCGTTCGCTTCTGAACGCGCGATAACGCCCCGATAACCATCCGCGCACGCTGTCCGCGATGAAATCCAGACGTTTGAACCCCAACCCTTTTAAGCGTTCAAGCGTTTCGGCGGGAATCTCCGTTCCCCCGAACGCCCAGCGTTCTTCCGTTTCTTCGGTTTCGTTTTTGAACAAGGAATCATACGCGTCGCAAACGCGTTCCATATGCTTTGACAAAGCCTCCGTAAATGCGGCGGAACCGCCGAACCCCGAAAACTTTGCCAGTTTTTCAAATTCTTCGTCCGAAAGAGGCAGAGTTTGAGTCTGCTCATCCGCGACCATTTGCAAACGGTGCTCGACCGTTCTGAGAAAAACGTAAGCCTCTTTCAGCTCCGAACAGTCGCTTTCGGACACCCAGCCCGCTTTTTTCAAAGCGTTTAAAGCATTCAGCGTCGATCGAACGCGCAACTTGGGATCCCGCCCGCCCCACAACAACTGTTGCAGT